>JANQLS010000002.1 GCA_028280485.1 Planctomycetota bacterium
CGAAGACCCTATGTTTAGCGGAGTGAAAGCAAATCGGAGATTTGCTGGAACGGTTGAATCTTCCTCCGAAGGAGCAAGATTCAACAAAAACTAATTAGAATCAACGGGGAAAGGGCCTGAATCAGATAAGCCGGTACGGTGAAATAAACCGTGAAGGGATTGAATATCGAAATTAATATCACAATATACATCGGAGCGTGGGTAGTAGAAGAATCCAAAGCCATACCATCTAAGAAATGCGCCACGATGAAATGGATCCAGCAAGCGATGAAGGCGAATCGAATGAAGGTAGATTTTGATGTTCCGTTGATCATTAGAATTTAAGCTCAATTATGCTGGAGTAGCTATATTGATGAAGAAAATCATATTTGTCCTATTTATTCTCTTATTATTAGGAGTGGCGAATCGTTTCGGTTACATCAATATTGGATGTCACTCTGGCTTTTGGGGGGTTTTCAATCAACTTGAGGATGAAATACCCGAACTCGAAAAAGAAGGATTGAGAGATATAAAACTCTCGGCAATATCATCAATTAAATTAGAGTTTATTTATCTCGACGCAACCTGGAAAGGGCATTTTCCGGTTAGATTTGATTTTAGTGAATACGATAAGTTAGCTGAATATAGAGATACTCGTGCTCTTGAAATTTCTCTGACTCCCGAAGGCTCCGACCAGCTTGAGCTCCTTTATTACGAATTTAGCGATTCAGGAGAATTAGAAACCTCTTTAAATGTAAAAATAAAAAATGCTAAAGATGTGGTTATGAATTTGGGACCGATAGTTAAATTTTTATTCCAGAACCAACAAAAGTATTCCTCTAAAAAGTATAGCTATGCTTCCAACAAGCTTTTCCTGAGGATAGAGGAAAAAGACATACGTAAGTATTTAAACCAAATTAAATGAAACTATTTTTTCTTACGGCTGTTCTTTTTAACAAATCCCTTTTCCGTCTTCACCGGATCTTCATCGTCCCACTTTTTAAGCCAATTTTTCAATTCTCCTTTGAGCTTGCTCAGTACCGGTTTGAGTTTCGGATCATCAACGAGGTTAGTTAATTCTTCTGGATCTGAATTACGATCATAAAGAGCCCATTCAGGACGATGGTGAAGTCGCTTGATGATTATAGCGTGGGTTTTAGATTTTGTTTCCCAGGACCTCAGGAGCCAAGATCCCGTGGTTGTCGGCGGGTTGGGAGTTCGTTCACCGGCATGGATCCAATTGAGAGCTTGGGTCAAGGTGGTGTTGGAGGTGATGTCTTCACCTGCGCGAGGAGACCAAATCAAAGTGTAGCGTTTGTCTCGAATGGAACGGATGGGAAAAATGCGGTCTCGATTAGCGATGATGTTGCAGTTGGTGAAGGCTCCGTAAGCGTAGTTGTGAACCACATTGTTGTCGCCATTAAAGTTGCTCCATTGGCTTCGACCATCGAAATCTTTCTCGGATACCGTTCCACCGGCGGCTTCAATCAGAGTAGGAACAAAATCGGAAATCCAAACGAGTTGATCCAATTTCTTTCCGGCTGGGATCACTCCCGGTAAAGCAGCTACAATGCCCGAAGATAAGCCATCATCAAAGCAGGTCCACTTTGAAAAGGGGAAGGCATTCCCTTGCTCAGAGCAAAAGAGAACTAAAGTGTTTTGATCCACTTTTTCTTCTTTTAACATCTTGCGAAGGTCGCCTAAGAGAGCATCGAGGTTCGTGACTTCAGCGAAGTGTTTCGCTAAGTTCTCTCGATAATTGGGGGTGTCGATCGAATCTTTAGGGAGGACGAATTTTGCTGGATCGTATTGAGAGGGATCACCTGTCGTATAGGGGCTGTGACCATCGTGGGCAGCGATGACGAGGCAAAATGATTGGTTAGCTTCGCGCGCTGATTGAACGTACTTGCGAGACAGGGCGAGGGCTTTAGGATTTGCGTTTTGTCGTTTAGGAATTTCACCCAGCCGATCAAACGGGTAAGCCTCCTTGGGTCCCACATGACTTTTTCCCACTAAACCCACCTTGTAACCTAAAGGGCGTAAATAATGAGGGAGACTTTTGGTTTCAGGTTTTGATCTTGAATGGTTGGGCATTGCGCGGGTTCGCCAAACACTTCGACCGCTGTAGAGTTCTTGTCTAAAGGGAGCACACATCGCTACGTTCGCATAAACTTTATCAAGTCGGATGCCATCCATAGCCAATTGGTCGAGATGAGGTGTGATGGCTTGCCCTCCCCAGGGACCTAGGGTGTCGCGATCGATGTCATCACCGATGAGGATCAATATGTTGGGTTTCTGGTCGTTTTCTTGAGCACTCAGTGTCGTTGATAGGACAAAACTGAGAATGAAGGAAAGGCTTATTTTAAGTTTCAACGTAGTCTTCAAGAGAATCTCGTTTCTGTAGGCAAAAGCTGGTAGTTATTGATAAATGTTTATCGAGGTATAATGTTAATGCTGGAAATTTAGAATATTAATATACTCAATGAAAGCCTATGTATTCAATCTTTGATTAATTACGCGGAGTTGATCATAGACCTATTTGTTAGAATTGTGAGTTGTGAGCATGAAAAAGAAGAATTTAAATTTAGTTCTTATGGTCATGGGGATTTTATGTCTTTTTAGCATTGTAAAGGTCTTAGAAAACCCTGTTCGAGAGTATCTGTTTGTTCGTGACTTGGATCAGTGTAAAAGTTGGGAATGTGATGAGCAATTTAGTGATGTTGTAAAGAATAATTATTTCAGCGCCATTCCTTTTATATTAAAGAAAATTGAACAAGAATCTGAGTACTATAATCATTGGAAAGTTGAATTATCTAAAACTCGATTCGAGATTCGGTTTAAAAAAACAGAAGAAGAGTTATTTAATTTAAATCATGATGAGTTAATTGAGTATCATTACGGTGGGGATCCACTCTGGACTTTAAATTTTTATAATGTGACTTCAGTCCTCCATCCCAGTACTAATAAAGTTCAAGAGGTTGAATGGATAGCAGGAGAGTCCCATAACATTAAATTTATTTTTGAACTTTTCGAAAACGATCCAGAGGCCGTTAGACATCAATTAGCTCCTTTTTTTAAAAGCGATTCGAAGATCTTGATCGCGGTTGCAGCTTGTTTTCTCTACAGGGCCGAAAGTGATATTCGAAGATTTGTTCCAAAGACGCATCTCAATCGTGGAGAAGAAGTTGATAAGCAAAATTAAAATCATTTAATGAACATAGCTACGGCAGAAAAGTTATATAGCTCTTTATTCCTTGATGCTTTTCGGTTGATATTCTAGTAAGAAAATTATTGTCTGTCGGATCTATTATCTTCTTGCTCCCATTTTCTTGCACATTCTTATAAAAGTATTTTCTATTTGTGAATGGGGTTATTGTTTTGAGTTGAGTTTTTTCTTTCTCTGCTTTTTCTTAATATGGTTTTTAAATGATAAATATCCCGCTTCTAACCTCTTTGTTTCAAGCCGCTTTTTGAGTTTTTGAAGGATGGATGCATACTGGGCATCGCCCGCTAAATTATTAAATTCACCAGGATCCCGGGTCAAATCATAAAGCTCCATTCCACTCTTCCCAAAACCCCACTGGGTGTAACGCCACTTCTCAGTCTTGATCGACTCCCCGCCGTTTCGACTGACGGTAAACGCTAAATCTTTTTTCCACTCAGAGGAATTGGGATTTCTAAGCAAAGGTAACAGGCTCGATCCTTGAAGAGAGCTGGGCGCAGTCAGTTGGGCCAAATCCGCTAAGGTGGGGTAGAGATCGATCAATTCTGTGATCTTACTTGTCGATTGGCCATGCTGAGTTTTCATCCACGGAACACTGATGATGAAGGGGACTCGAGTCGATTCTTCAAAGAGATGTTGTTTCTGAAATTTATGGTGGTGTCCGAGAAGGTAGCCGTGATCACTCGAAAAAACGACGATCGTATTTTTGCTTAGACCTTCTTCTTCCAACGTTCTTAGGATCCTTCCTACTTGAGCGTCCATATAAGAAATGCTAGCGTAGTAAGCTTGAAGCAAGCCCTTGTGCAGTTCCGGAGTGACACCGTAGTGGGTGCTATTTCGCTTGTACTTACGAATCACCTTCGGCACATCGTCTAAATCATTTTCAGGAACCTCTGGGGCTTTCATTTTATTTCGATCGTAGATATCAAAATACTTTTTGGGAGCCACTAAGGGGACATGAGGGCGAACAAATCCTACCGCTAAGAAAAACGGTTTATCCTTATTTTTTTTTAGAAAGCGAATAGCGTGGGCGGCGGCTTTGCCGTCGGCATGAACATCATCACCTCCCTGAGCTTCGATACCGGTGAAAGTTTGAGATCCTTTGTCTTTGGGGGACCACTCCGTGCGTTTCCCGAGGGCGTGTTGCTCTGGTGCTTTGACATTCACCACTTCATCCCAAGAATGAGGATCGTCGAAATCAGCCGTACCGGCGATGATTTCCATCGGGATTCTCATGTGGTATATCTTGCTGACTCTTCCTGCGTAGTAACCATTTTTGCGGAAGAGTTGAGACATCGTTACCACGTCGGGCATGCTTCCTCGAAGCGTTCCCTGGTTCCCCATGGTCTTATTGGTATAGGGATAGAGACCTGACATGAGGGAAGCCCGAGAAGCCCCACACACTGGATACTGACAGTGCATGTTGAGGAATTTGACTCCACGATCGGCTAACTTATCGAGTTCCGGAGTTTTACACTGGGGATGTCCGAAGCCGCTGAGAGAAGTGTTGAGATCATCGGAGATCATGAAGAGGATGTTAGGCTTGTCGGGTTTTTCCGCACTTAAAGTAAGAGTTGCCAAGAGTGAAAACATGACAACTAAAAAGCAGTATCTGTTGCAGTAACTCATTGGGTCTGTTTTCTGAGAGCTTAATTTCATGCCAAAGAGGAATGAATGTTTTTTCAATTGAGGCCAACGACTTCACGAAATCACTTGGTTCTTTTCAGTCACTCTCCATTTTAAGAATCGCTTCTGCGAACGCCTTCCCGATTTGACTCATCGTTTTCGCACTGCCGTAGTAGTGATAGCCGCCGTTGGATCTGGCTGCCTTGGCGTAAGCAAGATCTTCATCACTGAGCAGCGTCTTGCGGAATTTTTCAACGTGAGCTTTCTGGGCTTTAGAATCCATAGAGCCATCTTTATTGGGGTAATCCTTGTGCTTGCTCTTAAGGAATCGAGCGAGTTGTTTTACCTTGCCTTGGTTTTCTTCGATCGCCTTGAGGCGCATATCCCAAAATGGGGCGGTTTCAACGGCAGTGACGTTTCCTTTAAATTCTGGAAGTGAGGCGGGTTGAGCCATCGCTCGACGAAAGCCTCCGTGAATGGGAACGTAACGTTGGCTTGTATATTTATCGAGAGGTCCACCTACACCCATCACTCCGATGACAAATTTCATTTTCGGGGCCGAGAGATCTTTTCTAACATCGCGAATGAAATGGGCCATACACTCGCTATATTGAGCGTAACCTCCCGGTTGACCTCGGTTAGGGTAAGTACCGCTGGCAACCATATCGTTCCATCCTTGGAACCAAGCAAAGCCTGCCAATTCGTATCCTTGTTGAGAATCATACTTGGGGTAAACCCGTTTGATATCCGAGAGCACATGTTTGACGTGCTTGATCATCAAGCGGTAGAAATGACCCGTTTTCTTGGCTTTTTCGGCTTTGATTTCAGCTAAATTTTTTCCCCGCTTTTTAATGTTTTCGAGTTCCTTTTCGTTGAAACGATAAGGACCAGCCGAGGGAGGTCTAAAGTCGGTGTGAAGAGACTTGCCGCCCCATGCTGTCTTGATGATGAGTATGGGTTCCTTGAGAGATTTCTGCATATAGATCCCGAAGGTAAACTCGGGACCAATTTTATTGTTGGATTGCTTAGGATCTCTTCGCGAGCCCCAACCGGCGGTCAGTTTCCCGAATCCTTCTCCCAAACGGTCCCCACCTCCGGTGAAATAAGAGATGTAAGCTTCATCTAAAATACGGGGTTGTCCGTCAGGCCCGAGCATTTCCTTGAGAATCGGGGCAGTCACGGGATCTTTGGCCATGACTCCGAAGGTTCGAATATCAGCGTGGCCTTCCATATTGGATTGGCCGCTGAGGATGTAAACTTTTAGGGGTTTGGCTTGGAGGGTTAATGTAAATAGGAATGAGAAGATAAAAGCATAAATCTTGAGATGAATCATATTTTTAGACCTTACATAGTTTATGTTGAATCCCAAGAGGAATCGATTCAACCGTCATAACGTTCGATGTGAGACTGCTTGAGTTGATAATTCCAAACTCTCGTGGTGAAACTGAGCAACTTACATAATAGAATATTTTTACATTTTATGGCCTGAATAATTTAAAAGTTAACTCGATAAGATAGAAATCTTTGTTTTGGGTTGGCTGATGGGATTGCCTTTTGTAGAAGTGATATCCTGAGAATCTTAGAGCATCATTTATTGGAGCGGGAATGACCCGATCGAAGAAAATATTCATCTTTATTGGCGGTTTTGCGATCGTGACTTGTTTCATTTTGATCGCCATCAGTTGGGATCTCATCCTTCGAGAGTATGAATTCAAACAAAAATTTGAATTTATCGAAGTCAATGAGCAAGGGTTTAAAGAGTTCCGCCATCTTAAAAGTGGGATAGTTATGGTTCTTCTTCCGGGAGGAGAATATACGATGGGCTTACCCGAAGAAAAAGAATGGTGGAGAGGAGCAGAGGAAGTTAAAAAGGTAAAAATTTCCTCCTTTTTAATCGCCAAATATGAGTTGTCTCAAGGCGATTGGGACAAGGTAATGGAGTCCAATCCATCAAAAGAAAAAGATCCTGATTTACCGGTTACAAACGTTTCTTATATGGATTGTTACGGTAACGACGATTCATTCTGTAAAAAACTTGGGCTTCAACTTCCGACTGAAGCCCAATGGGAATATGCTTGCCGAGCGGGAACTCCTTCAGAATATTCATTTGGAGATTGGTTGAAACCCACTCAAGCCAATTGTTCGTTTGCTTACCCCAATCCCGCTGAATACAAAAGTCAAAATGAGTATTTAGTTGCCGTCAATGACTTTTCAAAAGTGGCTTCGTTCAATCTCCATCTCCAAAGTTTATATATGATCGGTTTGTTGACGGCAAATGACTGGGGGCTTCATGATATGCATGGGAATGTCTGGGAGATATGTTCAGATAAAATTCAGTTTAATGAATTGAACGATAAATACAAATCCATCATTATTATGGATAGTACAGTCTTAAGAGTGCGGCGTGGCGGATCCTACATCGACCCCGTATTTTTGTGTTCGAGTAGTTACCGAAGCGCGATTGCTGAAGATGTTCGAGATGATCGAACGGGATTTAGGCCGGTATATGTCTTCGATTCTTAATGATAGTTTTAGATCAAAAAAAATAATCTCTGTTTGTCGCATCGTTTTAATTCTTGTTTGCCCTTTCGTATGCTTCCAAGATCTCTCGGGACAAACCTCTCCTTCTCCGAACTCTACGATAAACCATTTAAATGTCTTATTCATCGCCATTGATGATTTACGCCCCGCCTTAGGCTGTTACGGTGATCCGAATGCGAAAACTCCAAATATAGATCGGATAGCGAAACAGGGAATGATTTTTAATCGTGCCTACTGCCAGCAGTCTGTTTGTAGCCCTTCTCGCCTTTCTTTACTCACTGGGCGACGTCCCGACACCACTCAAGTTTGGGATCTTAATACGCACTTCAGGGAAGCTCTTCCTGAGGTTGTCACTCTTCCTCAACATTTCAAGAATAATGGTTACCATACTCAAAGCATCGGCAAGATTTTTCATGGAGGAGGAAAACCATCCAAAGACCCGCCTTCTTGGTCGAAACAGCCTAAATACGATAAGGTTCGAGATCCTAAGTTGCGTTACGCCTTACCCAAAAATTTAAATGGAAACGGTTTAAAACGAGCTGCCTCTGAATCAGCACCGGTTTCGGATGGTGTTTATATCGATGGCATCGTAACTAACGCTGCAATTTCTACTCTCCGCGAACTCTCTCGGGAAAAAACTCAGGGAAAGAGAGTTCCGTTCTTTTTAGCCGTCGGCTTTAGGAAACCTCACTTGCCTTTTAATGCCCCTAAAAAGTATTGGGATTTACATGAACGTGAAAAAATTCCATTACCAAAAAATCTTCAATACCCTCAAGGGGCTCCGGAACTTGCAACTCGAAGCTGGAGAGAACTAGAGGGCTACACCGACATTCCTAAAGATGGAAAAATTACGAATGAGAAAATGCGGGAACTCCGGCATGGATATTACGCCTGCATCAGTTATATCGATAGTTTGATCGGGCGCTTATATCAAGAGTTGGTTAGATCGAAAATCCATGGGCAAACGGTCATTGTCCTATGGGGAGATCACGGCTTTCATCTGGGCGAACAAGGGCTTTGGACGAAAGCCAATAACTATGAACTTTCAACTCGAGTACCGCTCATCGTGAGCGTACCGGGAATTGAAGAGCCCACTGATAATATTAATAAGAAGGAATTCCAGCGAACGGATGCTCTGGTTGAACTCGTAGATCTTTATCCAACTTTAACGGATATCTGTGGGCTGAGTGCCCCAGAGGGAGTGGAAGGGATCAGCTTTAAGCCTTTGCTGACTCAACCTGAGCTTCCTTGGAAAAAAGCCGTTTTCAGTCAGTATCCCAGAATGCGAAAGGGACATCGACATCGTGAGCATGGAGAGATCATGGGATACGCGATTCGAACTCAAAAATTTAGATATATCGAATGGCAAAAGTGGAAATCGAAAGAGGTTATCGCCCGAGAATTGTATGTCCATGATTCTGATCCTCATGAAATGTTGAATGTATCGAATCAGGCTAAATACCAAAAATTGATTATGGATCTCAGCACTACACTTCAATCCGGTTGGAAATCCGTCTTACCTCCCTAAAAAATAAAATCTGTACCTACTGTTCTCTCGCAATCAGGAGGGAAGATTGACGATAATGATATGAAGTCAAAGCTTCAATCTTTTCCTTTTTTAACCTGAAGTAAAGATGCGTCTCTATTTAATCATCTTATCTGTATTTACATTTTCACCTTGGGGATGGAGCCAGGAGTCTCCTCGATCCAATATCTTGTTCCTCGCTGTCGATGACATGAAGGATTGGATCGAATGTTTGGGGGGATACGAGGGAAAAGTTTATACGCCGAATATCGATCGATTAGCCAAGCGGGGGATGCTCTTTACCAATGCCCATTGTGTTTCTCCGAAATGTGCCCCTTCGAGGGCTTCCTTGTTGACTGGGCTTCGACCTTCTACAACGGGTTTATACGACAATGGTCACTGGTGGATGCCTAACTTACCCGGCGTTGTCACTCTGCCCCAACATTTCAGAAATCAAAATTATCGTGTGGTGGGAGCAGGGAAAATATTTCATCACACGGCTGGGAACCATCCTCCCAACCAATGGGATGCGTTTTTCCGATTGAAGTTTCTTGAAGATCCTTGGTTTCGTGGGGTCAAGCTCAATTATCCGTGGTCGAAGCCGACTCCAAAGCCTAAAGGTTTCCCCTTTAGTGGAGTGAAGGGGCTCGGTCATGAGAATGATTGGGGCGTCTTAAATATATCTGATGAGAAGTATGATGATGCTCTCACCGTTGATTACGTTATCCGGTTTTTGGAAACTTATAAGCCCAAAAATGTGAAACCCTTCTTCTTGGCTTGTGGCTTGTTTCGACCTCATTTGCCTTGGTACGTTCCCCAAAAATATTTCGATCAATACCCCCTCGAAGAAATAGTATTGCCGAAAGTCCTGAAGAGTGATCTCGATGATATTCCTAAAGCAGGTTTAAGATTTGCAAAAGACCGTAGGTATGAATTTGAGATCATCAAAAAAGCGGATAAATGGAAGGAAGCCATCCGAGCTTACCTCGCGAGCATCACTTGCGCGGATGATCGATTGGGCCAAGTTTTAACAGCATTAGATAAAAGCGGGTATGCTGAAAACACGATCATCGTTCTGTGGTCCGATCACGGTTGGCACTTGGGAGAGAAGGAGCATTGGCATAAATCTACATTGTGGGAAGAAGCTACTCGCGTCCCTTTGATTATTAGCGTTCCGGGTTTCAAGCCTGGGGTTTGCCAGCGTCCGGTTAGTTTACTCGACTTGTATCCCACTCTTTTAGAGCTAACTAAAACCCTTGAGAGGAGTGATGCGGAGAAGCCAACTTTCGATGGCGAGTCTTTAGTTCCCCTCCTAAAGAATCCCCAAGCCGAGTGGAATCGACCGGTGGTGATTGAATTTAGAAGAGGTAATGCCGCAGTAAGGTCGGAACAGTACCGATATATTCGTTATGAGGATGGCGGGGAAGAGCTCTACGACCATCAGCAGGATCCCCATGAGTGGCATAATTTAGCTTCGAGTGAGCGACATCAGGAAATTAAGAAAAAGTTAAAATTAAAGCTTCCAAAGAAATGGGCGAAATCAGCCCTCACGAAGCGAGCCTTCGAATTCGATCCTCATACCTTTACCTGGAAAAACAAGAAAACGGGTGAAGTTACCGTGGGGAAAGAAAATTAACTCTTGTTCTTAAATTGAAACAAAATGATTCCATCGATTTATAAAAATCAGCTTTTTACGAGAAGGTATCTTCTCTTCAGTTTGGGAATATTTTTTCTCAGTGCGATGCGATTAGAGGCAACTGAAGATCAAAAGACAAACGTCGTCCTTATTCTCATCGACGACTTAGGTTGGAAGGATCTCGGTTGCTATGGAAGTACTTATTATAAAACTCCCAATATTGATCGTTTGGCTCGCGAGGGTATGAGGTTTACGGATGGTTATGCTGCTTGCAATGTCTGTTCGCCGACTCGTGCTGCCATCATGACGGGAAAGTATCCGGCTCGATTACTGTTAACTCAATGGCTACCATCGGGTAGATGGAATTCAAAGAAAAACAAAATGCGGGAGGGACGCTATATCTCCAACCTACCGCTGGAAGAAATCACCATCGCCGAAGCTCTACGAGAGACGGGATACCAAACGGCTTTCATGGGCAAATGGCATCTGGGAACCGAGACCTATTACTATCCTGAACACCAAGGATTTGATGTCAATGTTGCCGGACGAGATTACGGTGCACCCGGAAATTACTTCTATCCGTTTAAAGGAAGTTGGAAAATTCCAACCACAGGAAAAATCCTTCATAAGGCGACCCCATTAAAGGGGAAGAAGGGGGATTATTTGGTGGATCGACTCGCAGATGAAGCCTCAAGCTATATTCGAAAACATGCGAAAGAACCATTCTTCTTAATGCTTTCCCACTACGCCGTTCACACTCCTCTTCAGGGGAAGCCGGAAAAGATGAAAGCCTACCAAAAGGTAACTAAAAGCAAGAGGCAGGGGAAACCGGCTTACGCTGCGATGGTCGAGAGTGTCGATGATAGCGTGGGGAAGGTCATGAAAACTCTCAGTGAGCTTAAAATTGATGATCGTACCTTGATCATTTTCACCAGTGATAATGGAGGATTCGCTCGGGCAACGGATCATTCGCCTCTCAGGGCGAACAAGGGGTCGAATTACGAGGGAGGAATTCGCGTTCCCTTCATCATTAAATGGCCTGGAAGAACTCGACCGGGTAGTCTTTCGAAAGAACCGGTGATCAGTACGGATTTTTATCCAACGATATTAGAGGTTGCTGGGCAAAAACTTCGCCCCTACCAGCATCTCGACGGTAAAAGCCTCGTTCCCATCCTTACGGGTCAACCCACCTTCAGTCGTGAAGCCCTGTACTGGCATTACCCTCATTATAATCAACACCCTCAAAGTTTTCCCTCGGGAGTGATTCGAGCGGGGAAATGGAAGATGATCGAAGCCTATGAAACGGGGGAACTTTCACTTTATAATTTATCCGAAGATATTGGGGAGAAGAATAATCTCGCCACTCAATACCCCGAGAAACTCGCAGAACTCTACGCTAATTTAACCGCGTGGAGAAATGAAGTGGGGGCTGACCCGATGAGATCCAATCCTGAATATGAAGGCCAGAAGTGATGAATAAATGGTTTATCGCAATTGTCCTGATTGCGTTGTTTCAAGGGGAGGGTCGAATACAGGCAAGCCGTCCTAATATCCTATTGATCGTGTCTGAAGACAACGGTCCTGAGTTGAGTTGTTATGGTGAACCGTATGTAAAAACCCCAGTTCTCGATCATCTCGCTCAGGAGGGCGTTCGGTTTAATAGAGCTTATGTTGCTCAAGCAGGGTGCAGCCAATCTCGCGCTGCGTTGATGACGGGGCTCTTCCCGCATCAAAATGGTCAAATCGGGTTAGCGACATGGAAGTTCAGTTTATATCGAGAAGATACACCGAATCTCGTTCGAAGCCTAAAAAGTGCGGGGTATAGAACGGGGATCATCGGGAAGCTTCATATTCGGCCCAAATCCGCATTCCCGTTCGATTTTAAAAAGGTAACGAGTTCGAATTTCGCTAGAAAGAATTTGAAGGAGTACGCGAAGGAAGCAAAACGCTTCATCGGTAAGAGTGAATCAGACTTGCCCTTTTTCTTGAGTGTAAATTATCCGGATGCTCACCGCCCCTTCATCAAACAAATTCAGGGCTTACCTAAAAAAGTGCTGACTGCTCAAGAGGTAAAATCCCTACGATACTTCGGTCTCGACACTCCTCAATTACGGGCTGAAACTGCTGATTATTACAATTGTATGCAGCGTTTGGATGCCTTGATAGGTGACTTGTTAGAAGTTCTGGAGAGATCTGGCAAAGCAAAAAATACTCTAGTGATTTATATCGGTGATCACGGGGCTGATCTCCTTCGAGGAAAAAGAACTTCCTATGAAGGAGGGATTCGCATTCCATTCATCGTTCGCTGGCCGGGGAGAATTAAAGGAAATTGGGTTTCCCACGACTTGGTTTCGACTCTCGATATCTTACCTACTCTGTTAACAGTCGCTCAGGCTAAGCCCATTGAGAACCTACCCGGGAGATCCTTACTTCCCTTGTTGCGAGGTGAGAAGGTCGAGTGGCGAAAGTATCTCTTCACAGAGTTTCATTTGCATTCAGCTCATAACTTCTACCCTCAGCGTACGGTTCGGAATGACCGATACAAGTTCATCCAAAATCTGATGCCGGATGAACTGAATCCAGGGTACGACTTTACCATGAATCGTTTTTTCGCAGAGCTTCAATCTGCTGTTGACCAAGCACCAGAGTCCATTCGGCGTGCCTACGCTAGGATGAGAAAGCCACCCCAATATGAGCTGTATGATTTGAAAATCGATCCTTACGAGTTTAATAATTTAGCTGGCGAAGAATCCCACAAACAAAAATTTTTGGAATTAAAAAACCAACTTCAAGAATGGCGAATTCGAACTGAGGATCCATTGCTCGATCCAAAGAATTTGAAGCACCTAAAGGCTGAAATCGATGCCTGTATGGAAGCTGGAAAGCCAAGTAAAGAAAAGCTAAAATTGAGTTACTCCGATTACTTCTTTAAAAAACAGCCGTAGCTGATTGCGTTAAAAATTATCTGAGTAGTACCTAAAAGAAAATAGCTCTTAAAACTCTCAACTGATCAACTATGAAATCTATTACTGGAATGAACTCCATGTTGCGAATTGGCACACCCGTCCTTAAGAACCTGGTTCTTATTTTCACTCTCTGTTTCAGCTCACAACTGATAGCAATCACCAAAGAGATTTTAGTTAACAACAGTTCACCAGCCAAAACGATAGAAGCAGACCTCATCATTTACGGAGGGACTTCCTCTGGAGTCATCGCAGCTGTTCAGGCTAGGAAGATGGGAAAGACCGTTATCATTGTGGGGCCTGACCGCCACCTCGGAGGACTTTCGAGCGGGGGACTCGGATTTACTGATACTGGTAATAAAGCGGTTATCGGAGGTTTATCTCGTGACTTCTACCATCGCATTTGGAAGAAGTACCAAGATCCTAAATCTTGGCGATGGCAGAAGAGAACTGAATACGGCAACAAAGGTCAGGGGACTCCAGCTATCGATGGAGAGAACCGAACGATGTGGATTTTTGAGCCCCACGTCGCTGAAGAAGTGTTCGAAGACTATATCAAAGAATTCAAAATTCCTACTTATCGAGATGAATGGCTTAACCGTAAGTCGGGAGTGAAGAGGAAGGGAGCTAGGATCACGAGTATCACCATGCTCTCGGGGAAAACGTTTTCGGGAAAGATGTTCATCGATGCTACCTATGAAGGGGATTTGATGGCGGCGGTAGGCGTTGATTATCACGTGGGGCGCGAAGCCAATTCAGTCTACAGTGAAAACTGGAATGGAGTTCAGACCGGAGTTCTTCACCACAGACATCACTTCGGGGTGTTGAAGAAAAAAATTAGTCCTTACGTTATTCCCGATGATCCCAATTCGGGAGTCTTGCCTCGAATCAGTACTAAGCACCCTGGTAAATACGGCTCGGGAGATAAGCGAGTTCAAGCTTATTGTTATCGTTATTGTGCGACGACGCATCCGGAGAATCGGGTACCTTTTCCGAAGCCTGAGGGATACGATCCCAAACAGTATGAGTTACTGGTTCGGATCTACGAAGCCGGTTGGAAAGAAACGTTTTATAAGTTCGATCCCATCCCAAATCGAAAAACGGATACCAACAATCACGGTCCTTTCAGTACCGACAACATCGGGATGAATTACGATTATCCTGAGGCGAGTTATGAGCGTCGGAAAGAAATCTTGGAAGAGCATCGTCGATATCAGCAAGGATGGCTTTATTTTGTTTCAAATGATCCTCGAGTTCCACTCAAGGTTCGCGAAAGAATGAGTCAATGGGGATTGGCTAAAGATGAGTTTGTAGATAACGGAAATTGGCCTCACCAAATTTACGTTCGAGAAGCACGCCGAATGGTTGGTAAATTTGTTATGACCGAAAACGAATTAACGAAGCGAAAACCGACTCCCGATCCCATTGGAATGGGAAGCTATACAATAGATTCCCACAACGTACAACGGTATATCACTCCTCAGGGATATGTTCAAAATGAGGGTGACATCGGAGTTCGGATCTCTCCCTATCAAATTGCCTACGGGTCATTAGTCCCCAAGAAGGCTCAGTGTGAAAATCTCATGGTGAGTATTTGTGTGAGCAGTTCGCATATCGCATTTGGAAGTATTCGCATGGAGCCGGTTTTTATGATCTTAGGTCAAAGTGCGGCGACGGGTGCGGTGATGGCGATCGAAGGAAAGCTTGCAGTGCAAGATGTTTCTTATTCTCAACTCAGTAAAAGATTGCTTCAGGATGGTCAGATCCTTGAGCATGCCTCTTCGAAAGCCAAGCCAACGAAAAAGGGATCCGGGAAGTTTATCCATCCTCAATCACTGCCCGGAATCGTGGTGGATGACGATGAAGCAAAATTGACGGGGGAGTGGGTGACTTCAAGTTCCACCCCGGGTTATATCGGTTCCGGTTATCGCCACGACGGGGCCGCCAAAGATGGGAGAGCTAAGGCACAATTTGAAGTCAAGATTCCAAAGTCTGGGAGATATGAAGTTTTAATTTCGTGGACACCTCACTCCAATCGATCATCGAAAGTGAAGGTTGAGGTCAGCAGTCTTGACGGAAAAAAAGAAATTGTCATCGACCAACGCCAAGCCCCCAGTGAAAAGGGATCGTTGAGATCGCTTGGAGTCTTCAACTTTAAAGATCAACAATCGGCGACTGTAGTTATTACAAACAACGATTCGGATGGGTATGTGATTATCGATGCTGTTCAGTGGTTAGAAAAGAAATAATATTTTAGCTAAATTCTTCGGATCTCAGATGACTACCTGATGTTGTTTCATCCAAATTGGGGTGAATTCGGTGTTCTAATTAAAAATTGAAATTTTTGCAGTTATGGTTATCGAATGAAAATTTGCTCATTTTTTTCGATGCGTTTATTTCCACTCGTTATTTTTCTTCTCTTGCCCGGTTGTGCGGGTGTTTACTATAGGATAGAGGCGTTACTTCTTTATGATGTTTCTGAAGAGACAAAATTGATTGCTGGGGCGGTGCTTTCATTGCTCAATGTCGTTTATTTAGTTTCGAATAAGACACCCAAGTTTTTACATACAGTTCATATCGTGCCTTTGTTGCTGGGGTTGCAGTACGTTTTAGTTCAAGATCCCGGGGGGCATGGAGCAGTGGGAGCGGCTTTCTATATTTTGATTGGGATCTTTGGATTCTCCGCTTTGGCCCTTTTACTTGGATTTTTACTCTTTAAAAATCGAGGAAAGAAACACCAAGGAATTCTGGTTCTAAACATCATTTTTTCCTTGTGGATGGCCGTACCACTCCTGATGCAGTTTGGTGGGAATTTATAAAGAGTTTATTCTCTGTGTTCAACAGCCCAAACCTTGAGGGGTTTAGATTCGGTAGGAAGAGAGTCCATTTTATTGTCTTCGAAATTGGTTTCTTCGAGTTCTTCCCATGGAATATAAGTTTCCGCGTTGAGCCAAGTTTGAAGAATGATACTTAGGGATTCGACTAATTCTATCGAACAACCAAAAGGGAGTGAGTTTTTAGTATAGGGTGTAGTGGCTAACTTCAAGTTCAGAGCTTGTTCATCGAACCAGATATAAGAAGAATACACGGTGTTCACTGGAACTTTTTGAGCCCTTATAGAAACGGCTTTTTCAAAGAATTGAATCCAAGATTCGAGGGAAATGTTTTCCAGGCTATCCGAGGAAAAAGACCAAATCTCAAATTCATTTTCTGCGGAAAGCTCAGTTAACCAATTCTCAAACATAAGATTTTAAACGGGGATCAGAAAGCCGTTGAAAGCCGCTACCTCAGAAAGCCGTTACCTAGAAAACCGTTACCTGGTAAAGCATCAAGAGGATTGAGTGAACGATAATGAGCAATCCTCAGAAACAAAGTTTTACATTAATCAATATTTGTAAGCCGGTTCTTTGTTAAACCTGTTTTCAATTCACTGAGTTCATTCTGGTCAAAAATGAGCTCAGGGGCAAAGTTTTCTTTCCGATTTCATATTCTTGTAAACCCATCTTTCCCAATTCCCTTACCAGGTAACGTTAAAGGATCGATTTCCCGTTACTAGGTAACGGAATTGGCGGGAATTGGGTTACCAGGTAACGGCAAAATCCATTACCAGGCGACGGATTTAGCTCACTTTACCCGGCAAGGTTAAGGGGTTCTTTGACTCTAATGAGATATTTCTTTGAAAGATCAATATTTATGGCCCATTTTCATCTAAAGGTCGTTAGAATCTCTCTTTTTCGCGGCTTCACGGCCATTTTGTTTAGCCGTAATATTTTTTTTAACTGCGTTGCAGTTCATTTATTGAGAGGAATAGTCAAGTGCCAGAAGGCAATATTAAAAGACTCACCGATAAGGGCTTTGGATTCATCGATAACGGTACCGAAAACGATTTGTTTTTCCATTCATCAAATCTTGATGGGGTTAGTTTTGATGAACTTGAAGAAGGACAACGCGTTTCCTATACCGATGGGCATGGACCCAAAGGGCCACGAGCTGAAAATGTCAAACCCATTTGACAGTTATCGGTGAAACAAAGATATCTATCACGGAGAATCGAGCGCTGATTTAAGTAGATTTATTGGCATTCGAATGAGTAGAGATTCAGATCGCTCTAAGGTCTGGATCTCTATTTTTTTTATAGACAATTAAGAACAAAGCAAAAGAACCAGATGAACGAAATTGGGCGACCTATAGAAACAAACATTTACAAAACTCCTGGTTTGTAAAATCAATCCTCCAAGAACTGATCTCGATCCAATGATTTTCAATTTGGACGAAAACGCACATCGCATGAAAGTGATCTTTCCACTATCAAAATTTTGTAAACCCGCTTTTCCCGATCCCGTTACCTGGTAAGGGGGAGGGAATGGGAAAACCGTTACCTTGGGAAAACCGTTACCTGGTAACGGAATTGGGTTACCTGGTAAGGTGGAGGGGGTCAATTTCGGTCACAGGTATTTTGGGGGATTTACAAGGCTTTGATTATGTAAAATGAGATTTGTTCAATTCTTTTCACATGCCGTTAAGTACTTGGAGGTTTCAAAGAGTCAGGTTTAATTATTAAAATTGGGATTATTCATGACTCTCATGCTCAGTTCATGTGGTCGGAAACAAGTCGGTGTTGATGGCGTCAATGGAAATTCAAAAGTGGCAGATAGAATGAGCCAGAAACGAATTCAGAAAAATATTAAATACGCTCACCGGGGTGACCTTTCTCTTTATTTAGATCTCTATTTACCTGAGAAAAAATCTAATAATCCTAAGCTTCTGGTTTGGTTCCATGGAGGAGGTTGGCGCAGTGGAAGTAAAGATGAATGCCACATTTCGTGGATGACCGAACATGGCTTTGCCGTTGCCAGCATTCAGTATCGACTTTCAGGGCAGGCTAAATTTCCAGCTCAGATTCATGATTGTAAGGAAGCGATCCGCTACCTTCGAGCAAACTCTGAAACATATAGCTACGACTCTTCTCAAATAGGTGTTGCCGGAATTTCCTCAGGGGGGCAACTTGCTACATTACTGGGAACGACTGGCGATCGTGTTGAGTTGGGGGGAGCAGAGTTCAGTTCACTGAAAGATCACTCCACTCAAGTTCATGCCGTCCTCAACCTCTGTGGGACTTCCGATTTCATTCGAGCGATGAATCAGTTCCCCCAAGCCGTCGACGATCCTAATTCAACATTTGGCTTACTCTTTGGTGGGCCATTTTCTCAAAAGCACGAATTGGCAAAGCTTGCCAGTCCGGCGACTCATGTTTCCAAAGGAGATCCGCCACTTCTTTTAGTACATGGGACCAAGGATCCCATAGTGCCCTTCGATCAAAGTGAATACATGAGAGATCTCTATCAGCAAAATGGCCTTGAAGTTAAATTGATTACCATTCAAGACGGATCACATGTACCAGCCGAATTTTGGGACAAGGAACGTCGTGTCCAATATCTCCAGTTTTTCGAACATCATTTAAAAAATTGAATCAAATCGCAATATACCTTCATTCCCGCTCAGAATATTTCAGAGTCCTCATGCCTCTTCTTTGGGTCATTCTGATTGGAACCAGTTACGCTGATCCACCGAGTCAATGGATCCAAAGTTACGATGCCGGTTATTTCGATTCCAGTGGAAACTACGCTGGCGGATCCGAGATCATGCACCTCGCAACTCATCGAGGGAAGCTGTACGCAGCCAATGGCTATTGGATGGATGGTCGTTGGGCGATACCACCTGAAGGACAAAAGCAATCCGCTCAAGTTTTAAGACTCGATAGGCCTTTAGGCCGGTGGCAGGTCGACCTAGATACCGGGAAATCGAATGAGTACGACCTCGAGTATATGAAGGGCAATATTCTAAAATCGATAACGTTTACCCAAGATACTTCTGGTCGATCATTCGACAGACCCGTATCTCTTCTCGTGATGGCAGCCGGTGCTCGTTTTGATCGAGGGGGAGCGGTTTCTGTTTGGGTGCGAAACGATGAACTGAACACCTGGCATCACACCTTAGTTCGTCATGGTTCGTCAGTCGGAGGAGTTCGGTGGGTTCCACGTGATATGCAAGTTTACCGAGATAAAATCACGGGAATCGAGAAGATCTTTTTACTCTTAGGAAATCCTGGAGTCATCACTGGGATCTACGATCCAAAAAATCCATCCAAGATTCGATGGGCTCGAAATACTGAATTTCCCTTCCTCACTCGAGGTGCCTTTCGCTCTCGTCCCTTAGGTATGGTACAAGCCAATGGATCTTTATTTTTCTCTGTCGACGATGCAATCTACCGTCGGGTTGATGGGCAGCGTCCCACTTGGGTTGAGGTTATAAACTTTGGGGATGATATCGACACCGATGTCGGAGGAATACGAGGACTCACCGCTGTATCCAATCCCAACGGAAAGGGGGAGTCTCTCCTCTTTGCCTGGGCTCCCGGAGGACGGTCTACTTCGCAAATTATGCGTCTTGATCCCGACGGAAAAGGTGGGTACTCAAGACACGAAGAAGTCAATATTCTCGAATTGATGAGTCAACGTTTAGGAGTGAGAGTCAGTTACACCTTGGCTGCTCATAATATGATGTACCCCGTTCGTCACCCGAAATCGGGGAAGACTGTTCATATCATCGGTTTCCAGGGCAACATTCACGGTAAAGATCATCTCCGATGGAAAGGCAGTCGGTTGTACGGTGGTGCGATGTATGCCATTCGTCACGACGAAAACAAGTACACTCTCCATGAAGTCAATCAGCCCTACCGGAAAGGAAAAGTTCCCTTAGTTTCACCTCGCACATTTTGTCAATCTCCATTCGGGGATAACTATTTTTACATCGCCGGCCACGATGCGAGTCTTCGTATTTCAGATGACATGGCATGGGTTTACAAAGCAACATTGGATGTCGTTCTCGGAGAACAAGAGGGAAAAGAATGGAACCGGCCTGAAAGAATTTCACCTATTCCTTCCCGTTTAAAACAAGGTCCTGTCTACGAGCTTAGAACTTATATTTCAACGGAGAATCGATTTAAACATCTGATTCAGCGCTTTCGAGAGCACACTGATCGTCTTTTCAAAAAACACAACATGATTCCCGTCGGTTATTGGGTGCCTACCGAAGGGCCTCCGCTCAGTCGACGTACCCTGGTTTATATTTTGAAACACCCTTCTCGATATGAAGCTTGGAAGAACTGGGTTGCCTTCAGTAACGACAAGGAATGGGAACGAGTTCTCGATCAACCAGTATTTCAGGGACTCCTCCTTCAAAAACCTGATAGTGTTTTCTTAACTCTCAATTCCTATTCGGATCAGGTGAAGAACAAAATTGAAAGGACCGGAGGAGTATTCGAGTTGCGAACTTACACAAGCATGGATGGGAAATTAGATGCCCTGAATGATCGATTCAAAAATCATACTGCTAAACTCTTTACTACAAGCGGAATGAAGAACGTAGCTTATTGGACTCCCTTCGATAACCCGGTGTCCTCAAATCAGCTGATTTATTTGCTACAGCATACCAGTCGCAAGCAAGCCGATATCAATTGGAATGCTTTCCGTAAAAGTCCTACTTGGAAAAAGGTAGTTGCGGAATCGAAGAAGAATAATGGAAGATTATTGATAAAACCTCCGGAGAGGCTGTATTTGCGGGCTTTAGAATTTTCGCCTATCCGTTGAACTGTAACCAAGCTTTTACGTGTTCGACTATTGATTCTTTTCTTTCCCCACCAAAGACAAATCCGAAATTTCTGCTTCAGCCTCCCAATGCCCCATCCCTTCAAAACCGATGCTGAAATTGTAGATGGCGTAATCCTCTAGTTCAGCTGAAAGTTGTGGTTGCTTCTCTCTTCCTTGACGTAGCGCTTCTTCAACTAATCGTTTTATATCGACATTCACCGAATGCTTCTCCGAGAGTTTAGGGATAGCCTTCCCCTCTCGGGTGATGCTGTCCCGGTAGAAGATATTTCCATGCTGTTCGATGCCTAAATGAGGGGCGTAGTGTTTCTTATTGCTGGTAAAGAGCATCATCCCGGCGAAGAGTTTTTGGTTAAGATCTTTTTTGTTTCTTAAGAAAAACATAAATTTAAGGTTCATGCCCGATCGTGCCGCACCTCGAATATGGTTCGGCCAATTGGAAAGCTTGTTCATTTGATCCACTTTGAAGGAGACTTGAAATTGCAGCTCTTTAAACTTTTTGAGTGAAATCGGTTCGAGCATTCTTTGGTTCACCAAAAAGTGAGGCCAAGTATCGCGGGCCCATCGTTTGGAATGGGCGATGGCTGCATTGCGAATTTCATTTTTAGAGTTGTAGTAAAATTTTAGAGTACCTCTACGGTCGGTGGTGACGCGTTTCACGAGTTTTTTATTTCGCTCAGGGTGTCCCTTCGGCAATCCATAATTATTGTATTGAACGAACTGCAATTTTTCGGGGGTATTGACTTCAACTTTATGATTCACCACTAAGCGATGGGCGTGAAGTTCTCTAATATGATTCCCATTTTTATCTTTGAAGTTGTGATGTAAACCTTCTTGAAAATCCCAGGGATGGGTTTTCACCCCAACCTTTTTAACGGGTCCATCCGGAATCAGAAAGATCTGCCACGGAGAAATATCACGATACTTCTTCAATTGTCCCAGTGGAGGACGCCTTCCTCCGGTGTACTCACTGCCGTAGATAAAGGCTGCTCCAAATCCCTCCTTAAACTGGGTGTCCTTAATTAATGAAACTTCTTTTATGGCCTTTTTTGAAGGCTGATTATGTTCGTAGAGAGGAGAAGGAAGAGATCCACCGCAGCTGAAGAGAAGTACCGCAAGAAATAGGGATAGGCTAAGAATAAATCGATTCATGGTTTTTGAACTCCGTGAGTCAGAAGAGGGAGTCCATAATAACAGAGCCAGGATCGTTGTGTCTTAGCACGATTCATCGACCGAACGATGGCTTTAAGGTTGGGAACTTCAGGCCAGTGATGTAAGGCCACTTCGAACAATCCGAGGAAGGGTAGATTGTTTTGAATCGTGCGTTGATCGCGAAAGTAGTAATCACCGTGGAGACGAGCGTTTCGCAAACGAAAGAAATCACTGTAAAAGGTCGCTGATAACTTCAAGCACTCTCCGGTTGGGGCCTTCCAATTCACCCAATCTTTTCCCGTCACTCGATTTAAAACGTCGGCGGTGTAGAGCAAAAGGGTGAGAGTGAGATGGCAATAAGTCAGACCACTTCCTTCGTTGGTTCGATAACGGTCTTGAAGTTCGCCGGCGTGGAGAGGTTTTCCTCGTAGTCCTCCGTGAGGTTTATCTCCAGGCATCAGGATTAGGCCAGCGATCAACTCTTTAAAATCTTTTGGGTTGTCTTTTGAATCAACGGCAAATTGAATGAGCTTTTCATCACGAAGAGCAGCGCCAAATAAGACGAGACCTAAAACATGGGAAGCGTGGTGATTTTGAAATTCTTGGTTTCCGAAGTCATTATGTTTTTCCCAACGCTGGATCCCTTCTTTTACCACCTTCACGAGTTGACGGAACCAACTCTCAATTTTGATCTTCTTTTCCTGAGTTAATTCCGGATGACTTCCTAATAAATCATAGGCAACGATGAAGGGTAGCATTCCACGAGCCACATCCATGCCTGCATTAGGAAAGCGAATTTTGGGATTGAACTCAGTGCCGGGTTGGGGAGAAACACTCGCCCAGCGGTTGAGTAGGTTGATGGCATGAGAGCCAGACTTGAGATCCCCATCGATGAGCCAGTGATAGGCTAATAATCTCGCAGCCGTACCTTGGTCTTGTGCCGCACCATGAAAACTGAGGCAATGATCTCCTTGGTAGGGCTTTGCTTGAGTTTTAAGGGCGGTCTCAATATCTTTTTGACAGCCTTTCCAGTAAGACCAGAAAGGTTCTTCCTTGCTCATGATCCTTTTCTTCATCAGGTCGATCATCTTCGCGTTGCATTCAATGCGAGGTCCGAAGGAAGATTTAGAAAAGTTCTCTAAAGCTGGAGCAGGGAGCTGAAAGAGGATAAGAAAAGGGAAAAGGAGAAGAGGCAGCTTCATGGACTTATTTGGGGAGATTGCAGAATTCGGAATTCAAGAGAGACGAATGAACCTCCACAATTATAACAAACCCTAAAAAGATCAGATTCAACTTTTGTGATTTAGCTGAACTTCCACCTGTTCCATGGGGACAAAAGAGGAAGGAGCAGGTGGGTCTGTGATCACTTTTCTGGCTTCTTTTAAGGTCAATGCAATATCTTGATTCTCACCTAACCCTCCTTTTCGGGCATCTTTTCCGTAACAGATACCGACGGGTTTACCTTCGGAGACTTGGTACACATAAGGGTTTCCCCAGGGGTCTAAAACAGGTTCAGCGAAACCCATCAATAAATTACCATTGCCATCGACAATCTTTAATTCATTACACGATTGGGGGAGCTGTCCTTTTACGTTATGAAGGAAATCCGCTTGGAATACGATTTGAGAGAGATCTCCTTGGATGCGCTCTTGAGGGGTGGAGCAGCCCATTGAGATTAAACAGGATAAGAGTGTCACGAAGAGTGCAAAAGATTTTAACTTGAACATACGAGCCTCCTTTTTCTGAATGAATTCTCAAACATTGGGGATAGTAAATTTATTCGGTTAGTATGGATTGAAATTGTCATCACAACGTCATTTATCGTGTAGAATGCCTCAAGTTAAGAATTTTATGGAGAGTATTTAGATTAAAGTTTTCAATGATCAATTCCGCTTTAAGTCGATATAGAGTAAAAATACTAAAATCAGCGTTCATATTGCTGGTTCTGTTTTCGTTTTATTTGACTTGGAAGTTTCTTGAAACACCCATCCTGGAGAGATATTGGAAATGGAAATTAGATGAATGTAGTCCAGTAGAATGTGGGGAGATCCTTAACTACCTTGTTGATTCAAAGGAAGCTCAAAATTTCCCGTTGTTAATTCATGACTTAGAAAATCAACTCAAAAGAATTTTTTGGTGGGAGGTTCTTAAGATAAATGGCGAATATATCATTTTCAAGGTAGACGAAGAGAAATTGAAAAAGCTCAGCACTAAGAAAAATTTTGAGTCGAAGTGGGAAGATGTGACAGTAAATATTAATCAGTTTGTAAGATGTAAGAAAATTTATGAACAAAACCCAGAAATCGAAATTATTTTAAGAAAATATTTAACAAGTAAATCAAGATATAAAAGGACAATCGCTGCCTGTCTTCTATTTAAAGATAAAGAAAGTATGAACAGTTCGAGAGCGCTGAGGTCGAACTTGAGAGCTCTTGATTGTTTTAATGTTGTGGAAGAATTTCCCAAATAAATTTATTTTATGAGGAAATGAGCCATTTCAAATTGGAGAGGGCATGAGAGTCTGTTCACTTTTTATCGTTCTTACATTCATTCTGAGTTTACAAGCCTGTGCTTTAGACAGAGCAAATAAGAATTCTCAGCCTAAAGTAAACAACCATCCCTACATCAAAAGCATCACTACTCCCAGCGGTCGACCGTACGAAATGGATGATTACGGGTTGGATCAGAGAAAGCTTGTTTATACCGATCGAACCTATGTTTTTACCGAAATCCCAGATGAGATCCATCGAGCACCCTACATCCGAGTCGCTAACGGCGATGATCGTTCCCTGGGAGATCACTGGCTTTCCTTCGAAAGTGATATCGATCTTAAGGTTTTAGTGGGAGTGGATACTCGAAATAAAACTCCTTTAAACTGGATGCAGGTTGGAGACCCGAATGGATTTTCTGATACAGGTTGGGTCATTAAAACGAATGACGCTCAGTTTCGTTTGTATCGGAAAAAATTTCCTAAGGGGAAGATCGTCCTCGGAGGGAATACGAATCAACCCAGTGACTCGGGACGCGGGAACTATATCGTCGTTTTTCAGAAGAAACCCATCCCGCGAAAAATCCACGGGAATCCTAAAGGGTTTTCATTTCGAGAAGAAAACGATACTTTGGAGATCTACTTCAAAAAACAGCACCTAGCCACCTACCTTAAACGACATCCCAAGCTCACTCGGCGTGCATTCGTGAATGTAAAATCTTTAAATGGGACTCAAGTCACTCGTAATTTTCCTCCTATTCAACCTGAAGATGACGATGTAGGTTTCCGAGCCCCTGGAAACATCATCCATCCCTTCCTGCATCCCGGTTTGTGGTTGGGTTTCGCTGATATCAGTGGGAATGACTATTGGAGGCTTAAGGCGAAAGTTCAGTTTGAGGGATTTGTGGGGAAGATCAGCGGTAACGAGAAAAATGGTAGCTTTAAAAATTTAAATCGATATCTAAGTGAAGATGGCAAACGAACTGTCTGTGATGAGTTAACGACATATCAATTTGAAATCACTTCTCAGGGACTCCTTTTACGTATAAACGCCGAATACCATTCTAAGGATCGCGATTTTTATTTTGGGGACCAAGAGGAAGCAGGGCTGGCCTTAAGAGTCGCTTCTCCCATTCGAGTTCGTAATGGAAACGGAACGATTCTCAACGATCAAGGAAGCCTGAATGAAAAGGAGGTCCGGGGACAATTCGCTAAGTGGTTTGATTATTTTGGAAATATCGAAGATCGCCAGGTCGGAGTGATGATCGCCGGTTCACCCGAAAATCCTAAGACGACCTGGCTTCATGCTCGAGACTATGGCTTAGTAGCTACCAACCCGTTTCCGATGCAACCGGTGGGGCGGAGGGAGCCCTTTGTGAAGACTTGGGTGAAGAAGGGGGAGGTATATAAACTTTCTTATATCGTTTTGATTCACGACCAATCTAAAGAATTAGAGTTTGATCGAGATGTCGCTTATCAGCTTATTCTTAAAAGGTTCAGCCCATAAATTTTGAAGCTGATAGGTTTTTAAAATGATCCCTCGCTAAAGCTTCGAGCTTGAAAGGGTGTTGTTTTAATCTTGAATGGCTGGTTGTAAGAGTGGAAGTCTTAGCAAAATAATTATTTTAAATGCCGTTGCCTCCTTCCAAGCCCGAAGCTATAGCGAGGGATAGAGGGATAATAGATTGGCTAAATATTCTAATTTGATCTTTAATTATATTTGCGTGGGATCACGCAAATCACAAACATAGGCTTAAAGCCTATGTTTAGTGGAGCGACGCCGCAGCCCTTTTGGGCTATGCCAGAGGCATAGGAAGAACTGCTTGGAGCGTTTGAATAAAGGTCGAAACGACCTTTATTCAACAGGAACTAATTAGGGGCGAAACGATTAAATGAATCATAATGGAAAAAGAATTATTAAGGGCCCACCTAGTGCATTTGAGATTTTATTTAAGTTCTTTTTCTGGTATTTAATGGCTTCACTGCCCATAACTCTTATATGGGCTGTACTGATTGAACCCCATCCGCATATCGGAAGGGGAGGAGTTATTCTTTATTTATTGATCTTGACACCGCTCATGCCCATTGCCTCAATTCTTGGCGTTTTTAATGGGATGGTAGATCACATCCTCTATTTAATACTATTTTTCTCTATACTCCTTTTTGGGTTGAGGAGGAGTTTAGGTTGGCCCGGTTGGGGCCTTAAAAGAAAAACAAGGTCGTGAATTAGAACCTAATTTTATAATCAGGATTTTTAAGCTCAGAGTTCTTACTCAATAGTGATTCACGGTCAACGTGCCACCCACAAACAAGCGAGTCGATTCTATCAAATCTTCCAGATCTTTATTTCTACAACCGGCGATCAGTCTTACCCAGCGCGGGCCATCCTCCCCGTTGCTGTACCAACATCCTTCATCGACATGAGTCCATAAAATCAGGGGATTACCACTTAGGTGTTTCTCTACGTTTTCAATATCAGAATCAGAATCTGCTCCTCCGTGAACGACGAAGCGGGCTTCTTCTTCGGCTTTGACTTCTGGTTGTTCGTTACTTTCTGTGCTCATGGTTTCTCCATTCTAAAAACTTCAATATCAATTCTTGGTGAGCTCGATTAATGGTGTTAGGTTACAGATAAACGACATTATAATGAATTCAGTTTCCATCTTAATAGCTGAAGATCTCTAAATTATTTGAATTTATGAACTGAGTTTTAATATTAAAATGACATTCTCACTTACGGTTAAATTATAAATGGAATTATACTCTGTTCTCATGGTTGAGTGAGTGTACTCAAAAGCTTGAAATGTTTTGGGATTGTCTATGATTAAAAAAAATTTTGAGGTCGCACGGAGTTGCTCGGCGAATAACAGTTTATTTTTTTAGGTTTATAAGCAATTGCGATTCACTCATATCTTCTTCGATCTCGATGGCACATTGACAAATCCCCGTGAAGGGATCATCAATTGTATTCAGGAGGCTCTAAAAGAATTTCAAATCTTGTGTCCGCCTCGATCTGAATTGGAATGGTGTATCGGTCCACCCTTAAAGCACAGCTTTATAGAGCTTGGAGCGAAGCCCAACCAAGTGGATCCACTTATCGCCTCTTATCGATCGAGGTATAGTGAAGTGGGTCTGTTTGAGAATGTGGTGTATCCCGAAATTCCAGGCTTGCTCGAGGAAATAAAGAGTAGAGGAATCCAACTGTTCGTTGCTACTTCAAAACCGAAGGACTATGCTGAAAGGATTCTTGAACATTTTGGCCTTTCACATTTTTTTGAAGAAATCTACGGGGCTTATCTCGACGGTCGATTTACAGAAAAAGTTGAACTCGTTCAACAAATCCAATCTGATTTGAAGCTGAATCCAGATCAAACAACCCTAATCGGTGACCGGAAATTTGATATTCAGGCTGCTCTTCAAGAAAAATGGTACGCTGTCGGTAACTTGTGGGGCTTTGGATCTCGCGATGAACTGATACAGGCCAAGGCTAATGTCATCGTTGAAACGCCATCTGACTTACTGAATTTCTTTTCTTAAAATGAAAGTTGACCTGTTTTCGCCAAAGTTTTTTATAAAAATCATCGCTTGCTATTTAGTGGCAGCGATTATCACGATGGGAATGATGTCCGGAGTAGAACGTCAACACCCTCATGCTCCCTTCTCAAATTTCTTTGGATCCTTAATCATAGCTCCCATACTTCCAATTTTCATCACTCAAGGAATTTTGGAAGGAGATATTGAGGCTCATTCTGTCGCAAGAATCTTTTCAGTGCTTTTTATTATTGGTCTTTACATGACCTTCGTCTGGCCTAAGCAGCTCACCGGTAATTAGATTTGAGGACTCCCGTTAATTTCCAGTATCAAGGATGACATCTTCAATTGAAGAAATACGACTCAAACAAAGCTAGTAAACAAAAAAAATATTGCACAACAAATCAACCCAATGGCAAAGCTACATAAGACGATCTGAAGAATGGGATGGTTATTTTCTCCCTTTAAACCGATGATCAATGTGATACTGGTAGAAAATAAAACTAAGAAAAAAAGGAAAGAAAGATTGGAGAGTGTTAACCATTTCGATTCAAGAAGGTAATTGAGAGTCGACTTATTAAACTGGAGTTTTTCTGGTTGTTTTAAAAATTGAGTAGAAATCACTGAGAGTGGAACGAAAATCGCATTAGAGATTAGTGCGCTTAACGCTAATGTGGGTTTGTTCATCGGCTGCTTTATTATTTATTTCTGTAAAGATAAGAAGGGCAAGGGAAATTCATTTCTCCTGCCCTTCTTATCGATCTAAATGTGATTACTTCTTCTTTTTCTTATTATCGGATTTCTTTATTTCACCCTTCGGTTTAAGAATCGGTGTATCCCATCCTTTGATATCGCCGGGCTTCGCATCTTTGACGCTGGGACGGAAGCTGAAGGTTGAAGGATTGTAGGGACCGACGAATGAGACATCCATATCGGGCTTGATGACTTTTTCCATGTCTAAACACCAGAATGTACCGTTGATGATACAGCGGCGATAGCCTTCACTGATGATGTCTTCAGAAGCACCTTGAGTGGAGCAGAACACGCGGCCTTCCTTACCCGATTTTGACTTGTAAGTTCTGACCCAAACGGCGGGTTGGGGAGGTTTGTTAGGGATCGGCTTGCCGTCGGGCTTCATGCTGTCTAAGACTTCATTCGTAGCGAGAACAATTGAATTCGGCATCGGTCGGGCGGAGTAGGCTCCCGCCATCGTGTGCATATCTTTAACGCCTTGCATAATGGGGTGCTTGGCTTGAGCTTTTACGGTGTGAAGTCTGGTGCTGAACTTATGGTTTCTTCCGTAGTGGCCGGCACCTTTTCGGGGGTTCCAAGTTTCACCTAAGATTTGACGACCGAAGCCCCCTTCGTACTCAGGATCTCTATTGTTGAAGTTGTACTTGGCGTATTTACCTTTCAAGCCATTGAATCCGTGAGTCGTGGTGCGAAGACCTAAAATAGGACCACCTTTATTGAGGTACTCTTCGAAGTGCGCCATAGATTGATCATCGGGATGAACAAAGCGTAAGAAAAGGAAAAGCATATCGGCTTCTTTGATGACTTCCATGCCGGGAATGTGGGATGAGCCTTGTTTGATTAGGCCTTCCTTGGTTTGCCCAAACAGAACGGTGCATTTAAATCCATAGCGTTTGGCAAGGATTCTGGCGATAGCGGGGCAGGTCTCTTCACCACGGTACTCGTGATCCGAGGCGATAAATACGATATGTTTACCTTTACCGGGGCCTTTGTCCCCTTCGTAGACCACACGGTCTGCCGCCATCGCGGGAAGGCTAAAAGTGAAAGTAAATGCGATCAATAAGACGTTACGAACTAAGTTCATGTTCTTCTCCAAGAAAGGGAATTTAATGTGAAGCTGGAAGCAGAATACATCCTACTATCTTAAATATTTTGGAAACGAGATTCTACGACTCTTTTGAACTCTGGAATTCAATTGAGGAGAATTATTGGATTCGTGTTAGATTATAGAGCGTTTAGTATACTCTTTGGGGGAATGTTGAAGTCTGCATCGGTCCAATTCGATCCGTCTTGAGAAGTAAAAATCAACATGCTCATCGGACCCGTCATCGATACCTTTAGATTCATTTTTGGGGCTATTTTCTTTATCTTGGGCTTAATAATGAAATTAATTGAAGCCCTTACCGGGATATTCAAGGGCGACCGTGAAGGTTAGTTGTGTTAAATGTTTATGTTCATGTTTATTAATCGGAGAACTCTGGGATGGGATTCTTGATTAGAGCCTTGCCCTTTATCGTTGTCTTGGGCCTCCTATTATGGATGTTCAGAGTGTGGCTTCTCACTCGAGAAACCAAATTGAAATGCCGTAATTGCGTCCATTGTAAAAAACTCTTTCACGACGGCAGTATTTGTCGCTTCGGTACCAAAGAAACTTTTAAAACGATCGTTCATATCGAAAATTGCATGGATCACGAAAAAAGGTAGTTGCCCACGCCTTGTGCCGTTCAAAACCATATAACTATCCCTGGTAATTTCTAAGCATCGAATAATTTACTTCAAGGGTATTAAGTAGTCGACATTAAAAAACGCCTCCACCTCTCAAGCCCGAAGCTTTAGCGAGGGAATCTCAATAGGTCTTAAAAATAAACTGCAATCATGTTCACAGCTCAAATCGAAAATCTCAACAACCCTAAAAAACAAAAAATCATCCTTAAACAGGAGGGTCGTTCTCTGAGCTTTGAGGAGGTGATTTATTTATGGAGAGAGGATAAATCTTTTTGCTCGTTCTTTATCTCCGTACTCGATAAAACGCCCTATGAAGCCTACTTTTGGGAAACTCCACCCGTAAACCAAGATACATTAGATCGAGATTTTGAATTTGTGTGGATTGAGAGTTCGGCCCTGGCTTCGGTCCAACCAGAAGCTCACACATTTCGAGAGCATTTTGATTCTGAGTCTGAAATTCGGGGAGTGACTTCATTTTGGAATTTGGGACGAGACTCCAGGCTCGTTGCACCGTATCCCAAAACTCCGGTTTCGGATTATTCCCATCTAGCGGCATTTATGAGAAATGCTTCAAATGAGCAAAAACAGGCCTTTTGGAGAATTGTAGGGGAAGAAATGAAAGATCAGATCAGCAATAAACCTCTTTGGCTGAGTACATCAGGTTTAGGAGTTTACTGGTTACATGTACGATTAGACTCAAGACCGAAGTATTACCAACATACGCCTTACAAAATGAAGCCCTAAAAGTTTTCATGATTTAGGAGGAATGATTCGTTCCTCTCTCAATCTTTCAAACAAATCAAGAAATGAGTTCTTGCTCTCCTGATACTCAAGAAAACCTAACCGTCGACTTTTCGACATGTCGGTAAAAGTTTCAATGGTTCTTCCGAGGTCCGCATCGGAATGCCACCAGGAAGCTAAAGTTTTTAGTGGGTAGGGTTGAAGGTCATATTTTTTAACGATGTGATCCCAGATGGGGGCAGCTTCAATCATCTGCTCCTCTAAAGGAGTTGGCTGGCCGGGATATTTAGCGGCTTCGACACCAAGATCTTCGGCGATAATGTTCCACATGCGTCGCCAACGGAAAATATCGCCGTTAACGATATTGAGAGCTTGGTTAGCGGCTTCTGAATGAGTAGCGGCCCACTCTAAATGCTTTGCCAAAATACGAGCATCCGTCACATCGACTGCGGCATCGTACTGTTCGGGAGATCCGGGAAAAACAAAGGGATGGTTCGTCTCTTTACAAATGGCCGCGTAAATAGAAAGCGTAACTCCCATGTTCATGGCATTCCCTAGAGCGTAACCGATGACGGTGTGAGGTCGGTGGACACTCCAGGTAAATTGATGCTTAGTGGCAGAATCAAAGAGGATATCCTCTTGGGTGTAGTAAAAATTCTCGTAGGGGAGTCGTTCTTGTTCTTCACGAAAGGGAGTGTCGGGTTTGTTTTGAGCGTAAGCTTCGAAGGGGCCCATATAATGTTTGAGACCCGTAACTAATGCGACATGCTGAAGCTGAGGGCCTTGCTCCACGGCTCGAAGTAAATTGGCGATCATTCGCCCGTTGACTTCACAGTTTTCTTTCTCCGTTGCTTGCATCGACCAACAAGTGAAAAAGACATGGGTGGGATGCACGTTTTCTAAGGCGACCTTAACGGCCTCTCCATCGTTGAGATCCACCCGCACCTCTTGCACACCAGAACTATTTAGAGTTGACCTGCGAGACAAACCGATCACCTCCCAGCCGTGTTGTATTAACTCATTGGCGAGTGTGTTCCCCTGGATTCCGGTGACGCCAACGATAAGGGCGGTCTTGTTTTTCTCAGAAGGATCGTTGTTTATCATTCTATGTTCATCAAATTAAAAAAGGGAATTCTGTAGCGCCTGGGCTTGTCCCAGGCCTTCTTCCTATCGTGATTATAAACCTTGAAGGAGGGGTTTGGATTGTTAAGGATGGGCCACCCACAAGGGGTGGTGCTACAGGTGAAATTGGATTTTTGGAGAAATCTATACCGTAGCCAAATGAGTTAGAATTCAGGGGAGAACTTGGTTAAGTGTCTCCACCCAATATCTGGTCAGATTGGCTACAAATGTTTTCGAGCCAGAATGCTTGAGAATTTCAACTACTTAAGCTCTACAATTGCCAATGGTAAACAAATTTAGGTAAAATAACTCACCTTTATTTATCCAAACCTGTTCCATAGTTCCGAACCATCGAGCTGGGAATTGAAACCTTCTTTAGTGATGCCATTTAGCAAGTTCAACTCTCATACATTCAAAAAAATCAGTCATCATAAAGACTTCCCTTCATTGAAGGTCTTTATCGTGATTTGGCTGATGGGGTTTGGAGCAGCGCTAAAGTCAGCTCCTTCTTTCGCGCTTGAGAAGGAAGGAGATACTTCTTCATTTGATCACACCGTCGCTCCCATCTTCAGTGCTCATTGCCTCACTTGCCACAGTGGTCCGGAGCCTAAGGCAAAACTGGATCTCAGTCGAAAAGATTCTATTTTCGGTAAAAAGGGAGTTCTCGTACCCGGGAAGCTCGATAAAAGTAAGCTTTGGCAGGTGATCGAATCGGATGAAATGCCGCCAAAAAATCCCTTATCTAAGACAGAAAAAGAAATTTTACGCCAATGGATGATCGAAGGAGCTCCATGGGGGACGGATCCAATAGACCCTTTCGCTTTCTCATCCAAAAAGCGTGCAGGTTACGATTGGTGGTCGCTTCAGCCCCTTAAAGAAATTACCCCTCCTCAAACGGAATCTCCATCTCATTCCGCTCATCCGATCGATCAGTTTGTAGCTTCGAAACTTCAACAAAAAGACCTTCAACCTTCTCCTCGAGCCGATGCTCGAACTCTCGTTCGCCGATTGTATATCAATTTGATTGGGCTTCCCGCCCCGATTGAAGTCATCGAAAAATTTGCAACCGATCCTTCTCAGGAGGCCTGGGAGCTACTTGTCGATCAATTGCTTGCTTCGAAGCACTACGGTGAACGCTGGGCTCGGCACTGGATGGATGTGGTGAGATTCGGAGAAAGTGATGGCTTCGAATACAACAAGCCTCGTGACAACGCTTGGCATTATCGCGATTGGCTCATTCGCTCTTTTAATAATGACTTGGCCTACGATGAGTTTGTACGCATGCAGTTGGCCGGTGATATCCTTAAACCAAACTCCTTAGAAGGTGCAGCTGCCGTGGGCTTTTTGGTGGCGGGCACGCATAATACAATCCTCGGGGTGAGTCCAGAAATGAAACTTTCGGGGCGACACGATGAACTGGAAGAGATCGCCGGCACCGTCGGGCAGGCCCTTCTTGGAATGACGATCAATTGTGCTCGTTGCCACGACCATAAATTTGATCCGATCTCAGCTCGCGAGTACTACAGCTTTATTGCGGCCTTAGATGGGATTCGTCATGGAGTGCGGAAGTTACCCGCAAGACCTGATTTTTCCATTCAACAAAACGAGATTGTTAAGCAACAGAATGAAGTGGAAAAGGAATGGGTCGCGCTCATCCTCTCTCGAGGGGGAGTGGCTTCGAAGACCGCCAATATGGTGATGACCCAAGATCGCGTTTTAAAGAATGAGAAGGGCAAGAAATATCGTGTCTCGTTCAAGCTTGCCCCTTCCGTTTGGGCGGGAGCTTCACAAGCCACCAGCGCTCGTGATGGAGTTACTCTCAGTGTTATTAAATCGGATGGCTCTCTATTGGCATCGGCATCCTTTCTTGCGGATTCTTGGGCTCAAGGAAAGAATGTAAAGAATTATAATCTGAAGGAATTCGATTATGTCGGAGATGGTGCGGGATCCTTACGCCTTCATCTACGACCCTTTCCCCTCAATTCCGGACGATTTGGAGGAGCCGTCGATGATTTGAAGATCGTTGAATCCGATTCTGGTCATTTGGTTTTCAAAGATGATTTTGATGAATTAAAACGACCTCATCCTCCGGGAAGACAAGCTCACACCTCTAAGCCAGTTTATTACGGGGCGACATCTAAAACCTGGAATCACTCTGGCACGAATACTCTTCATTTAGTTGAACACGCTCAAGGTAATTTTGCCCTTCAACTGTTCAGTGGGAATGGAGGGAGTCAAGCGATACAAGCTTCTACCCCGAAAGAAAAAAAACTCCGAGCGCAACTCGTTTCGCTTGAAAGCCAGTTAGGAAGTGCGTCCAAGTCGATGGTGTATACCGTCAAATCGGCCTCTCCCGGTGTCATGCGAATGTACCGTCGAGGAGATGTGAATCTACCAGGAGATTCCGTCGCGCCCAGTGGATTGATCGCTCTCAAGAATATTCCCTCTTCATTTGGGCTGAATCAGGATGCAGCAGACGCCGAACGTCGATCGCAATTAGCCAAATGGATCACTCATTCAGAGAATGCTTTGTTCCATCGCGTGATGGTCAATCGAGTCTGGCATTATCATTTTGGGCAAGGAATTGTAAAATCGACGAGTGATTTTGGGTTTAACGGGGGACTACCGAGTCACCCTGAATTATTAGACTGGCTCAGTGGGTGGTTCCGTGAAAATGGATACTCGCTCAAAAAACTCCACCGATTGATTGTGACTTCAGCTACATATCAGCAGAGCTCGAAACCTCACGAGAAAGCTATGAAGGTAGATAAATCGAATCGATTGCTCTGGAGACAAAATCCCCGTAGAGTCGAAGCTGAAGTCTTACGAGATTCTATTCTTGAAGTTGCTGGGAAACTCAATAAAGAGCAATTCGGGCCCGGCTATCGAGATGTGAAGATCGTTCAAGTCCCTCCGGCTTTTTATTATTCTCCGCTGGATCCTATTGGGAAAGAGTTCAATCGGCGAACCCTTTATCGTTGGCATGTTCGCGGGCAACGAAGTGCCTTACTCGATACCTTCGACTGCCCGGATCCATCTACGAGTACACCTACAAGAGTGGTCACGACCACTCCCTCTCAGGCCTTGAGTCAATGGAACGATAGCTTTGTGACTCGCATGTCGAAGTTTTTAGCGGATCGAGTTCTATTGGAAGCTAAGGGTGATATTAAGCAACAAGTTGACCGGGTTTGGCGTTTAGTTTTGGCTCGATCTCCTCAACCTGTAGAAAGTACAAAAGCAGAATCTCTCGTCCGTGAGCATGGCTTAGCTTTGCTGTGCCGTGTTTTATTCAATAGTAATGAGTTTATACTCATCGATTAATTCTAATCCCATTTTCCGTAACAAATGATCAACCGAAGATCCTTCTTAGAATTCAGTTCAAGCGGACTGGCAACCGCCGTACTCGCCAATCTCATGCGGCGTGATCTGTCTGCGCGTCCTGAAGGAAAAGGTGCATCTCTTCATCCTTTCGCTAAAGCCAAGCGAGCAATTCATATTTGCTTAGTGGGAGGATTCAGCCAAGTTGACTCGTTTGACTACAAACCGGAACTCGATAAACTCCACGGTAAGGCTTTGCCCCGGGGAGCCCAACCAAAAACTTTCTTCGGTCAAACGGGGCTTTTAAGAAAAAGTGAATGGGAATTTAAGCAAAGAGGAAAAAGCGGTCTTTGGGTGTCGGAGTTATTTCCTCACCTGGAAAAAGTCGCTGATGAACTCACCATCATTCATTCGATGGTCGCTGATACTCCGAATCACATGCCCGCGATGTTCCAGGAGAATAGCGGATTTCAATCGAATGGATTCCCATCGCTTGGAAGTTGGCTTTCGTACGGCTTAGGGAATGAATCCGATGCGCTTCCTACTTTTGTGGTCATCCCCGATGCCCGCAGTTTGCCCAATGGAGGAGCTTCCAACTGGTCGAGTGGTTTCCTTCCCGCTCGTCACCAAGGAACTTTATTCAGAAGCGGATCTCAGCCCATTCGAAATTTATTCGCAGGGCAAAGAATTCCTGTCGAAGCTGAAAAGGAAGCCCTCGCTTTACTTAAAGGCCTCAACCAAGGGCATCTCTCTTCGCGAAGCGACAATGATCTTCTCAAAGCGAGGATCGCCTCCTATGAGTTAGCCGCTAAGATGCAACTTTCCATTCCCGAAGCCATTCATTTCGAGGATGAACCTCAGTCGATCCAGGAGTTGTACGGGATTCACGATAAGCAAACCGCGGATTGTGGTCGCCGGTGCTTATTGAGCCGACGGTTGCTCGAACGAGGAGTTCGTTTTGTTCAGCTTTATTCGGGTGGAGCTTTCGGAGGCACTCCACGTCACGGATGGGACGGTCATGAAAACAATAAAACGAACCACCAACGTGAAGCGGGTCTCATCGACCAACCCGTAGCGGCATTGATTGCCGATCTTAAGCAACGAGGGATGCTGGAAGACACTCTCATTATCTGTACTTCTGAATTCGGTCGTACTCCATTTACCCAAGCGGCAAAGGGGACTTTGGGTCTGGGGCGGGATCACAACGCCGAAGGATTTACCGTTTGGATGGCCGGCGCCGGATTGAAGAAGGGTATAACCTACGGGGAAACCGATGACATCTCTTGGCGAGCCATCCATAACAAGGTCACTTGGCCCGATTTTCACGCTACGGTCTTACACTTACTCGGCCTCAACCATGAAGCTCTGACGTGGTACCACAACGGCATCGAACGTCGCCTCACCAATGTGCATGGGCATGTGTTGAAGGATATTTTGAGTTAATACAACTCTATTGAAAATTAAAACGAATTCAATCTACCCTCGATAGCGCTTCTGGTTCGTTCATTTCTTAATGGTGCAATCAGATGGAGTTTGCCAACTACTCCAAGGGTTGAAAGCCCGCAATACCCTAGCCAGGGCAGAGCGGCGAAGCTGCGTCGCCCTGGGTTTATCTCTTGCCCGATCCCGATGAAGTCCATTTGATGGAGGATTCAAAGCTTGGGTCTTTTTCTAAGAATAACTTCAGAAGTTCCTTTGCTTTCGCTGCGTCCTTAAAGGATTCAGATTGTTGAATCACAATATTCACGAGTTTATTGGGTTCTTTCGGAGGGTGTTTCCACTGAGCGAAATATTTAACCGTTTCTTCAGAGGCTTTGCTGGTTCCTCGGATGGATAGAGAATGGTCTTCGTCTTGCTCAATTTGGATCATCGATTGATTTGAATTCTTCCAATCAATTTTGTTGAACCAGGTATCGATAAGAGTTGTCACCATGGGGCTTCCCGATTCTTGGGTGATCCCATCTTGAGGGTGGTTGTAGATGATCGTAACTTTAGGATAGTTTACAGATTGGCTGGTATTGGGTTCGGTTACGTTCGGGTCACCGATAGGGCCAGGAGACTGACTGATATCAGAGCAACCGGTTAAAACGCTGAATCCAATGATGAAGAGGAATGATGCAGATTTGTTAAGCATAACTGATTTGTTTTGGGTTAAGTTATAGGCAATCTTTTTATCGATGCTTTGGCCCTTGACGCCAGTCGTTAAATGTCTTTAAAAAGCCTCAACAATTCAAAGCATTTCTTTAATGTTAATAAGTATAAAAATTACCAACACATGATTAAGACATACAGGAAATTTAGCCGACATTCGTTATTTTTCTTAGCTATTCATCTTATATTGAATTTTGGATTGACCTTTAGCTCTATTCAAGCCGATCCCCACTCCCTTAGCGATGCCGAGCGAATGGCGGCGGTTACAAAATTTGCGGAGACGATCCTCAAGCATGGTCGAGATACCTACGGAAAAAAGCATTCCCCTTTATTTATCGATTATCTCGATGTGAGCACGCTCAAAGCCCCAGAAAAGATGTATATCACGCGTTTGGGAGGGCCCGGTCCGCGCTCGAAACAACCCTATCAACCGGTGGTCATGTCAAATCTTGCTCATCAGGGAAACTTGAGTCGGTTTCTCGTCGGATTAAGTCATCTCACTGGAGATCCTAAATATAAAGAAGCCTATAAGGATTCTCTCCGCTATTACTTCAAGCATTACGCCACTCCGAATGGGCTTCTTCACATGGGGCACCATCGCTGGGTCAATGTTAAGACCGATCACTACGATGGGGATGATCAGCCTCCGGGTCATAGCGGGCATGAGATGAAGCGAGACTATCCCCACTACGCGATCTACTGGGAAGCTGACCCTGACGCAACGCGTAGAATGCTCAGCGCTCATTGGTCTTCCCACATTCAAGATTGGGGATTCATGAACTTCACCCGTCATGGATCTTACGTGAAGGAACTCAATGAGGAAAAGGTTTGGAGTCAACCTAAGACTCCACGCGTCATCGGAATCGTACCGGGTAATCTCACCTTCTTTGATTCAGGTTCCGACATCATCTGGGCGGGAGCTCAATTAGGATACTTAAACAAAGATGAACGACCTCTTTATTGGGCACAACGACTTTATGCTCGTTACGCCGATAGCGCCCATCCAGATACCGGTTTGCCTCCATGGCATCATACTTCGATGCGCGATTTTGGGTCCAAAGATTACCCCGTTCCCGAATATGCGATGATTCCCCGAGGGGGGAGTGGTCTTTTAGGTGCCGGAGGTGTCGCTATGCTTCGTATCGGCGAGGACCTCGGAGAAAATGGGAGATACTATCGCGAAACGATGCGAAATCAGCTTATTGCTTTTGCAAAGCATATGTACGACCTAGAGAAAAATCTTTTTAAGGATGTTCTCATCGATGGAACTGACTTAGCCGAACGGGAAAAGAAAAAGAATCCCAATATCGGGGTGACGGAAAAGAATCCTTGGCAGCCCTGGTCTCCCGATCCAACGACCATCTGTGCTTACGCTATTTGTTTCAAGCAAAGCAAAGATCCTGAAATTTGGAAAACGCTGCGAGCGATGTGCCGAGGGAACGATTTAGGAGATATCGGCGAAGTTGGTGGAAAGTCTCCCAATCTGAATCTATCGACTTCACAGACAAATACCTTGTTGATCTTCACTTTGGTTGAAATTTTCAAAATCACAAACGATCCATCCTATTTAGATCTTTCTCGTACGATTGCCAACAACGCCATCAGAAAATACTTTAGGAAAGAACAAGGTCTTTTCTCTGAGAGTGCCTTGCATCGCACCTCGAATCTCTGTAGTGCCTTACCCCTCGCTATTCTTACTCTAGAAGCAGCCCTACGGGGTAAGCTGGATCAAGTTCCCACTTACGCTGCGAGTAATGAAGCAGAATATAAACCTCATTTGAGGCCTCTAAAGTGGCGACCTTACAAACCAACAGTCTCTCATCTATATTATCCCGGTTCAGCCAATGCGCTTTGTGATGACTTGCATCCCGAGTCTACAGAGGATGGTCGGATTCCATTTATGGCTTGGGCTCAAGTACGCAAGCCTACTGATGATGCTGTTGTTACTTTTCCAGATATTCTTAAAGGACCCGCTACCATCAGCGGTTTGGCGGATCATCCGGAATCCCGAAACTCAGTGAGTGTGATGAACATCGATTCGCCACACAGTTATACTTTCGATGGTACTTTGAAGGGGACTGGGGATTTAACGATCAATGTCGCACAAGGTGATCATTTTTGGACTGAAAATTCAACCTGGCATACAGTGGATTGGTCTCCCTATGAAACTTACGATTTAATTTTTAACATCGCTAAAGATGCAAAGTTTACCTTTCAGGGTCGCCTTCAAGAAATCGATCATGCTCGGCGTTGGGGGAAAGGCGCTGGAGTTATCAAAAATGGAGAAGGTACGTTAGAACTTACTGCGGATCATAATCTTCTCTACAGAGCCGACCCCCATCAAAATCGAGCCTACCGATCACCGACTGAGATCAACGCAGGTGTTCTTTTAGTAAATAATAAAAAAGGGTCTGGAGTCAGCCCGAAATCGATGGTGAAGGTCTATCACGGGGGAACTCTCAGTGGGAATGGAACTATCGGAAAAGGGGGGAGTTCAGCTGTGGTGGTCGTTGACGCGGGGGGAAAGATTCATCCAGGTGACGGGATCGGGACTTTGACCCTAAAGGATGGTTTGATCCTTCGAGATGGAGCCCGATTAGAATTTGAAATAGGGAAAAATCAACACGATCAATTAAGAATTACGGGGGGGACTCTTCAAGGCTGTGAAGAGGGTGTCGTTGTTACCATCAAAAATCGGGGCGGGCTCGCCCGTGGTAAAAGCTTTAAGATTATCGATTGGACGGGAGCCAGTTCCTTCAATCTTGATAAAAGGGACTTCAAACTTGATAAAAGTCAGGATTGGCAAGGGACTTTTCACATTGTCGGAACGACGCTAAGGTTTAGCACTTTTGCTCCGAGGATATTTCCAGAAACTCCTCCGGCTATACCTCCGGCTCCAAAAAGAAAACGACCTAAGAAATTACCTTCTGAATTGAAGCCGCCGATTTATAAATTCACCTGGAATAATCCTAAAGGGGGTTCTTGGATGGAATCTCAAAATTGGCAGGACGCTAAAATCCCTAACACCAAAGATTTTGAATGGGTTCAGTACAACTTTAAGAAAACTAAGAACCCATCAAAGGTTCAAGTGTACTGGTATACCGGTCACGGCAGCCAAGTCCCTGAAAGTTGGCGAATCCTCTATCAGCAAGGTGGAAAGTGGAAGCCCGTTGAAGCCCAGGGTGCCTATACAGTTGAAACTAATAAATTTAACGAAGTTCAATTTAAGCCCATTAAAACGAAGAGGCTAAAATTAGAAGCCATGCTTCAACCGGGAGTCTCGGCGGGCATATTAGAGTGGCGGGTAGAGTAGTTAAAGTCGTCGGCTCACCCCGAGGCTGTGAATTTTTCCCGCCCCGGCTCGGATTAGTCAAAAATAAAACGGTCGTGGTTCTTTGAGTAAAAATTTACGACCGTTTTTACACTTCCCGGCCTGAATGTTCATCCCGGGACCAATATATCTGTTAGTTTGCTGAGGTGCTTGTTCGACTTTTTCAGAGGCCTTTTTGCCTCATTTGATCTTAGCTTGCTTCTGTGGCAGCTTTTTTTACGCTAATTACTCTCATTATGTTGTGAGTTAACGCAAACAAAGTCGCCACTGCTTTTGCTTTGACTAATCCCCTTGTAGGGAAAAACCAAAAGTTTCGATTTCGACATTGCGCGTTCACTAACTCCGCCACTCCTGCTCGCTCCTTGTATATTTCTTTTGCTTCTTCAGTCCCCATCCGCTTCTTCCATTTCGCTGTAATCTTTGTGTCGTACTTTAAAGGAAGATAAGGATCTTCACCTCGTTCTAATTTTTCTTTCTCTTGTCTTACCGGGCAATAAACCTCAGTACCTCGTTTCTCTAAATACTCAATATCTTTTTGTACTGTGAAGCCACCGTCCGCTAAATACTTTCCCGGAAGCCTTCCAAAGTCAGCTTCTATTTGCCTTGCCATTGGAAGCAGCAAGCCCCGGTCGCTACCAGAGTTTGTCACCTCTACACCAAGAATAATTCCGCTGTCATTGTCAGTGCTGTATTGGACGTTATATCCGGGGTTATAACCGCCATTTGCAAACTTCATAATGCGGGCCTCGGGATCGGTCTTACTCGCACGAGCATCCTTGCCACTACCTTTAGCGCGCTTTTCTCGTTTACCCTCTAACTCTTCTTGAGCCTGTAATGCTCTTGTCAAACGCTTCTTCTTATCTTTTAGCGCGCGTTCTTTAGCACTATGCCGACGGCGCTCAATTTCGTCGGGGGTCTCCTCTAATTCTCTTTCCAAAGCTCTAAGCTGACGCTCTAATTCTTTCGCACACTTCTTTAAGCTTTTGGGTCTGTTAAACGATGACTTACCCGCATTGGCGCGCACTCGCATTCCATCCTGAGACACTCGGTCCAAGGTTACGACCCCTTCGTGTACTAATGAAGCTGAAACATTTTTTAGCAGGTTTCTAAGCTCCTCGCCTTTTTGCGAACGAAAGTCAGACAAGGTCTTGTGATTGACTGAAACCTCTCCACAGATCCATTTGTAAGCGATGTGATCCTCACACAGCTTAGCTAACTGGCGAGCACTGCCGACTCCTTTAACTGTTGCGTAGATCCATAAAGCTAAAAGAATCTTCGGGTCTGTAGCATCGCGCCCCGCACCACCCTCTACTGCTTTAATCGGTTTGAGTAAGCTGCTGAGGTCAAGCTCACAGACGTAATCCCAGACCCAGCGAGCTTCGTGGCCTTCCTCTAATAATTCATCTAAAGCTGTGGGGAGAATTTGCACCTGATTTCGAATCGCGACTCGAAGTCTCGGTTTTTGGGAAGGCATATTTGGGTCATTGGAATTTTGGTCTGAAATCATTTTGATCTCCTCTAATTAGAAAGGTCAGACCAAAAACTAGCGTATTCAAGTGCCTATTTCCACCAGATAATCTAAAGCTATCGCAAGTCATCACAGGGCATCAGTTTAGGGCAAAAATAAAGATAGAAGCTTTTGACTATTTTTGGAAAATGGGTCGCTATGGCGAAAAATTCACAGCCTCCCCGTGAGCCGGAATTGAAGTGTAGTCACCCCTTAAGTATTCGATAAGATCTCCTCTTTGTTTATGATAAATTTTGAACATAAACTATTATTTAAATTCCAAAAACCGGCTCACGGGGTGAGCCGACTACTTTGATTTCTTCCCCCGATTACGCGCGGCTTTATGGATTTTCCGTTTTGCTTCCTTCAAACGTTGCGGCCATTTGAACCGAGGGGCTTTTGAAGGATCATAACCTTCTAAATGATCTTTGAGTCGAGTTACGGGTTTGGTGTAACGCAATTCTGTATCACCGAAGACTTCTTTACAGATCTTGGCGAGACGAGGGTCGTACTCGATCAATTCTTCTCGAGTATCCACATGGTTGTGATCGTGGTCGTTGATCCGATTGTTATCAAACCAAGATTGCACCCCTTCAGCGAAGTATTCAAACCGATTCACGCTGGCGTACTTGGTTTTCCACAAACCTTCTTTCATAGCTTTATCATAGGCAGCTTCGAGTCGTTCATCGAAGGTGGGATCGATATTCACCATACCTCGTAAATGAATATTGTGAGCTAACTCATGGATGAGAATATTTTCAGCGGCGTAAGGGTCGCCAGGGTAACCGAGTAAATTCTCTTCGGCGCAGGAACAGTACGGATCTCTTTTACTTCCTCCCATGCCTCGAGCCCGAGCATCGCGATAATCCCGCGGATTAATATCTGGAAACCCTTTCACTTTTCGTTGAGCCAGGCGAGCCCATTCGGGTTGATCGCAGGTGAATTCGTTCCAAGCTAAGATACACAGTCGAGCACCGCTTTTAATCATCGCTTTTCTCACATCGGGACGTTTAGCCAGCATCAAATTCACCAGATACTTAGCTTCCTTGAGAGCGTAGGGATTGACATTTTTAGAAGCGACGATGGGAAAGCCACCAGCGCTCACGCGTTGCGTGTAAAACTTTGGGACTCCGTCCTTATCCGGAGGATCGAAACGAAAACCTTGATGCGGAACTTGGCTGGTGACCCTAAACTCAGTCTTATCTTCTTCTCCGACGATGGCAAATTCATGACCGATGGTCGTTGTGATAAAAGTGTCTTTACCCGGTTTCACTTTTCCATTTGAGATCCTTTTGCCATCGGATCGGATCCAGTAAATTTGCAACGTTTGTTGACTGCCATTGATAATCTGAAGTTGAGGACGTGAGTCGTCTTTTTCAGTTTCTTTCTTTGATTTTGTTTTTTGAGTCGCGGATGTTTTCTGGGAAACCTCAATCCGAACCTGACCTTTCCTGCAACTTGAAAGCAGGGATAGGTGAGTTAGTACAAGAGTTAAAATTATAAGGTGGGTCAATTTCATGGGGGAAACTACGATTTTGTAAAGCTACGAAGGGTGTTTAAAGAGTAAATGCCTATTTTTTAAGATTCTTAATTTACCAAGTCTCGAAGCCTAAGAATACATGAATTGCTTCCTTCACTTTGAAACTACCGACAATGGCTGCAAAATCCCCGAATATAGTCCGTTTTCTCATTCTTATTGAGCTTTTTTATCTAAAAGAACGAAACTTCAATGTGAAATATTTCCACTTAGAAGCAGCTCACTTCAGTGCTTTCACTCCTTTCGTTTACGGCATAGGGTTTGCAGCGCATTCGTGTCATTTTTCTGAGTTAAAGGATTTAGTTTTAGCCTTAAGCTCAAGCAAAACTTAAACAAAGGTATTTAAGTTCATGACGACAAGGAGATTTTAAAAATCGACTTCTTTATTTAGAGTCGAGATATTTACCTCACCTTAGGTGTTATTTCACATCTATAACCACTTTCTGGATCTACTACCTTTGGAAGGCTTTTAAGTGTGAAATATTTCATTTGAGCTTTTGTGACTCTGGTTACGGATTCAATAAATCCTAGTGGTAGCTTGAAAGAGTTCATTCAGGTGAGTTTTTAAATTAAAGCCTTTTCGTGAGAATCTTAGTTCATGAATTTCTTTAGAATTGCATCTGCCGGTGAATTTAAAGCTTTGTTGTATCTTTGTTTTAGCCTTCTCTTCACTCCTTCGTTAATTGGGCAGATTTCAATCAAAGGTCAACCTATTGATTACTTCAATAAATCAGTAAAAGATCCCATATCAAAGCTTCAAAAAAAATTAGATCAAGGTGAGTTGACTCTCGAATACGATAAAAACTTTGGTTACTTAAATTCCTTACTGAAGCATTTAAACATCGACGCCTCCTCTCAAGTTCTCGTATTTTCAAAAACAAGTTTTCAACTTAAGAAGATTTCCCCTCGAACTCCACGGGCTCTTTACTTTGGTGATGATTCCTATATCGGTTGGGTGCGTGGGGGTGAAGTCCTGGAGATTTCTTCGGTCGATCCAAAACAAGGAGCCATTTTCTATACCCTTGAACAGAAAAGGGTCGATCGTCCGAAATTTATTCGACATAACCATGAATGTTTACAATGTCATTCCTCCACTCTGACCAAAGGAGTTCCCGGGCATTTAGTTCGCTCTGTCTATACTTTTCAAGATGGTCAACTGGATCTACGGGCCGGGACTTCGCTCACCGATCATAGTAGCCCTTTAAGGGAACGTTGGGGAGGATGGTACGTAACGGGGAGTCATGGGTCTCAACGGCATATGGGGAACAGTTTTGTTCAGGCATCGGAAATCCCTGGAACTATCGATCGAGAGACTGGGGCGAATCTCAAAAATCTTAAAAGCCTTTTTGATTCTGATCCGTATTTGACTCCCCACAGCGATATCGTTTCGCTGATGGTACTCGAACACCAGACTCAGGTTCATAATCTGATTACGAGGGCTAATTATTTGACGCGATTGGCTTCAAATGATGACAAGGTGATCAATGAGATGTTGGGACGCCCACTCGAAGAACGGAGTGAATCATCTAAGCGAAGAATAGAAAGGGCCGGAGAAGCCTTGCTCGAACAACTACTTTGTTATAAGGGCATTACCTTGACTGCACCCATTTCAGGAACTTCAGGGTATTCAAAATATTTCTCTTCGAGCCCCATTCGAGATTCTAAAGGAAGGTCTCTCTATCAACTCGATCTCAAATCGCGACTCTTTAAATATCGTTTGAGTTACCTCATATATTCGGAGGCCTTCGATACTTTACCTAAGGAGCTCAAAAATTTTGTGTATAAGAGATTATGGGGAATATTAAATCATCGAGATTCCAGTGGGAAGTTTTCATACCTCCAAAAAAATGAGGCGCAAGCCATTCTTGAAATCTTGCGTGAAACAAAATCAACTTTGCCGTCGTATTACTCAGAGAACAAAGAGCAAGCACAAGGAAAAGCCGCTCTTCGCAAAGACTCGTTTTAGTCATTTATAGTTTTTGTTACAAGAACATTGAAGTTCTTCTTAAAAGGTGGCGTATGTATCCAAAAATGAAGTCAAAATTTAAGCTCGTCTTTTTAGTTTTGCTAACGACATCGATCATCTGGCATTCAGAAGGGAGAGCCGATTCTTCAAATAAAGTTAAAACGGTGGATTTTGGTCGCGATATCCGACCGATTCTCGCTGAGAAGTGCTTTCCCTGCCACGGTGCCGATGAGCATTCGCGGGAGGGAGATCTTCGCCTCGATACGGAAGAAGCTCTCTTTGGATTGCTTGAAGATGAGGAACACTACGCAGTCGTGAAAGGAGATGTTGAGAAAAGTGTAGTCTATCAAAGATTGATCACGACGAGGAAAAGAAAGCTCATGCCTCCACCCAAGGTTAAAAAACCGATGACGAAGGAAGAAATTGAGCTGATCCGTACATGGATTGAAGAGGGCGCTGATTGGGTTCAGCATTGGTCTTTGGTCAATCCTAAGGTCGTCAGTGTTCCAAAGGTAAATAATAAACGTTGGCCGAGAAATGAAATTGATCACTTCATTTTAAAGAAGTTAGAAAATGAAGGATTAAAACCGTCACCCGAGGCTGATCGAATAACATTGCTTCGTAGGGTGACCTTTGATTTGACAGGTTTGCCCCCAACTCCAAAAGAGATCGATGATTTTTTAGCGGATAACACGCCTGAGGCCTATGAGCGAGTTGTCGATCGTTTGCTTCAATCGGATCAGTACGGCGAACACAGGGCTCGCTACTGGTTGGACGCTGCGCGTTATGCTGATACTCACGGTTTACACTTAGATAATTTACGTCAAATTTGGCCCTATCGAGATTGGGTCATCGATGCGTTCAATGAGAATAAGCCCTACGATGAATTTACCGTTGAGCAGATTGCTGGAGACCTCTTGCCAGAGGCCACTTTAGAGCAGAAGATCGCTACGGGTTTCTCTCGTTGTAATGTGACGACGAGTGAGGGAGGGGTGATTCCCCAAGAATACCAAGTTCACTATACCGTGGATCGGGTAGCGACTATGTCGACCGTATTTATGGGGATCTCGATGGGCTGTGTCCGTTGTCATGATCATAAATTCGATCCCTATACCATGAAGGATTTTTATCAACTTTATGCCTTTTTCAATAACTTGGACGGCCCCGTTATGGATGGCAACAAACCATTACCCGCTCCGATTCTAAAAGCTCCGAATAAGCGGAACCGAGGTTTGTTGTTGTCCTTGGAGCCTAAGATTGAAGCCTTATCAGAAAAGCTTAAGAAATGTGAAAAGAATGCCAAGCCGGAATTTGAAAAATGGTTAGCTTCTGAAGAGAAAAAAGAAAAACATCATGCTTCACCTCAGCCTGATGGCCTGGTGGGACATTGGGCTTTTGATCGCAGTGAAGGAAATACGGTCTTCAGCCAAATTAAGGATGGTGCTTCAGGAGAATTAAAGGGAGCCGTACTCGCTGAAGGAAAATACGGTAAAGCTTGTAGTGTTCAGAATGATAAGTATGTGAATTTAGGAGATACAGCAAACTTTGAACGTGATCAAGCTTTTTCCTATGGTGCGTGGATCAAAGTTGAACCCGGAAATAATGGGGGAGCGGTCATAGCTAGAATGGATGATCGGGCTTCCCATCGTGGTTATGATCTCTACATCGCGGGTGACCGAGTCATCGCTCACTTTATCCATAGTTGGCCTAATAACGCCCTCAAAGTAGAAACCCAAAACAAGATTAAGCTCAAAAAATGGCAACACGTTTGGGTGACCTACGACGGAACAGCAAAGGCTGCGGGAGTTCAAATCTATATCGATGGACAACCCAGTAAGCTAACCGTAAGAAATAATAATCTTACCGGTTCGATCCAATCGAAAACTTCCCTTCATATCGGGAGGCGTACTCCGGGGGCCCCCTTGAGAGGGTTGGTTGATGATGTGCGCATTTATAATCGAAAGTTGAATCCAAAAGAAGTTTCGCTTTTGGCTACTGGAAATGAGATTGAACGTCTCTTATCGATCGCACGTAAGGATCTCAGCCAAGAGCAACTCAGCCTTCTCAGGCATCATTATCTGACGAATTTTAATGATTCATATAAAACCTTGGATTTGGAGTATTCGAACTCTTTAAAAGAAAAAAAGAAGCTTGAGACCGACGGAGCCATTGCAACTTTAATTTGGAGAGATCGATCAAAGCCTAAGCCCGCGACCATCCTTATTCGTGGTGAGTACGACAAGCCGGGGGATCCCGTTGAACGCAATACTCCTTCTGCTCTTCCCCCGTTGAATCTAAAAGAGAAATCTGTATTACCCACGAGACTCGATCTCGCCCGTTGGTTGGTCTCTGAAGAGCATCCCTTAACGGCTCGGGTCGCCGTGAATCGTTTTTGGCAACAGTATTTCGGTACCGGAATCGTAAAGACTACTGAAGATTTTGGTTCACAGGGTGAACAGCCGAGTCACCCTGAATTGCTCGACTGGTTAGCTGTCGATTTTCGTTCTGAAGGGTGGAACGTTAAGCGCTTACACAAGCAGATTGTTTTATCAGCCACTTACCGGCAGTCAGCCAAAATGACTCCCCAATTGATTGAGAAGGATCCTAACAATCGCCTTTTGGCTCGGGGAGCTCGTTTTAGGTTCGATGCTGAAACGATTCGAGATAATGCTCTGTCCCTCAGTGGATTATTAGTCCGTAAAATTGGCGGGCCCAGTGTTAAACCTTACCAACCCCCCGGTATCTGGAAAGCGGTGGGTTATACCGACAGTAACACTGCGAATTTTAAACGAGATTCGGGACAAGCTCTTTACCGTCGGAGTCTTTACACCTTCTGGAAACGTACGGCTCCACCGCCAGCGATGGTCGCCTTCGATGCGCCATCTCGAGAGAATTGTACAGTGCGTCGTTCTCGAACGAACACTCCGTTAGCCGCGTTGGCTCTCATGAACGATGAACAGTTTGTGGAAGCCTCCAGAGCCCTTGCTCAACGAGGATTAACTGAAGGAGGAACTACAGATCGAGCGATCGCTAGCTACATCTTCAGATTGGCAACGGCGCGGATTCCTCAAGGCGATGAACTCAAGGTTCTTATCGATATCTACAATCACAATTATGAAAAGTTTAAGGCAAATGAAGAGGCTGCTAAAAAATTGATATCGGTAGGTGAATTGAAATTACCACCGGGTCATGACGCCGTAAAGCTTGCTGCTTGGACGATGCTTTCAAATTTGATTTTAAACTTAGATGAATCCATTACGAAGGGGTGATCACCATGGACCTACGAACTGAAGCTCTACTCCAATTGACACGAAGGCAGTTGTTAGGTTCGGGAGTGAAGGCTGCGGGAGCCGTCGCGGCACTCAGCACTCTGATGAGTAAAGGTTACGCTGAATCAGAAACACAGGCAAAAGCTCCTGATAAGAAACCGGTGAGAAGTGGGGGATTGCCCGGATTACCTCACCACGCCCCGAAGGCCAAACGGTTGATTTATCTTTTTATGGGGGGAGCGCCTTCCCAATTAGATCTTTTTGACTATAAGCCCAAGCTCAAGGAACTCTTCAATAAAGACTTACCTGATTCGGTTCGAAGAGGGCAGCGCATCACCACGATGACATCCGGTCAAAAAAGGTTCCCTTTAGCTCCCTCGATGTTCAATTTCTCTCAACAAGGGAAATCAGGAGCGTGGATCAGTGAGCTACTACCCTATACTTCTAAAATCGTCGATGATCTTTCCATCGTTCGATCCGTATACACAAATGCCATCAATCACGATCCAGCTATTACTTTTATTCAAACCGGACGTGAACTACCGGGTTGGCCTAGCTTAGGATCTTGGTTAGCTTACGGATTGGGAGTCAGCAGCGAAAACCTGCCAAATTATGTGGTGATGACTCCAACCTGGACTGGGAGAAGAAGTGCGCAGGCCCTTTTTTCAAGGCTTTGGGGAAGTGGATTTTTGCCATCACGGCTACAGGGTGTCGCCTTGAGATCGGTTGGAGATCCCGTTCTTTACCTGAAAGATCCTCCAGGAGTCGACAAAGCCATGAGGCGTAAAATGATCGATGGCTTGTCATTACTAAATAAGAAACGTTTTGAAGTGACGGGAGACCCCGAGATCAATGCCCGTATGGCTCAGTATGAAATGGCATTCAAAATGCAAACGACGGTTCCTGAGCTCACCGATCTCAAGAGTGAACCGAAGCGCATACTTGAAATGTATGGTCCCGATGTCCATAAACCGGGAACTTTTGCAGCCAGTTGTTTGTTAGCTCGTCGACTCGCAGAACGCGATGTTCAATGCATCCAACTCTTTCATCGAGGTTGGGACCAACACGGTAGCCTACCTAAAGACATTCGAAATCAGTGTCGAGATATCGATCAACCCATATGGGCTTTGATTGAAGATTTAAAACAAAGAGGGATGTTAGATGAAACATTAGTCGTTTGGGGAGGAGAGTTCGGACGTACCGTCTACTGTCAGGGTAAATTGACACGCACTGATTACGGACGTGATCATCACCCTCGGTGTTTCACCATGTGGATGGCGGGCGGAGGGATCAAGGGGGGAGTTCAGTTGGGTAGAACCGATGACTTTAGCTACAACATCGTTGAAGATCCTGTGAAAATTGCAGATATCAATGCCACGATCATGCATCTTTTAGGTATCGATAACCAAAAACTGTCGGTTAAATTTCAAGGATTGGATGCTCGAATGACTGGCGTTGAAGAGTATCGGTTGTTAAATGAGTTATTGGCCTAAGAGTAGGTTCAATTAAGTCTCTCCAGCTAACAAGCTCGCTTAAACAAAAAGAGTTGATCAAATGGATAAATTTGATCAACTCTTTTTGTTTAATGGCATCACTTCAGCAGTGGTACTACTGAGGTGATGTCCGGGAGGATTTCTGATCTAAGAGATTCGAAAAACTCTGATGGGTTTACGTTTTTCTGTTAAACCTGTTCGATCAAAATTTCTTCGTCAGGAATCTTCTTCCAAATCGTGGAGTGAGTTCGCTTTCGTTCTTTAGCTGGCCGGCCGTTTGTATAATAAAAGGCTGACAGAGATTTTCTGGTCTCTCCCTCGGGGCAAGTGAGGGGGCGGGGATGCCCATGCCAGGTGGTGGAGGTCGGGCTAAAGATGGTACAGCGATTGAAGATGGGTAAGACTTTTTTTACTCTCTTCATCTTCTTGTCCCAAAGCTCCAAATGGCCGCCGTATTCATGTTTCCAATCTTTATTGAGTTGGATAAGAAGATTGACTCTTCGATCTAAATTTAATTTTGCATTTTTATTAAAATCGGCATGGATGTCTAGAACCCCTCCAGGAAGAGTTTGGAATAAGCCTCCCCCTCTAAAGTAAGGATCTGGGATCAAACCTTCGATTCCAGTGAGTTTCTCTAACATTAATACGACTGGAGCGGAATTCAATTGTGACATCAGGTGCCTTAAGAAAGGTCCAAATTGCTCGATATTTCCGCAGGCTAGTTTCAGTGATTCAGTATCCGCAGAATAACGTTGCCATTCGATATCGTCGGGGCCCGGAAATTCATCTAAAGCTCGTTGTGCTATATCTTCTGGAAGAAAATCATCGATGGCGATGTGAGGATAAGGATCAGCGTTGATGTACTCTTCGTGGAGTTCTTCACCAAGTTTGATAAGTTTTTCAGATTCGAAATAAAAGTAAGGGCTGTTCGACATGATTCATCCTTATAGCTTTTAGGGTCACGCCTTCCAATTGGAACACTGTAGATATCGCTGAGATAAGAATTGGATTACTGTTTGTTGTCCTTTTTAACAGTACGATGATTCTTAAGAGTCGGCAGTACTTAAGAGAACGGTTAATTTTCTATCTACTTTTCAGCGATGATATCCTTTTTAATCCTTACCTTTTAAATGCTGTATCGTGGATTTTCAGGTTGAGACGAAATGCCTCGTTGGCGTGGGGAATATTCCTTGATAACTTAAGAGCTCAAGCTCTTGGTGCGAAATATTCAGCGCTGGTTGTTGGGTTCAGCTCTACTAGCGATTTCATAAGTTTGATTATGGCTACTTAATAATTTCTTTGAACTGGGGAAAGATTCACGTCACCAATAAGTGATCCGTTAATTCAAGATCCAGGATTATCAAAATGCTTTTGAACCATTCCATCCTTAATCTCTAAAAAATTCGAAAATAGATTTTATCACTCCATTTTTATATCCAATCTCAATACTTAAGAAGACATGATTTGTTGACCCCAAATAAAATATGTAAATACAGCAACCCCGAACACGAATGAGATGATGACGCCCATTCGGTGCGGGGATTGCCAGCCCATGTAAAGTGAAGTGAGAACGAGGATGATGATTCCTACGGACAAAGCATCCATACTGAAGCTCCAAATTTTCGTTGGAAGCCAGTCTCTCTGGCGTTCTCCTAAATTTCCAGTAAAGACATGCATTTGATTGATGATAGCCGCGTAGGAATTGTTTTTGGGCGTGACGTGCATGATGTTCGTCTTGCCAGTTTCGATCTCCACGGTCACAAAATCACGTACGTTAGGGCGCATGCACAAGAAGCCAAATTTACCGGGGCCTGGGTCTCGAAGAAAATAGACCTCCCCTCGAAGGTTCAATTGTTCCATGATGTTCCAGGCCTTTTCGAGACGTGCTCCCGATTCTGGCATCGTGACCTGAGCCGTCTGTTTTTCCCGATTTGGTTGACCGCCCGCGAACCAGCGAGGGTTGTTCATGAAGAGGCCCGATAGGGAGAAGATCCAAATGAACACCAACATAAATAAGCCGATGTAAATGTGGATTTTACGATTCCACTTTGTAAAGGAATTGGATTTGGGAAGCGTTTCAAGCGTTGAGTTCATTTAAGAGATTCCTTGCTAAGAGTGATAAAGAGAAAGAGTCAGTATTTCGATCTCGCTATCACGGTGAAGCGAGCAAGGCGTAGGTAATTAAAGCAAAGGATAAAAAGCCTGTTCCCATGAAGATGAATCCTACTTTTCGTTCAGCTTTGAGTACCCACCAAAGATAGAGCCCAGAGAGGGTTAAAAAGAGTGTGAGGTAGACGGTTATATCAGCGGTCCATCCCCATAATTTCGACCCTTCCCAGTTGGGACCTTTCGTCTTATGAGGTCCGGGGTTGCGGTGTAGATAAGACATGGTGTCGATGAAATTAAACTTTCGGTACTGGATGGAAGCTTCCTTCTTCTCTACATCGAGAGTGGCGATCGTCGTTCTCCCTGGGACCATCACCGTTATTCTCTTTTTGTTATTCCGAATGGGACCGAAGGCGAAGAGTTCACCTTCTAATTCAAGCTCCTTCAAGGCATGTTCAGTGAGTGCCGAAGCGGCTTTGTTGTTGGCTTGTCGACCGGCTTGATTCGCCGCTTTTTTGGCTTCAGGATTGTTCGTGATGGATCTGGCCTCAGCCAATTTATCGCGGGCCAGCTTGATATTATCTGTAACTAGAGTGGGGATGCTGAGGGGAACAACTTTGGTAGTTTCAGTAAATTTAGGATTGTCAGGATCACGAGGACTCGGGTGATTCATCACGATCGTAGAGATCGCAAAAAGTATCAGAAAGGGACTCAAGAAGATTCCCACGTAAAGATGTAACTGCCGATTGATTTGGTAGGGGACTTTGCTGAAGAGGAAGTTCTTAACCATGGGAGTTTCCGAGTTCCAGTTCTGGTGAAAAATTTTTAGGGATTTACTGGTGCCTTAATCTACATCATTCTCTTTTGATCCATGATTATCTAAATAATTATGAACCGTTTTGTCTTTGCTTTTTTTAAAGATCGGGAAATCAATTTTTGTGATTTCTTGTTCTCTTAAGAAGAAACTGGTTATTAGAAGTAGAGATGAAATACCCAGGGAAACACATCCCACCCAAAAGAGATATTTTGTGTAAGGAAGCCAAGTATCGTAAGTATTCAACCAGTGGCCACTAGATATACCTAGGCTAGTCATAGCAATTCCAAATATTAATATCGCGATGCTTCTGAATTTGTATTTTAGGGATTCATTTCAGAAAGTTACCCAGAACCTGGTCGTCAAGACGGTTAGAAAGAATAGGAAGAAACAGATGTAAATTACTTTTATTAGGGAGTCGTCCATTTTAATAAATGAGCCGTATTTCAAAATAAAGTACGAACTTTAATAGCAAGACATAGGGAGCATCTTTGCCATTTGTAATATCATGTATTATTAAGGCTAAGAATTAGGCAAGAAAATAGGGGCAAGAAAATAATTGTTTATCAAGTTCTTATCTTCTTGCCCCCATTTTCTTGTGTATACATTAATCACAAAGAATTTGAAAATAGATTGGTGTCATAACTTTTAATAATAAGTAAAGTGGTTGATTCACGATAAGCACGGTATTTTGTGTGGATGAGTCAGAACTATAGGAAGCCTAAATGTATATCCCTAAAATTTTTCAATTGAACTTAGTTATCTTACTGCATCTGATTTTGACGGGGTTCACCTTCGCTCAAAAAGCTCCTTATGATGTATTTCCCGAAGTTAAACCCCCTTACTACAGAGTACGATATGAGCCTTCAAAAGAGCCCGGGGAGTTAGTCTTTGGAGTTAGTTATACGCTTTGGATCCCTGATGAAATTAAAACTCTCCGCGGAGTCGTTGTTCATCAACACGGGTGTGGTGAAGGTTCATGCCGATCAGGTTTGTCGGGTGCCTACGATCTTCACTGGCAAGCGTTAGCTCGAAAACACAACTGTGCTCTTCTCTCACCGGTTTACGAACAACGCGATGGTGAAAACTGCCAATTGTGGTGTGACCCTAGGAATGGTTCAGCCAAAGCTTTTATACGAGGTTTGGTTGATCTGGGAAAAATATCAGGGCATCCAGAACTGCCTAAGATTCCTTGGGCTCTTTGGGGTCATAGTGGAGGAGGTTATTGGGCAGGGGGAATGGTGTTCATGTACCCAGAACGAGTAGCCGCAGCCTGGTTGCGTTCTGGAGTACCATTGTTAAAAACAAATCCTAATCGTCCCGATATCAAATCTCACTCTCTCAATGAGGCATCCCTTCAAGTTCCGATCATGTGCAATGTAGGCACGAAGGAAGGGGTCACCGTTAAGGATGGACGTTTTTCAAAAGTGTGGCCAGCGAATGAATACTTTTTTAAGAAACTAAGAGGTCAAGGCGGTCTCGTTGCGGTTGCCATCGATCCATTAAGTTCACATGACTGTGGAAATCAAAGATATTTAGCAATCCCTTGGTTAAGCACTTGTCTTGATCTTCGGCTACCTAAAAAAGAAGGGAATGCGCTTCAAAAAATATCCGGGAAAGATTCTTGGTTTGCTTCCTTGTTGGAAAAAGAAGCCTTTCCCGCAGAATCTTACAAGGGAGATGCGTTAAAAGCCAATTGGTTACCGAATGAGAAGATAGCTCAAGCTTGGATGCAGTATGTGAATGATACAAAAGTTCGTGATTTAACAGCCCCTCCATCACCGACTGATCTACAAGTCAAAGGAAGGGAACTCACTTGGAAAGCCGAGGCTGATTTGGAGAGTGGTTTAGCCTATTTCATCATCGAGCGAGATGGGAAATTCTTAGCTCGAGTACCTGATATTGGAAAGAACCGATTTGGTCGACCGATTTTTCAAAACCTTTTATACAGCGATACACCTACCCTTCCTCTCGTTCGAATGGAGTTTATTGATAAGAAGGTTCAAAAGAATAAGAAATACAGCTACAAAGTATTCGCAGTAAATACGGTTGGGCTCAAGTCAAAGTAGAATTCAATAGATGCCTTGTTCTCAATTTTTCGGAGAACTCTTTTTCTCTCGACCAAAATCCCAGCGTTTACGACCTTTTGGGCTGTTATCCTTCGAACCCACTTCAATCCAATCGATAGAAATCTCGTTCCCATTACCCGGAGGATAAAAACGCAGGTGAATCAGCTTCCCTTTAGAATCAATTTGAATTTTTAATTCCTGCCAATCACCCTCTTTCACCTCAAAGGACTGTATTTGGCTCTGAGCGGGAAATGTTCTTTGTCCCTGAGTTCGCCACTGAACTCGACCTTGGCCCGCCGATTTTACTTTGAGGCGTACATTGACGATAACCGGTTTTTCGAGTTGAAAGCCGGCCTTTGCGATGAACGTAGAATTCCCCTTGGTGACAATTTTAATGGCTTCAGGTTCAACTGTAGCTTTGGCTCCTCGAAGTGTCCAGCCCTTTAGTTCGGGGGGTCTACTCTGAGCCTCGTTACTGGGAGAAGCCCGACTTTTATTTAACCTGGGCATTTTCAAACCACCCTTTTGAACCCCGATGAGTTCAGGTTTGAATTTCGCCGGATCAAAACCAGGGTTGGGTTGAGGAACAAGCACTTTAGCTTGATGGATGTATTGCTGAATCAGCTGATCGAGTTCCTTAACTTTATCTGGATGCGCTTTTGCGACATTGTGATTTTCTCCCATATCTTCTTTGAGATTGAAGAGCTTGTAATCGTGTTTCCCATTCTCACCGTAATGGAAGACGCGAATCAGCTTCCAGTCACCCTGGTGAACTGCCATCGAAGGCGGAAGCCACTTCGGAGTGTTGTTGAAGCTCGGAAAGTAAGTGAACATCGGGCCTCGATCCATGCTCTCACCCCTTAGGGCCTTTTGAATATCGACACCATCGATGGCATGGTTATCCGGCCATTTGACTTTGAGGATATTGAGAAGAGTGGGGTAGAGGTCCGTCGATTGAATGCGCACTTCACTTCTTGAGCCTGGTTTCGTCACTCCCGGCCAAACGATGATGGCGGGCACTCGAATCCCACCCTCATTGATATTCCCTTTGCTTCCCCGCAGGGGGTGGTTACTGGTGATGGGGGCCACATACTTTTTGCCAGTTGTCGTGGTTTCGATGAGTCCGTTGTAATTATTTCCCCCGTTATCAGAGTAAAAGACGATGATCGTATTTTTAGTTAAGCCTTCGGAATCGATGGTATCGAGAAGCCTTCCCACCGCATCATCCAAGGAATGAACCATAGCCGCATACGTGGGGGATTTTTGTTTCGACTTCAAATCAATTTTCTTACGGTATCTATCGATAAGAGATTGTTTAGCATCGAAGGGACCGTGTACAGAGAACTGCCAGTAGTTCAAAAAGAACGGTTTGTTCTTATCTCGATTTTTTAACCAATGGATCGCTTCCTCGGCCATGCGATCTTCGATGTGCTCTTTGGGTTTTTTCGCTTTGAAATTGGGATATTTCCAGGGAGCCACATAGCTTCCTGCGGGACCCGGTCCGGGCCAGTGGGGAATGTCGATATCAAAACCAAACTGTAAGGGTGAATAAGGAGCTGTTCCCAGATGCCACTTCCCGAAATGAGCCGTCGAGTAACCCGCATTTTTAAGAAGTCGACTCAGGGCCGGTAGTTTGGGGTTCAAACGAGTAATGGATTGGACGTTCGTCGATTTATTATAAGGGGGACTTTTAGCTGGAATCGTTGGTTTGAGGCGAACTTGTTTCAGATGTCCTGCTGGTTGAGTAAAACCGAGTCGAGCTGGATTTTGCCCTGTAAGGATGCTCGCTCGAGTAGGAGAGCAGAGAGGACTGGCCGAGTAGGCACGATTAAAGGTCATGCCTCTCGCCGCCAGGCGTTCAATGTTGGGAGTTTCGTAAAGGGAGGTCTTCCCGTAGAGAGTTGTGTCGGCCCAACCGAGATCGTCGGCGAGTATGAAGAGTAGGTTGGGAGTCTCAACGGCATTGACAGTTGAAGCAAAGACTAAAACGAAAAATAATGAGGTGAATTTGTACATGGTTGAAAGTTTAAGCGAATCGAATTTTTGTTGAATAGATTGAATGTAAAAAATTATACCAAAGAACGTGTAAATTTAGGTTTTTGCGAGAAAGATTTTAGCCTCCAAAGTTATTTGGTATGTAAGTGAGAAGGCTTGATTTACACTGTTCGATCATTTACTTAGATCAAATAAATTCGATCATAAAAAAATAATTGCCGGAGTTTAGGATGTCAACGGAAGCTGCTCCACAACGTCAAATCAATCACAAGATGATGCGAGTCATCGTGGGATTGATCGCTCTCCTTTTATCGCCTGTCGTTTATTTTTTATCGGGAAAGGGATCTGAGTTAAGTTCGATCAGCATTTCCTACTGGACGGATGCTCGCGATGTGTTTGTCGGTTCTCTGATCGCAGTTGGTTTCTTTCTGTCGGCATACAATGGAGCCGGGAGGGGTAGAGACTGTGAATACTATCTGAGTAAACTGGCTTGTATTTTCGCCATTGGAGTGGCGCTCATTCCGACGAAAGGCTTTAGTCAGGCCGATGTGCCCTCTGCTTGGGTTCAAACCATCGCTGATTCTATAGGCTTTGAATCAAGAGCGATTCATATCACCTGTGCTGTTTTGCTTTTTGTCTGTCTGATTTTCATGATGTGGTTCTTCTCGGTCCGAGCCAAAGCAAAAAAGAAACCTACCCGTGCGATCATTTATAGAAGTATCGCAGTCTTGATGGTGCTGGGAATCGTCGGGTTTTTGCTTTTAGGTAACCACTTTTACGCTGAAGTTTGGGGATTGAGTTTCTTCGGATTAGGTTGGTTTGTAGCTGGTTGTTATAAGAATGATCCTTCGGTTCAGTAATGCCCCAGTAGCCGAACTTGCCGTAGCCGAACTTGCCAAAGTTTGGTCCTTAGCCTTTGCGTATCTCTATTTATCTACAGAAACACTTTTAACTTTTATCGCCTTCGGCTGGGCGGGATGGATTCGGTAAGTCATCTCGAGTGCGGATCCTTCGCCTTCAAAAGCAAACTCCATATCTAATCGATAAGGCGTCTCTATCATCCAAGAGCGCACCGTGAACTTTTGAGGCGTCGTCCAAGCTGCACTCGAAAAGGTGGGTTCTTTGCCTGTCGTGGAAACAGTAGAAATACCCAATTTGTGAAAAGGCACCACGCTTTTTCCCCATTTACCATGACCTAATTTAAATGTTTGATCAACCTGCTCCGTTTGAAGGTTTAGCCAAGATTTATTCTCATCGAAATTAAAAGTGATAGTCTTTATTTTGGCTGAGTTCTCAGCCAAGGTGAATTTTTTACCCGAGATCTTACCAGCGAGGATTGAACTTGCCTTGCCCTTAACCGTAGGAAGGTTAAGTTTCTTTAGCTTGTCCTTAAGTGATTTTTGAAGGGTTGGATTCGGCGGTAGTTTTTTGGAGCTGAGGGCGGGGAGAACATGATCCCACACCAAATTCATGGATTTCGCCATATTCCTTTGCCCGGCGGTGATAGCTACTACCAGTTCTTCTTCGGGCATGACGATACAAAACTGTCCAAATAAGCCATCGCCTCGATACCCATTATGACGACAGCGCCAAAATTGAAATCCATAACCTTGATTCCAATCATTGTCGGGATTCGTCCCGTTTTTTGTTTGGGCTGAGGTGGCGAGTTGAATCCAAGATTTTGAAATCAATCTTTGCTGATTCCAAACGCCTTTTTGTAAATAAAGTTGTCCGAAATTAGCGATGTCAGTGGTGCTCACCTTGAGGCCCCATCCACCCACATTGATTCCTTGTGGATCGGATTCCCAAGAAGCGTTATTGATGCCTAAAGGTTTAAATAGTCGCGGGCTGAGATACTCTTTGACTGTCTTACCTGTGAGCTTTTGAAGGATGGCGGACAGCATGTAGGTGGCAGAGGTGTTGTAACGAAATCGAGTTCCGGGCCGCTTTTCGATGGCTTGAGCTAAAAATACTTTTGGCCAATTTTGTTCATCGCCAAGCGTCATAAAGCGAGTGGCGTCTTGTTGGTGACCCGTGGTCATGGTTAGGAGGTCTCTTACCCGAAGAAATTTGAGATGATCGCTCGGATCTTTGGGGATATCGTCTGGAAAGAATGAAACCACGGGGTCATCGATATCGATCTTGCCTTCATCTGAAAGCATACCGATAGCGGTAGAAGTAAAGCTTTTGCTAAGGGAATATAGTTTATGCGGAGCTTCCCGATGGTAGGGTGCCCACCAACCTTCGGCAACAACGTATCCCTTACGAAGGATGACAAAACCGTGGGTGGCATCTTCCTGGTTTTCAAGTGCTTCGACAAACTTAAGAATCCCTGAAGAAGAAACTCCAAGTTCTTCAGGACTTTTTCCTCTTTGTATTTGACCCAGAGTGATCGAAGTCGAAAATAAGGCGAAGTAAAGCAGTAAATGAGTGATCCGTCGTCGGTAGCTCTTCATGATCTACTGGTATCCAAATTCTATTTTCTTAGATTTGTAAGGGATTTTGATTTTCATTAAGTTTAGAAGAATTGAAGGTCTTATTCCACCGTCCATCGATGAATCAACCCAAGAAGAATACGCTCAAATGGTTATTAGTGGCTCAAAATCCCAACTCACCAACCATATCTTGATGGTCCGTCCAGCTGCTTTTTATTCTAATACCGAAACCCAAGCGACCAATGCCTTTCAATCAAAAGCCCATGATCTAACTCCGGAAGAGATCCATCAATTAGCTCTAGGTGAATTTGATGGGATGGTGAATCAATTGAGAGATCGGGGCATCACAGTGCATGTTGTTGAAGACATTTTAAATCCTTCGACTCCTGATTCGATCTTTCCCAACAATTGGATCTCCTTCCATTCTGATGGCTCCGTTGTTCTTTATCCTATGCTCAATAAAAATCGGCGGTTGGAAGTTCGACCGGAAATCATTCAAATCTTAGAAACGGAATGTGGTGTTCAATGGAGTCATCGACACGATTTAACTCCCTTTCAAGACCAAGCAGCCTACTTAGAAGGAACGGGAAGTCTGATTCTCGATCGAGTAAATCGCGTTACGTACGCTTGCTTGTCGCCAAGAACAACCATCAAAGGACTCAAGGAGTTTTCAACTCGTATGAACTACGAAGTGATTTCCTTTGAAGCCCAAGATGAGAACCAAATTCCGTTCTACCACACGAATGTCATGTTGAGCATCGGAGAAGGGTTTGCCTTGGTCTGTTTGGATTCGATCGTCGATCCAGCCAAAAGAGAAAAGATTCAATTGAGGTTGGAAGAAACAAATCACACCGTTATCGCAATCTCTCAAAAACAAGTGGCTCAGTTTGCGGGGAATATTCTTTCGCTCAAGAACTCTGAAAATCAGCAATTGATTGTTCTCTCAAAGGCAGCTTTGAGTAGTTTAGAGATCATTCAGAAAGAGAAATTAGAAAAGTTTGGAGATTTAGTCTCAATCAAGATTCCAACTATAGAAAAGTATGGAGGGGGTGGGGTACGTTGTATGATGGCGGAAGTTCATATTCCTTAAGGGATGAAGTTTAATTTATATGAATTACATTATTTTTGACCTCGAAGCTACCTGTTGGGAGAATTCGGTAAATCGAAACCTGATGGAAATCATCGAAATTGGGGCTGTTAAAATCAGTGGAGACTAAATTGAAGTTGACGATGAATTCCAGTCTTTTATTAAGCCTGTAAGAGAGCCCGTCGTGAGTTCCTTCTGTACTCAACTGACTTCTATTTACCAAACCGATGTTGAGACAGCAGAAGAATTCCCTGAAACTTTTAAAGCATTTATGGATTGGATCGGAGCAGAATCTTCAGTACTGGTTTCCTGGGGAGCTTATGATCTCAAACAAATAAAACAGGATTGTCAGTTTCACGGTATTGAGAATCCTGAGATCTTCCAGCAGCACTTTAATTTGAAAAAAGCTTTTTCTGAAGTTAGAAATATTCGTCCCTGCGGGATGAAAAGAGCACTAAATATTTTAGGGATTGAGCTTCTGGGTACTCATCATCGTGGTATTGATGATGCGCGAAATATTGCAAAGATATTTCAATCTATCGCATCTACGATCATTCCTAAATATTCAATCCTATCTTGATAATATTGACGAATCATAGCTAACGGCGATCCCAGATGAATTAGGTCGGATTATTCTGTGAAGAGTTTGATTTTGATTCAAATAAAATAAGGCAAGAAAATATTTGATAGTTAGGTTTTTATCATTTTCTTGCCCCTATCTTCTTGCCTAAATAAAGAAGTCAGTTATTTCTTAGAAGGAATAAATCATCACTCCTCAATAACAAACGATTTCTTCACATTAAAATAATTATCACACAAATTGATCTTTAAGGGAGTGGGGAAGGTCGAATTCGTTAATGACTTACACATTCTCTTAAAGGCTTGAACCATTTTGGGATCTTCCCAGGCATTGTTAACCAGGACGAAAGAAATGGTGTACTTCTCATCCGAAGATTCCAGCCGGACTGAGACCCCATCTCCTTGAAAGAAGGTTAATCCTCGGAGAGTCGTACCCAATCTTCGAGCTTCATCCTCAGTTGCATCTCCTGAATAATAAACTTCATCATTACCTACATTAATATGGGGTCCATAATCAGGGCCTAAAATGAGATTCATACTTAGGAAGGTGACTAAAAAGAATGCGAGGCAGCCAAGACCGATACCAAAGGAAGACCATAGTGATGAAAAATCACCTCCGTTCAGAGTATGGTTGGCAATGAGTTTTGATTGCAGTTTTTTTGCAATCAAGTGAATGATCAACAATTGGGGGATGATAAAAACGGCGCTGGGCACGCGGTCAAAGACTTGATCTGGGATGACGAAAATGAGAACCAACAATGCTACAGCCCCCAAAAAGCCACCGATGACTGCATTTCTTCCGGCCGATTTTTGTCCAGTGCGGAAATAATTTAGGGCCATGATAATGCCCCCTGCAAGGGGGGTGCCCCAGAATGTAGCCCAAACGATACTTCTTAATGAGTGAAGTTTATAGGTTGGCTGAGTTTCAGTTACTTCATCTGATTCTAAATTTGTCATATTATAGATCTTAAATACTTAGACTTTGGATTCATTAACTCTTTTTGAAGGATCTCTTCATGCATTCGGTTTCTGTCGGATTTCTTATCCTTCTCTTTATTTTAAATTTGTCAACCTTCTCGTTTACCGAAGACCCTTTGGCTTCGTTTTTGGGGAAAGCCAAATTTGATAAGCAACGTCTGTTCAAAGACCAGCGTTACCCCAATGTCGTGGTTACCCTAAAAGGGACGGTCTTAGCCGTTTGGGGAAATAACGGAGTGGTGGTACGCCGAAGTGAAGATGGGGGAAAAAAATGGAATAATCCTATCACCATTTCAAAGAAAGGTTACCACGGTGGAGGAACGATTGTGGACACGAATTCAGGAGACATTTTAGTCTTCGTAGAAGATCGCCAGCCTCCAGCGCCTTTAACTGTCTATCGAAGCCAAGATGATGGTCGAAGCTGGAAAGCCCAAAAAACGATCATTCATAAAGATATCCATGGAAACACTCCTTCGATGCACATGAATGAGCATGGAGGGACATTGAAATTCGGTCCCCATAAAGGTCGCTTAATCCGTCCTACTCGATATTACGGTCCCAATGGTGGGGATGCAGAATGGCCCATTCAGTATACGAATGCAATCTACAGTGACGACGGAGGTAAGACTTGGAAAACCAGTAAGCCGTTCCCTGAAAAAGGAACCGGGGAAGCCACTTTGGTTGAACTACGCGATGGGCGCATTTATTACAACTCAAGAATGCACTGGAAGAAGAGGCCGAAAAACAAACGCAGAAGAGATGCCTACAGTGACGATGGAGGAGTAACCTGGAAAAACTGGCGTATTGTCGACAGCTTACCCGACGGAGATCAGGGGCGTACTTACGGTTGTATGGCGGGATTAACTCGCTTGCCCCTAAAAGATCGAGATATCCTTCTCTTCAGTAATTTAGATACCGATGCCTCTCACCGTGAACGGGTCACCGTTTGGGTGAGCTTCGATGGAGGAAAAACTTGGCCGCTTAAGCGATTGGTAGATCCAGGTCGTAGTGGTTATTCATCCCTTGCGGTGGGTCGAGCTAACACTCCTTCAGAAGGATGGATTTATCTCCACTATGAACACGACCCGATCAAAGGGGCTCATTTAGCAAGATTTAATTTCGCTTGGCTTTTGGAAGGGAAGAAAACTGGGGATGGCAAGGTGCCTGAATTGAAAATAAAGGAACAGAAATGACTGCGGATGAATTCTGGGAGATCGTAGATCGAATCCATGAACAATCTCAAGGAGACATGGAGACGAAGTGTGAACTTCTAAAAGAAAATCTTTCGACTCTCGATAAAGATAGTTTATTGGCTTTTTCAAGGCACTTTGACTCCTTTGATCATAAAGCCTACACTTGGGAACTTTGGGGGGCCGCCTATGTCATCAATGGAGGCTGTAGTGATGATGGTTTCATGGATTTTAGAAGCACCTTGATTTCTTACGGTAATGAAGTTTATAGCCAGGCTTTAAAGGATCCCGAAAGTCTAGCTGAATTAAAAGTGAATGATCCTGAAGAATTATTTTATGAGGGCTTTAACTATGAACTAACGGATGCTCTCGAAAATCTATTTGATGAAATCCCCGTTAAAGAATCTCCATTGCCCGATGAACCTACCGGAAATGAGTGGGATGAAGATGGAGTAGAAAAGCTTTACCCTCAATTAGCAGCTAAGTACGGGTCTGATTTTGATACTGGGGATGATGATCCACCACCCAAAAAGCCTTGGTGGAAGTTCTGGGCTTAGATCTCTCCCTTAAAGTTCACCCAGAAATGTGCGTATTCCCTTGAACGTATCTTTCCAACCTTAAAGACTGAATTAAATTTGAAAGTGTTGATTTCTCATTGGGAGTGAAAGTGACTCGAGCCAAGAAAGCTTTTATATACATCATTACGGTTGCGATAGGGGCATTGATTATCGTAGTGGGAATCAATTGGGAGACTCTTATCAGGGAGTATCGCTTCTGGGAACTTTTTGAATATATCGAAACTAATAAGCAAGGACTCAAAGAGTATCGTCATCGTAAAAGCGGAATAGTTATGGTGGAGCTCCCCAAAGGAACGTTGCGAAAAAGTGATACAAAGAAAATCGGTTGGCTTCAATTTCCAAAGTATAAATTAGTGAAGATGGAGTCTTTCCTCATCGCTAAATATGAAGTATCTCAAGAGACTTGGGAAAAAGTGATGGGCTCGAATCCCTCAAATCCTAAGGACCCGAAGCTTCCAGTTAATAATATTACGTTTAAAGAATGCGTAACGGATTCGGAGTCCTTTTGTAATAAGGTCGGCTTAAAATTACCCACTGAAGATCAATGGGAGTATGCCTGCCGAGCGGGAACTCAAACTCAATTCTCGTTTGGTTCTTGGATAAAACCCGACCAGGTCAACTGTGATTTTAGTTCCCCTGCGTCCGTTCCTCCTGAATCCGCTGGCAGTTATTTAATCTTACAGGGGATCAAATTTTTAAATCGTAACAAACCGAAAGCAAATCCTCCGAAAGCTCCTGAACTGATGAAAAGCGGTTCCTTTCCTCCGAATCCTTGGGGATTGCATGACATGCACGGAAACGTAGCGGAAATTTGTGATTCCATGTATGTAACTGAAGAAAATCCCGACAAGACCACACCCGATATTTTAAAACCCACTACTCGCAAAGTGATCCGAGGTGGGGCTTTTAATAGTGCAGTGCCTCTTTGCACGAGTGTCTATAGATTTATGTTGTTCGATGAATGGAAAGAAGGGGATACGGGTTTTAGGCCGATATTTGTTTTCGAGACGAATCTATAATTACTATTTTAGTTTCAATCCCGCATCACAATTCTTTCGAAGGTATTCAACACTCTTGCGAAATTCATTCACTTGATGCTGTTGATCGAATTTCTTTTTATCTTCACCGGGCTTAGGCTTGTCGATCTTAGGCTGACGTCCCTTTCGTAGAAGCTTGAGAAAGTCCGTGATATCTTTGGCGGCGAGATCGGGATAGCCTTCCCAATGAGCTTCCGTTAAGAAGGGCAGGGGGCGTACGGCATTGGAAATCGATTCGACGAAGATGGGCATCTTCGGATTGGATTGGTGGAGAGCCTGAATATAAGTTTTAACATCCATCATGCCTTCCCCAACGGCCATCCACTGGAATTGAGCCCCATCTTCAGAAGGCCAAACAGTGTAATCGCGCACACTGTTAGCGACAACGTAAGGTGCGAGTGCTTTGACATGAACCATGGGGTCTTCCATCGCCCACAGGGCGTTGCCGGGGTCGATCATGGCTCCACAAACATCGGTTCCCACTTCCTTGATGATGGGGAGAAGTTCTTCAGAACGAAGATCAGCGGCGTGATTTTCAAAGCCGAATTTTATACCGGCATCTTGGGCTTGCTTAGAGCAGGCTTTGAGGACGCGGATGGCCTCTTTAGCTCTGGGCTGAATTCCTCCTGGGAGAAATCGATCTTTAATGTTCCCAATTTTCACATTTACGATGGGGGATCCCAAGGTGGTAGCTACTTTGATCCCGAGTTTAACGAGATCTTCGGCATCACCATAAGTTTTCTTGAACCTCGCGCCATTGGCGCAGATTCCACCAGCTCCCATATAGATTTGAACGGCATGATCGTCCGCAGTTTTTCTCAGGGTTTTAAGATACTTATCATCGAGGCTTTCAAAGTAACTGAGGTTGTTGAACAGAACTCCATCCATTTTATGATCGATGGCGAATTGAAGTATTTTAGGAGCTTTCCAACGCATCCCTCGGATGGAGTGTGCATCGAGCCCGAGGGGGATACGGGACTTGGCAATTGAAGTCATTGCGAGAAGAGAGTTTGGGGCCAAGCTTGTTGCTACTGCTGCAGCTCCCAAAGTTGAAAGGAAATGGCGGCGTTTGATATTTATTGAAGGATGCGATGAAGAAGAATTGGAATTCATGGTTTAGCTTTGAAAGTTGGTCAGGGTGTAATTCTCAAAAAAGACTATAGGAAAGTCAGATACTTTCCTGAAGTTCGGATCTCGATCAAATATACTGCTTATGTGACCCAAGAATCAATATCCGTTAATAATATAGATTAGAGAATTTAATGGGATTAGAAATCGTAGAGTTTGTAATGGCGATTGAAGAAGAATTTGATATTCGAATTCCCGATATTGATGCTGGGGATATGCAGTCTATTCCCCAAGTCATCGAATGGGTTGATCGATTGACTGATGATTCCCTGACCCAAAAAGATATAAAAGAGGGAGTTCTTAATCTCTTAAGCAAAGAATTCGGTCATTCGGATTTGAAGGGGGATGAAAATTTATATGGTTTCATGAGTGACTGATTCGATTTTTAGAATGATTTCGTCTTTTGTAAAAACAACCGTCCCTTCCCCGAGGTTTGAGGAACAAAAAAACCACGTGCACTCGAATGGATCTCTTTACTGAGCTCTTTTCCATTCAATTGGAATTTCCAAAAGTGGAGCCCCTTCATTCCGTTCCAAGTGACAATTAGATTTTTGGTGGAATCTGAAGATACCGAGGGAGTAAAGGCAGTCACTTCTTGTTTTGCGATTTGCTTTTCCCAAGATTGATTTAACTTCGAGTCTAAACGAATCAACCAGGCATCTCGCATTGGAAATTTACCCCTTGAAATAGCGAGAGCAGCGCTTCCGTCTTCCAAGATCGTTGTGGGGATACAACTCGGAAAGATTGTACCTTTGGTGTTGTATTTCCCTAATTGCTCGCCCTTGTCGTTGTAAGCCAGCACTAAAACTCCATCCATTCCCGCTCCGAACTTGTCAATTTTTCCGGTCGCAGCGGTAAATAGAATGCGATCTTTATTTCTGATTCCATGAAATATCATTTCATCTTTTTTGTAATCGACATTCTTCTCCCACAGATTCTTTCCAGTGGAATCGATCTTCATCATCCAAGCATCGTGGTTGTTCCTTTCTTTTTGAGCTGATCCTGCCAGGATCAGTCCATTATCATTCGACTTGACGGCAGCGTGAACACTCAGTCCATAGCGTTCAATGGGACTGATCTTATAGACACTCTTAGAGAAGAGCATTTTTCCTTCCGGATTGAACTTTGAAATTGTTCGTTCGCCGATGACCCAAATGGATCGATCTTTCGTTTGTAGGAGGGAGACGACATTGCTATTTCGAAATCCTCGAGGATCCCAATTTTTTACTTCTTTGACTTTCTTGCCTTGGAGATCCAATTCTCCCCACCAGTGACTCTCGCCTTCCGCTTTAGAGTAAGTGTTTCCGAAGGCTAGGTATTTCCCCTCCTTGGTTTGAGTAATACCTCTCACCTCGTTGATTTCGGTGGGTGAGAAAGTTTTCCAGAGAGAGGTGAGTTCAATCGATTTTGATTTGTCTTGGGCGTCCACCATGCCCCCGATGATCCAAACCGTTAAGAAAGCTGTGACCTTGATGTGCTGATTCCACTTTTTCATTGTCGAACTCCACTAACTCGAAAGGGATTCAAATTTTAAACGGGTAATAATTATAGCTTTTTAACCGTCATAAACTTGGCCGTACGTTAGATTGACCTGAGACATATGGCATTTATATGCAAATGATTTGCCAATTCATTCGTTTGGAAGGGGGGGCCTCTTTAAATGGGATTGGTTAATTGAAAAAACGCCTAAAACTCGGAAAACAAATTGAATTTTCCAAAATTCAAAAGATGTAAGACAATGTAAGTTCAAGTCAATGAGCCCATTTCAAATTCAATTACATGGGCTTTAAATGAACAGGGTGTACATTGAGTGACAACGCAATGAAATCCAAACCACGAAAATTAGCACTACTCATAATCGCTTCCCTTTGCCTCATCACAGTGATCACAACGACAATTTACTGGGAGTCCATCGTGACTTGGTATGTACTTCAACGTGATTTTAAAGCACTCAAGACCAATGAGCAGGGATTACCAGAGTACGAACACAAGCTGACGGGAATCATTTTCGTTAAGGTGCCCGGTGGCTCCTTCAAAATGGGAAGTCCAGGAATTGAAACCGGTCGTTTAAATCATGAAGGGCCTCAAAAAAGCGTTAAGCTGAGTTCATTCCTGATCGCTAAATACGAAGTTTCACAGAAACAGTGGGAAAAAATTACCGGGAAAAGGCAGCACAAGTTCGTTGGTGAAACATTCCCTAGAGGATATTTGTTATGGGAAGACTGCAAAAACTTTTGTGATAAAACGAGCTTAAGTCTACCTACTGAAGCGCAATGGGAATACGCCTGCAGAAGTGGAAGCGACACTCTTTATTCTAATGGATCGACAAAGGAAGAATTGAAGAAGATCGCATGGTTTAGAGAGAACTCTCGGGGAGGGCCAAATCCGATTGGAATGAAAGGTCCAAACCAATTTGGTTTACACGATATGCATGGAAATGCTCTCGAATGGTGTGCTGACAAATACGTCACTGATTATTATAGAAGGCTTGAAGATGGCGAACTCAATCCAAAAGCAACTGCAAAGCATGACATTCACGCCATGCGAGGAGGAGCTTGGCTCTTTGGCGCTGAAAACTTACGATCAGCTTGGCGCTATTCAGGTTTTAAACTCAAAACTCAAACGAGGGCTTATTTTGGCTTCCGGCCGGTTTGGAATTTTTAGTAGGATCATCCGGACGTTCTGAGATTGCTAATTTATTATTTGATGATGTTAACTATTCCGAAGCGTGAGCGAGGGGACGAGACGTTGAATTGATTTCAAATTACTTTAATCTGCGAAATGTTGATATGATTTAATCTCACTCATGAACAACTTTAGTGCCGGTTTATTCTTTCACTCTCGCTAATGCATCGAGTTAAATAAATTGCTCATTTAAATATCAATATATTCGTAGGAGTTTTAAGTGATTCTAAAACTTAATTTTTATGAGCATCTTTTGTAATGATCAATACAATATCAGATTATGGATATTTTTGAATCGGGAATCTACATTAAACGGTGTGAGCTTTTTAACACGATTTATAAAAAACTTTGAGGGAGCAGTCATGAATTGTTTTTACGAGCGTACTATGAGGGTTTTTGAATATAGATATTCACAGCACACAAATAATCGTCTTCCCCGGGGTGGGTATTTAATACCACTTTTTTTAAGCTGTTTATTTATATTTGTATCCTGTGATAAGAGTCAAGAAATTACAAATTACCTCGCGTTAACTGAAAATGCTAATAACGTTTCAAAAAACAAAGAAAAGATCGTTGTTAAGAATAAGGTGACTCTCTCCAAGGAGGGAGTGCAAATGAAATTTAAAGAATTGTTGTTAGTGATCTATGTTGCAGATCCTGATGAAGTGAAAATTAAATTGAGTGAATTTAGTAAAGCTAATGGGTTTAAAGTTGAGAAGTTAAGTTATACAGAGCGAGCTGAATATAGAGAAAAGATTAAATTAATTTCTAACTTCAGCTTGGAAGGTAGTCAGCAATTACTTCATTTCGAATTTAAGAGGAAGGGGGAAGATGTCTGGATTGGAAAAGTATTATTTGGTGAAGATGAGAGTGCGCTTAAATCAATTTTTGAATTGGAGGTTAAGAAGAAATCTTTCATTTATTCTAAAGAAGGATTTAGTTCAAAAAATCGAATGTGGGGCGCTGCGCCACCTTCGATGTCTAACATCTCTCAAACGAATGAGGGTAGAAGTTGGTCTGTGGATTCTGAGCGATTAATTTTAGATTCTGCCCCATTTAGTACTGAAGAATTCGATCCGATTATTGAATTACGGCCTTATTTTGACATTGTTCGGAAGTGAGCCGGTCTCAGGATTGATTAAGTTTCAAGGAAACTCAGGTTTTTATCCCTGACGATAGTATCTATCTTAACTGCTAAGGTCGGTTCACGGGGTGAGCCGACTACTACTTAGTGGTGGCTAAAGATCCTGAAATGGCTAAGATTTATTTTTTATAAAAACTTTAAACAGACAATAAATCAAGCACCTGAGAAAGTAAAAATAACAGTTGGGAAATCTAATGGATTGGGATTCTCATCTCCCATAGACTAAGGGTAATATTAAAGAGTATATAGAACTTTTATAATTGGGAACTCAGCTTCCTCTGCGGATTAGGAACCTCAACAAAAGTAGCGCCTCATGAACATCAAACAATCGATGATCTTAGCTCTCAATTTGATTTGTGTCTTCAGCGCGTTTTCATTAACTCACGCAAAAGACCTTCTCAAACAAAACAATCTGGACAAGCGTTGGATCCACGAAGACATCGAAAAGGGGTACGCTTTAGCCAAGAAGACCGGTAAACCGTTACTTGTCTCGTTCAGGTGAGGCCCTTGAACTGGCTGTGCCAGTATCGACGACCAGTTGGTCGTCCACGCCGACTCTGAACTGAAGTCGTTATTAGATCAGTTCGTTTGTGTCCGACTCATTCAAATGGGTGGAGTCGATCTCTCCATCTTTCAATTTGATCCCTTTATCTCCTGGTCACTATTCATGATGAATGGCGACAAGACGATCTACGGTCGTTTTGGTAGGGCGCATCCCAATTCTAAAATGAGTCGTAAGGATTCAAACCCAAATCACACCGTCGATGGAATGAAAGCGGCGCTGAAGAAAGCGTTAACCATTCATAAGGGATATACAGAGAATCCTAAAAAATGGAAATCTGCATTAAAGGGAAAAACAGGGGAGAAGCCTCGGTGGAAGTTTGCTGAAAAAACTCCTTCTGCTCTCAAGTATAAAAGGCTTAAAGTCATTAAGCCGGGTGAAAACCAACACGGTTGCCTGCATTGCCATGAGGTGAAGCGCACTGAAATCGATTCGATGTTGATGAAGGGCTACCCCATACCCGATAAAATGCTTTGGATGTACCCTCGGCCTCAAATTTTGGGTCTAACTATGGATAATCGCAAAGCAGCTCAGATTTCGAAAGTTGCTGCGGGATCTCTCGCCGATAAAGCTGGACTGAAGGTTGGGGATGAAATGTTAACGATGTCGAAACAACCCTTAGTTTCCATCGCCGATCTTATATGGGTTCTCCATAACTTTCCCGACAAAGGGGGGCCATTACCCGTTTTAGTTAAGAGGGGTTCAAAATCTCTTAAGCTCAAGATGACTCTCAAGAAAAACTGGCGCCGAGATGAAGATTTCGTGTGGCGGTATCGTATGGCCGGTTATGCATCTTGGCTTTGGATTGGAGTGAGCTTGGGTGAACATCAAAACGGAGTGCTCGTTTCCGGGCCTGCCCCTAATTGGTTCAAGAAATACAATGTGGAGCCTCGGCGAAAGCTTCGACGTGGAGATGTCATCATCAAAATGGATGGCAAGACGGGCTTCTCACGAAGTGATCTATTAGCTTATCTCATGCGAGAAAAGAAGCTAGGGTCGAAAGTTCGCTTAGAAGTGTTACGTAAAGGCCAAAGGGTGAAGGTGGAATTTAACATCCCTAAGAAACAACCGGAGGTGCAGGGGTACTAGTAGTAGGCTCGCCCCGCGAGCCGTACGAAGTAATTACGCAATTTAGAATCGATCTGATAAAAAGAACAATACCGTAATTTAGAAAAGTAGATCCCTCGCTTACGCTTCGGGCTTGAATTGACGACTACTTTTTCATCACAAACCAACGACTCTTCCAGCCTGGCTTGTGTCGCGTGCTAAATCCCCCGGTTTCTACCATGAGATACTGGAGGCCCTCAATTGTCACAAATTTCATCTTGAGAGCCTGGTATTTCGTTAAATCCATCAGCGTGTCACCCGACCATGCCCATGTGGGTTCACTGGTTCGGGCGAACTTTCTGAAAGTGATACTGTTAAAGGGAGCGTTTCGTACTCGCCCACGTCTTTTTTTATCGGGTTGGAATTCAGAGATCTCCGTGACATTATCTATAAGCTTCCAAGTTCCCATCTTCTTAGGATCTGCTACAAACTTCCCATCCCAACGAAACAAATTCTCATTCGGATCTTGGGAAGCATCTTCAGGGTTGAGCTGAGACTGCCATTCGGAAGACTGCATACGAACGACAGCAGCCGATTTGAAGAGGAGCTCATCGTCCATGGGGGGAATTTTTTGCTCATCGATATGCAGGCTGATTTTTCCCTGTGGAGTTTTACTCGTCGGTTTAGCTTTGTATTTTTGGTTGTAACGAATAAAAGTCTTTACGGCGATCGTCACTTCGCCACTTTGGAAGTCCGGAAGGAAATCTTGAGTGATATAAGCTCCCTTGGGTTGACCGCCTGAGCCTCGACCGCCGCCCTGCTTTGTTTCGATAAGTTTTCTTCCATTGATATAAATAATGTGGCCGCCACCTGCGCCCACATGCTCTCCTGAGTTTACTCTCAAGCGATAGCGATGGCCTTCTTTGATGGCGGGAATTTTGAAAGTTCCGTGGAGGAGCAAAACTTCATTATCCCAATGAGTGTTGATCGGAGTTGCTCCGTAACATCCTGGGCCGAGACAATTCGGGGAACATTTTGTGATGGGGCCTTTGGGAATTTTACCATCGTAGGTTCCAAACGGGCTTTTTCCTTTTTTCCAACCATGCTCACCGGGAACAAATTCTTTGTCCTGCCAATTCTCCATTCCCTTGGGCAGAGTGACTTGTCGATAACGAGAGATCAGTTGGTCGAAAGGTACTTGCTCTGAGGGAATAGGATCAAAGCTATGATAGTTCCATTCAGCGTTTATTAAGTTTAAAAACATATGCCAATCGTATTCATCAGAACCGGCACGCTTGTAGAGAGCCGCTAAGCCATCTAAGGGCTCGCCTCGGCCTCCCGGAGTTCCTCTTTGTTCCAAGCTGGAGGCTAACGATAACAATCGCTTACGGTTTTTACCGACAAATTCTGGAATCAGTTCTTCAAGAATAATCGATCCTATAGCTTTTTTAAGCTTAGGACCAAATTGGCTAGAATCTGCACTCAGGAAGATCTCTTTGTAGGGCAGGATTTCATCGGGATGCTTTTTTCGAGCGATTTCGTAAAGATGGTCATAGCCGCCAGGCACTTCTGAGAGTGAAGAAGCGATCGCTTCCAGATGGTAGAAATAAGTTGGCTTAAGGTTTTGACCCGCGGGACTCGCCTTCTTGCCTTCGTAACCGGTGAAGGTTTCCTTCAGTGTTTCGGTTGCTAACTGATGAACTTTTGGCCCTGCTGATTTAATCGCGGCTCGAATTTTTTTTGCAAAACCAAGAGTGACGGAAACTCGTTGATTCTTTTTCAAGAGTTCGCCCATCGCCGGTAGGATGCGTTGGTAAGCTGTATTATGAGCGGCGACAGGAGTTAAGGCAGTAAGCGCGGCATTTCTAAGCCAGGCTTCTTCGTGATCCAAGTAAGGAAGGATCACATCCACCAGTGGAAGGATTTGATCGGTAGGACCATGACTGATGAGTTGCAAGGCTGCATCTTTAATCCACCAGGATTCCTTTGGATTTTTAATGGCATCAACGCAGAGAGCAAAAGTCTCAGGGTTGAGTTCGTTCGTTTTTTGTAAGAGTGCACCCAGCATGGCACGACGTACTCGGGGATCTCGATGCTTTAAAAACTCCATCATCAAGTGACGGCGAACTTTTCCTCCCGGAGACTTCCAGCCGATGTATCCACTGTTGATTCCGAGTACTTTAAAGGCTGCGATGTTTCGGATGTTGAATTCGGGATGGTACATGTACTTCCGAATTTCATCATCGGTAGGTTGGGTGGTTCCGTGAAATCGTCGGATAAAGTGAAGGCTTGAATCATTAGCCAGAGTTTCACCCGACAAGTCTTGTTTCTTTCCATTTTTATCCGACACCGCCTCAAGCGAAATAAATTGATCGTCAGCATCGGTTCCCCAGGGTTGCTGGGGGAGTTTATAGGGTTTGGAATATTTCGTTCGTGGGGCTCCCGTAATACGTAATGTTTTTCGGGGGATCGTGTAGGCTAAAGGATAAGCGATGCCCCAAAGTTCTTTGTCGTAACCACTGCCTCCAAGTATCCCGAACGATCCATCGAAGCGGCGCGACAAATCGTAATGCCACTTTCGGTTGTCCATGAAGTCTCTGTACTGTTTGTTCTTCTTATCGTGGAGAAGTCCCATCGCAGCGCTACGCCAGATTTCCCCGATGCCACCCCCGGTGTGGCCGTGAAGCATAAAAGTCGTAGTGTAAAAGCTTTTCATCGCGCAAACATCTCGAGCTTTGGCATAGATCGAGTTTTCCCCATCGGGCGTTAACGCAGCGGCGGCGGCCATGGCGATGGCTAACTTACCGTTTTTACCATTATCGACGAATCCCGTGAACGGGCGATCATCTCCGTAGGGATTGTTTCCTCTTCCGGCGTAACGAAAGAAGTGTCTCAATGAACCGAGAAGAACATCGTCCGGAACATTGGCACCACATTCCTTGGCTAAAAGAAGAAACGTAACTACGTGAGTTCCAGCTGCATTGAGATGGCCGCTCCCGTAACTGGTTAAAGCTGAACCCCGTCCCGCCCAGGCATCGTTGTGTTGAGTTTTCGCGGCGTTATCGACCCACTTTTGAATGTTTTCCAAAATCTTGGGGTCGCCTGTCCTCAAATAACATTCGGTGAGAGGAATCCCCCCGTAACCGATATACCAAGGATAGGTATGAGCACGGGCGTTTCTTGCCCACTGCCTCACAACTTCTAAGTCTTTTTCTTCACCCGTTGAAAGTAGGAACAGCATGCCGACTCCGCCCAAACCTTCAGTAGCTTTCGGGCTGGAGAGATAGTCCGCGACTTGTCGAACGATCTTGTCAGACTTCGGGCAATCGAGTGGCCAAGTTTTACTGTAGGCGCCTAAAACGGGTATTTTAACCGTCACGGATTGTGGCTTACCTTTGAGGGAAAACTTGATACGACCATCCGTGGCTTCGGCCTTGGCTAAGATTTGTCCTAATTGAATTCGAGGGTCGATGTCGGCAAGCTTTTGTCCGTTGATCTTCTCGATGATTTGACCTTTTTTCAATTCACCGTTGAGGGCTGCAGGTGATCCTTTCTCTACGTTCTTAATCCGCATCGTGAATGCGGGTTGAATCAAATCGATGCCGATTCCCACCGGGCCGAAGCGATCGATGGATTGGAGAGATTTTTTTGGTGAAGGGGCAGTCGAGAAGAGAGGGGGATCTTTGTAGAAAGAATCGGAAGCCTGGACGGGAAGCGTTAGAAGGGGCGAAGAGAGTACTAAGACAAATCTCAAATAGGATTGAAAAGGTAACACGTTGATTCCTCGGAAATTCCTTTAAGCGCACTAATATCTTGGAAATTTAAAGTTAACTTCGATTATAGCAATTTTAGAAATCGTTTTGCGACATTTGCCGCTGGCTCTCTCAATTTAAATCCCTAGTTTCTTCTTTATATAATCACTCGTTAAATGTTTTTCGGCATCGAAGGGATCACAATTACCATCGGGGCCATCAAATTTGATAGGGCCGATCTTACGTACAACTTTTAATGCAGCGGCATTGAGTTTCTTACTGCGTTTACCTATTCCCATAAGGGCCCCGGCCATCGACATCAACACTGAGGTGGATTGATCTTTCCAGCTCTCTTTAATGCGTTTGATGTGATCGAGAAAATACTTTTCCTCGGGAGCCTTCTTGGTGGTGATTTTGGAGACTTCATAGAGGAGTCCATAACCACAGCAGTTTCGTACTTTATCCTTACTCTGGATCCAATTGTCAGCGAGTTCTACCGTGAAGGGGGTTTTGGCTAATGCAGCACCACAAGATGAAAACACATGAGTTAATCCGCACTTGCCTAACTGTTCGACCTGGGTTTCAGCTTGCTCCCGAGTGATTTTCTTTGGATCATCGATAACGAGCGCGATGACCTTCGCATCGTACACATCGCTATTCCAGAGTTTCAAAGCCAGATCGTGATCCTTCCCGATTTCCTTGCCCAGCTTCCTCAGCTTGGTGAGCCCAATTCCGTAGCTTTTCAAGCCACCCGACTTCTCCCCGAGCCTTTTCCAATTCTTGATGCCTCGTTCATCTTTGTTGACTTTGAGAAGGGCTAAGACTTCGGTTTTAGTCATTAGTATTAAACCTTAAATTGATACTGAAAGAAGTTTGATCTTTTCTATCATTAAAAGCGGAAAAGAAGAACTACGCCCAACTGGTAATTCTTATCATGATTTTAGTTAATGAAGCCATAATCTCTATCCCTGATTAGGTCAAAAAGTATTAAAATACAGATTGAATTAGGGTAATGATTCGATTTGACCTGAGATTTTAACAAAGAGTTTTTCTATGAAGGTATGCGAATTTCGATGAAGAGAAAACTTCCCAAATTTCTAATCCTGAGATTAAGTCTATTTCTAATTCTGGGTTGTTCGATCTCTAACTTAATCACCAGTGCTCAAGAGCCACGTTTAGATCGGGATCTATTCAACGGCCAAGACCTCACTGGATGGGAGGGTGATAAAAGATTTTGGGCTGTCAAGGATGGAGTGATCGTTGGGAGCAGTAACCAACCCATAAAAAGTAATCAGTATTTATGGGCTGATGTTGAAGTTGAAAATTTTTACCTGTCCCTGGATGTCAGGATTCTTCCCGACTCTGGGAATGGTGGAATCAATTTTAGATCTCGACGGGCTTCAAAGACGGATATTCGTGCTGTTGGATATCAAGCAGATGTGGGTCGATCCGTTTGGGGGCGTTTATACCATCAATATGGCCGTGGCAAACTGGATTGGAATGATCGAGGGGAGAAAGTCGTAAAGAAGGGGAAGTGGAATCGCTACGAGATCTTGGCGGTTGGTCGTCGAATTTGGTTAGCTATCAATGGAAAACTTTCCGTTTCATTTTATGATCCAAAGGCCGAATTAAAAGGACGGATTGCGTTCCAACTCCACGCTGGCGCACCGCAAAAGATTGAGTATAAAATTGATAAATTGATTCACGATCCAGTTGTCACCTTAGCTGGACTTACTAAAAAACAGTTGCTCTTAGATGCGAATCCAGCCCTTAAAAAGCGTGCAGGTTCCGTTGAGAGATTTTCAGATAATAAAAATTTTGATACTCAAACTAAACAATTTAAAAACAAGATTTTCCAATTAGAAGAGCAAGATACCGTTGTGTTTGTCGGAGGAGCCAATACGGTACGCTCCCGATTGGATGGAACATTAGAAGCTTTACTCAGCATCTCTTATGCAACGAAGAAACCGCGATTTCGCAACATGGCCTGGGAAGGGGATACCGTTTACGAACAATGGCGTGACATCGGTTTCGGAACTTGGATCGATCAACTTCAGGGAGTTGGAGCTTCGGTTGTTTTCGTCGATTTTGGTCAGATGGAGGCTATAGAAGGTGTCGAACGCTTGAAGGACTTTGTTAAGGCCTATGAGAAGCTCCTCGATGGTTTTCAACGGGTGACAAAGCGCATCGTCTTGCTCACTCCTCGTCCGTTTGAGACACCTCGTTCGCCTCACATGCCTGACCATACAGGTAAAAACTCAACGGCTAAACAATACGCTGAAGCGATAAAGAAGCTAGCTAAAGAACGAGACTTGATTGCTGTCGATCTTTTTACGCCTTTAGTATCGACAAAAAAATTAACATCGAACGGAGTTCACCTCCTCGCTGACTCTCACTCAAAAGTTGCCAGGCTAATTGCCAAATCACTGGGTGTTCCCATTTTGGTACCCACACAGTTCAATTCATTGCTATCGGCAATACGAGAGAAAAACCGTTTATGGCACGATAACTGGCGTCCCATGAATTGGTCATTTGCTTATGGGGACCGTACGCGTCAACCCTTCAGCCGATCCTACGATGACCACCCCTCTTTAAAAACAGAATTAGCTGCCTTCAAACCTCTCCTCCAAAATGTGGATCAACAGATTCATAGAATCGCGATGGCCCTCGCTATCAATGAGGAAGTTCCCGAGTTTAAATCCGTCACCTCAAATCTAAAGTACCCCCAACAAGAAGTCGATCCCGCGAGACACACTCCCGAAGCCCAGCTTAAAACGTTTAGGGTAGCCGAGGGATTTGAAGTGAATCTCTTTGCTTCTGAAGCCGATGGCGTGGTTAAGCCCGTAAAAATTCGTTGGGATGATCAAGGTCGCCTTTGGGTTGCTTGTATTCCCACTTATCCTCATATCGAGCCGGGAGCCAAGCCAGGGGATTACATTCTTGTTTGTGAAGATACCAACAACGATGGGAAAGCCGATAAGTTTCATCGCTTTGCTGAGGGCCTGTTCATTCCAATGGGAATTGAATTTGGCGATGGGGGAGTCTATGTCTCTGAAGCGACAGATTTCGTTCTACTTAAAGATACCGATGGGGACGGAAAGGCGGATTCACGTGAAATCATTCTTTCCGGCTTCGGTACGGCTGATTCCCATCAGATGATCAACAATACTCATCGGGGTCCTCTCGGTGATTTTTGGTTCACCCAGGGTCATCATGCTTACAGTCGAGTGGAAACACCCTGGGGAATTTCTAAGCTTTCCAAAGCTGGAGTTTGGAGATATCGCCCCGGCACGGGTCAACTCGATAGCTTCTTTAGTTATTCTAAAGCTGGTTTAAACGGTCAGGGAGTCACCCACGATGATTGGGCTCAAACTTTTCATAATTCAGCGGCACTGAGTGGGGGATTTTATACCGTTGCTGGTTCCATCAATGCTGAACCTAAAGATGCTCTACCTCCATTGGTGAATCCTCCTCAGAGAAATACGGGAATCGAGTTCATCGGTACGGAACACCTTCCCAATGAAATGCAAGGGGAGATCGTCTGGAGCGGCTTCATGAATAATAATATTCAGCGCCGTCGCTTAGTGGATTTAGATGCTGGATTCAAGGCTGAATTGAGGCCCAATTTACTACAATCGACAGAGCGAAACTTTCGTCCGGTGAACGCTAAAGTGGGCCCAGATGGCGCCATTTATATTTGCGATTGGTACAACCCGACGATCGGCCACTACCAAGCGAGTTATCGAGATCCGAAACGGGATCGAACGCGGGGAAGGATTTGGCGTCTGCGTGCGAAGGATCGTCCTCTTAGCAAGGCACCATCTTTGGTGAATATGAATCCGAGTCAACTCCTCGAACAATTGAGTTCTAAAGAGCGATTAACTCGAATAAACGCTAAAAAGCTCCTCTTCGACCTTCCAAAAGAATCGGTGATACTCGCCACTCAGCTGTTTATCACTAAGTTAGAACAAGATGGTGACTACGAACGTCTGTTGTTGGAAGCAGCGGGTATTTACGCAGCCCATGAAGTGGTTGAACCTGAAGTTCTTCAATTGTTACTTACTTCGGATGATCCAAGAGTTCGAGCGATCGGTGCAAGATTCATCGGTCGCTGGCATCTGAGGCTCGAAAATCCCTTAGAGTTGTTACGAAAAAGTATTCAGGATGAACACCCTCGAGTTCGCTTGGAAGCGATTATTGCAGCCAGTTATATGAAGAGCGCGAATGCCATGGAAGTTGCTGCGATGGCTCAGGATCAACCTCGGGATCGATTTATCAATTATGCCTTAAAGCTGTGTGTCCAAGCTCTCAAGCCCTACTGGCAACCGGCTTTGGCTCAAGGAAAATTCGATTTCGGAGAGTCGCCCGAACGCTTGCAAATGGTTTTAGAATTGGACGGAACTTCCGATTCAGCTAAGTTTATTGGTGAGTTAACTAGAATCAAAGGTCTGAGTGAGGAATCTCGCGAGGGCTTACTTGCGATGTTGGCGGGTTTGGGAAAACCTAGTGACTTGCAGTACGTAATGGATCATTCCCGATTGAGCCCGGTTGTGCTTCAAAGTTTGGTGACAGCTGCGGAAGTTTATAAAATACGTCCAGATGGAGAAGTTCAATCTAAGCTGCGTCCATTATTGTCAAGCTCTGACGAAAAGGTTCGTAGCTTAGCTATCTCTCTCATCGGACATTGGAAAATACAATCGTTGGTCGATGAAGTTCGTCATATTCTCACCCAAAAGAACACACCTCCCGCCGTCCTCGAATCAGCGCTGTTAGCAATCAGTCGCATGAAAGGGATACAAGCTACCGATGAGATTGGGCCTTTCGTGAGTCCCAATCAATCCCCAAGGATTCAATTGGCAGTCGTTCGGGCGGTGTCACTGTTCGATTTAAGGGGTGCAGCCCAAATCGCAGCTAGTACCCTTACAGAAAGTAAGAATGAAAAACTGACTCAGGAGATTGTCGTTTTGTTTTTGAATCGAAACGAAGGCACTAAGATTCTCAATCGAGCTCTCGTCGATCTAATTTCTGCTGGAACGCCCTTAAAAGCTGATCCTGCTCTTTTGATGCACAGAGCGATGAGCGGAGCTGGGCGAAGTGATGAAGAACTTTTGACGACGATCAATAAAGCCTTGGGCAAAAAAGCGGCTAAGGTGGCGGAATACTCGGTTGATTACGTTAAGACACTCGCTCAGGAAGTTCGCCAAAGTGGAAATGCTCGACGGGGTGGAGAAGTGTATCGATCTAAGATCGCCAATTGTTCATCCTGTCATCGTTTAAATGGAAAAGGCGGTACGCAAGGACCCGATCTGTCGATCATTGGAGCAGGACGGAGTGAAGAACTCTTGATCGAATCTGTCCTGTGGCCGAATCGTCAAATTCGAGAAGGCTACATGTCTGTTCATGTGATTACTAATCAGGGATTGATCCTTACCGGTTACCCCATCAAGGAAACGGAGAAAGAGCTCCATCTCCGAGAGATATCCACGAACAAGACTAGGCGTATAGCCAAAGAGAGCATCCTGAGCCGTCAAGAGGCGGGAAGTATCATGCCCGCCAATTTAGTTTCCGGAATGACTCGAGACGAATTGCGCGATTTGATCCGGTATCTTTCGGAACTACGGGGGAGCGGTTCGGAGTAGGATCTGAAATTGGCTCTAAAAAGGAAAAGATTATTTGGCTTCCAAGGTTTTCAGCCAAGGCTATGTTTAATTTTAGGCCCGTTTATCCACTTTATTAATAAGACTCACATCGCTTTATGAAATATCTTTGCATCTTTTTTCTATCACTTTTATTGGTTCATTCATTGTGGGCTGAAGATCCAAAGAGCTCTGATAAGAATGTTGGTGGAAGTGAATCCAAACCCTTCTCCATCGTCGTTCTTCCCGACACTCAAGGCTACGCTGACATCCGGCATAAAGAAACACAGAAACATTGGCCCGATATTGGAGACCAACGTCACTGTTTTTATAAACAAACCGAATGGATTAAAAAGAATCATAAAAAACTGAATGTCGCCATGGTGGTCCATGTTGGGGATATCACCCAGACGGAACACAAAGAAGAGTGGAAGATCGCCGACAAGGCGTTCAAGACCCTTGATAGGCATGTTCCCTACATTTTGTGTTCAGGGAATCATGATATGGGGTATTCAGCTAGATCCAAGAAAACAAGCACATCACGAGAAAGTCAGTTCAGTTCCATTTTTCCTCCTTCTCGATTTATGAAGAACCCTTTGTACAAAAAAAGTTTTGGAGCAGATAAAAAACTTCATTTCAAGGAAGAAGGAAAGATCGAAAACTACTATTTATATTTTAAAGCAGGGGGAATGAAGTTCTTAGTGCTCACCTTAGAATTCAAACCTCGAAATGAAACTCTTAGTTGGGCGAATAAAATCGTAACTCAGCATGCAGATCACCGAATCATTGTGGTTACGCACAGTTACCTCACCAAGCTAAAGGGGAAAAGGTCGACCGGTGACAATTATTTAGTGAATGGGAATTCAGGGGAGGTCGTTTGGAAAAAATTTGTGAGTCGTCACAAGAACATATTTATGGTGCTTTCTGGGCATGCTTCAGAAAACCGTCTCACCAGCCAAGGTCAGCATGGGAATACCGTTCACCAATTACAGGCAGACTATTGGTATTTTGATCTACCGAGAATTAAGGCTGGAAGTGGGTTTTTACGTATTATGACCTTCCACCCCTCCAAAAATGAGATTGAAGTTCAGACCTATTCGCCGGTATTAGATGAATATCTCGAGCGCTCTAAGAGCAAATTCACATTGAAGTATAAGATGTTAGAAGCCACTCAGGGAAAGTAAGAGTCCATTAATATTTTTTAAAAAAGTTTGTAAGAATAGGGAAGACAAATCGAACATCTTACAATCATCGAGTGGAGTTCAACTTTACCGTGGACACCGTTTATATTCCCAAAATTTAAGAGGGCCTTGAAATGTTTCTTAGAGTTTCTTTGCTATTCGCTTTAACTATCTATTCATTTAGTTTCACACTGGCCAAAAATGAATCCACTTCCAAATCAGGTACGAGTTCATCTTTAGTTAAAGAGCTTCCTTATCCTAAAAATTTCAACTTAGAGAAGTATCTCGGGAAATGGTATGAAGTGGCTAGATTGCCTGCTCCCAATCAACCAAAAGGATCGGTAGCAATTGCCAAATATTCAAAGAGTAAGAACAAAGGTGAGATCTTAGTTGAAAATACAGCCTGTAAGCCCGATGGACAGAAACTCGCCAGTATCCAAGGGAAAGCCAAGGTCCTTGAAGGAAAAGCGCCCAGATTAGCAGTAAGCTTTGGATCTGTAATACCTAATCAAGCCAATTATCATGTGATTCATGTCGATAAGGGTTATAAGCACGCTATCGTAGGAAATCCTGATCGGAATTCTTTGTGGATTCTTTCACGAAAGGTTCCAGTGCCTGAAAAGAAATTAAACAAATTAATCAAGCGAGCTAAAAATGCTGGTTTCGATACCCAAAAACTTATCATTAATTCCTGGAAGCTGAATTCTAAAAATGCTTCACCAGAAAAACAAAGCTTAAAGCATCTACTTGGTACTTGGACCTACGAGTACGGTCAAAGAAATGGAAAGAAATTTGGTAAAGATCACTATGCGGGAAGAACGATAGAAATTACGAAAGATAAATTGATCCTCAAAGGTAAGATGCCCTTTGTGCTGTCTCATAGAATTAATTTCAAGAATGATCCACCTACCATTGAGCTTAAAATTGAGGAAGGTCCATTTGGAATCGGTTCTTCGACTGCTGGGATTATTATGATTAAAAAGGGGAAATTACATTTTTGCTATTCCCCTCGAGGAGCCGAGCCGCCTAAGAAATTTGAGGCTGCCGATGGTTCAGGTCATGCTTATTTTGTCCTGAATAAAGTCAAAAATGATAAGGCCGGAAAACTGACTCACAAGAAAATGGTCGGTACTTGGAGTTATCAGTCAGCGATCATTAATGGAAAGAGTTTGGATGAAAATCGACTAAAAAAATCTGAAGTTAAAATCACCAAAGACAAACTACATTTATTGAGTGAACAGTTTGACTATGTGCTCTCCTATCATTCTGACTTTGTGAAACAACCCGCCTCATTAAAGATGAAAATTTTGGAGGGTCCTTTTGGAGTAGGATCTGAGGCTCATGGTATAGCTAAGTTTGAGAAAGGACATCTCTACCTCTGCTATAATTCTACGGGGCCAAAAGCTCCAATCAAATTCGAATCAAAGGAAGGATCAGGATATTCTTTGATTGTTCTTAAAATGAAAAAAGCAATTAAAGAAGATCTTTAAATTTAGAGTTAATTATATTACTACTTTTAAGGCTCCTACTCGCTAGGAGCCTTTTTTAATTTTGGTCTCCAAGTGGGGGAAAAGCTATGATTTTCAAATCCTTTGGTCAGGCAAATTGGATTTCCTCCGCTTGAAGAGACGATATAAATATCCCAACGTCCCCGATTTTTACGAAGACTGGTTTTATTAAATTGAAAAGCAATCCACCGACCATCGGGAGAATAGCTGGCATTACGAACAAAGCCGTCTAAGCGGCAAATCTCTTTTAATTTCCTGGTTGAGCAATTGTGAATGAAAATTCCACCACCAAATTGTTCGGTAACGACAATCTCGTTTCCATCTAGGGAGAAACCTCCAAGTTTGTACGTAGAATCTTCAGTTTTTTTGATTGTTGAAATCATGTCACCCTTTAAATTTTGAATGACGATATCGTCATTTTGTAAAAGCCAATGAGCAATACGATGACCGTTGGGAGACCAAATAGCTTTTTCTCTAGCTAGATCTCCCTGGGAGAATGGGGTCGTTTTCCAATTTTTTGTGTTAAGTAAGTAAATGTTCCAGGTTTCATCGAACGAGGTGAAAAGTATGTTTTCTCCATTAGGAGACCAGCTCGGCCACATACAAGTTTGCTTTAATGAGGTGACTCTCTGATCTGATCCATCCCTTCCATAGACCCAAAGTTCTTGTTCTCCGGTCTTTTGACTTGTTGCACAGTAAATCAAATGGTTTCCATCGGGGCTGTAGTATGGAAAGATTCCAACTGTGACTTGTTTTGACTTTCCTGTACTAAAATCGTATTCGTAAATAAGGTAATTATCCTTTTCTTCAAGGTAGTAAGCGAGGTAGCGACCATCTTTAGACCAGGTCGGATGTTGAAGAGATATTGGTACTTGTTCACGTGGTGGGCCATCCGATTCGAACAGTTTTTTGAAGCCCCCATCTTTTGAATTGTGAAGCCATGCGAACCATTTGTCAGCTGTCGGATCATAACTTTCCCACAATAAATCGTAACTCGGTCTAAGTTCTGCCTTCTTCTCTACTATATCTTTAGAGTTAGGTAGGTTTTCACCATCCTGAAACGAATCTTTCGTTTGAGATCTCTCTTCAATTGAAACTGGAGTCGTCCCGCAAGAAAATGATCCGAATGCTATTATAAATATCAGGTATTTTAGAGTGACGAAGTTCATGTTCATGATGATTCCGGGAATTATTTTTTTAGAAAGATTCTTTGTGTTACTAAAAAATACTATTTCGATTGCAAAGCCCGTAAATGTTTCCTCTTTTTGAAAATTAAATACGTACCAGAAAATATCCCAAAGAATCCTCCAAGGTAACTGAAGTTATGCATCGTTCCTGCCCGGGCAAAAGAAATATCGTCGATGATTTCATTACCATAAATCGTGATCTCTCCTACTGTTTTTGAATCAATTGTTAAAAATGAGATCAACAGAGCCGCAAGGCCAACGACCAGAGCAGTGATAGCGACAACCAAAAAGGCAAGTAGTTGAGAAGTAAAATAATCCTTTGCGCCCGGTATAACCCAACCTAAAGGAATAATTACAATTCCTATAATAATTCCCATCCACCAAGAAGCGTTCCAACCAACGATAGCCGCTTTAACCCTATTTGAAGCAAAAGATTCGGTGAGCTGGAACTGATGAAATTTAAATGCGGTGAAATATTCAGGAGCAACAGTGTAGGAAATTTGATTGTGGAATGCGCCGTAAGTTCCTGCAAAAATGCAGGCGATGATGAAGAGCAAGGGGATGAGAAGGGCTTTTTTCATTGTTGTTTTTGAATCGTAATGACAGTTTTTTAAATGGATTTTACTACTTCTTTATTCATGAGTTTTGGTGAAAATGAAATTAAAAGTAGTTTAACAAATTAAAAATTAATCTCATAAATCTTTAAAAGTGCAAGAAAATGGGGGCAAGAAGATAAGCAATTAAAGGGATTCTTATTTTCTTGCCCCCATTTTCTTGCTGGCATGTATTTCATTTATAAATGATGGAATCAATTGTGAATATTAGAATATTAATTACCATTCATTAAGACGAAGGTGGGTGCATGTAGATGCACTTCCCAATCTGCGAGAGGGGGGGATATTGTAAAACTTGGATCACAATAATTTCGAAGGTAATCGGTCGCTCTTTTTTGAGCATGTGTGAAATTAGCTACACGGTCATTTTCATATAGTTCTAATACGTTGCAAAATATTGCGAATGCTTCTTCAATTGCACTTGGTTCTTCACCAAATAGATCTAAATAATCAACGCCCTTTAACATATAGTGAGTCCCGCTTGCAATAAAGTAGGAAAATGATCGAACTGCTCCACGAACTTCTTGACTCATTTTATTAAGACTCATTTTCCCTATCCTTATAAAGGCTTGTCTTTCAGTGATGCCAATCGATCTAAAACTTGTTCCGTCAAAGACTCCAAGGAATTCTCAGTATTTAATCTCAATATGGGGCAAGGTAATTTTTTCATCCAAGCCTCATGCAATATTAAGCTTCGGGTTGGCGCCTCTGCGGTGTCGTAGCTCTTCGCCCAATCTATAAATTTTTGATGGGTTTCGTAAAGATCACCACCTTGGTCTACTCGATCACCATATCGTGCGCGCTCTCTTTTCTTTAATCGGTCCATTCTGATCTTAGGGTCTAAATACAAAAAGACAGCGAAAGTTAGACGGGGAATGATGACGTCTCCCCAATCACATAATGAACCTGATAAAACCCAATTGGGGGCTCCGCTCAATGCTGTCACTAAATTGGTCGTTCTTTCTGGTTCAGGAACTACTTCTTGGAACGGCGGATCCGTTGCTTTCCAAAAATAAGAATCGGTATCGAAATGCTTGAAACCGGTATTTTTACTTAACTCGCTTCCCAAGCTTGTCGTTCCGGATCCGGAAGCTCCAAAAATATGAATACAGCTATTTTTGATAGATGTCATTAATTCTTCTTGTCTCTCGCTCGTCTAAATATAGAACTTAATCATAAAAACATTCGTAGTCTTCTTTCAAGCATGAGTATGAAAACTCCAATAAACGGAAAAAGAATCACCTTAACTTTGGGCCTAACCATCTTCACCCTGGGAATCGTCTTCATTTTGATTTTTCAAGATGACCTACGCAAGTGGTACGAATTTCAACAAATCTTCGAAAGTTTAGGCCTTAACGAGCAGGGGTACCCTGAATTCAAGCACCGAAAAAGTGAAATCATTATGGTGCAATTACCCGGTGGAAAATTCCTCATGGGAAGTGAAAAGGGAGAGCCCGAACGCATGGGGAATGAGGGGCCAGTGCATGAAGTTGAACTGAGTCCATTCTTAATTGCCAAGTACGAAGTGACCCAAGAACAATGGCAGCGGATCATGGCAGAAAATCCATCCGTTGTTAAGGAGAATCCGTATCCAGTAGTGAATGTCACCTGGGAGGAGTGCCAAAAATTTTGTCAACGCGCAGGTTTCTATCTTCCTACCGAAGCTCAGTGGGAGTATGCCTGCCGTGCGGGAACTCGAACTCCATTTTTCTTCGGAGATCGAATCACGACAGACCAGGTCAACTATAACGGTCGTTGGCCGGGAAAAGCAGAACCTGGTGAGTATCGAGCTAAGACGCTTCCGGTTAATTCCCTTAAACCCAATGCCTTTGGGATTCATCACGTGCACGGAAATGTTTGGGAGTGGTGTGAAGATTTATTTGATAGGGGCTTTTATTCAAATCCAAATGCGAGTAAGTCTGATCCCGTGAATACCACTCAGGCAAAGGTCGGCATACGAATCAAACGTGGGGGAGGTTATGGAATCAATGCCGATGGCTGCCGATCGGGACGGCGAGGAAATATGTCGGGTAAGAGCAAAGATCGATCGACGGGATTTAGAGTGGTGTATAGTAGTCGGCTCACCCCGTGAGCCGGAATGGTAATCCTAATTCGTTTCAATGATCAATAGGCCTTCTTAATCTTGATTGGCTAAACATTGAATTTTAAAGCGTCTTAGCCTTGCCATACCGGCTCAGAGGGCTGAGCCGACTACTACTTAGCTGACTAATAGAGTTTAAATTTTCTCAAAAATCCAATATTAATCCCGCTTGCTCCTTCGACTAAGAGATCAGAAACAGATGTTCAACGCTTTTAATTCTGCGCAATGATTCATAGGACAATTTGAAGATGCCCAACCTTAACATAATCCTTCTAATGATTATCACCCTGGCGTCCGGTACGAGTATTTACGCCGAAAAGGCTAAAACTAAAAGTACAGTCGATCCCTACGACGCCCTCTACGATGCCATCCTGCATCGAAACTCCAAGGATGGGAAAATTCATGGGAGCGATGAAGCCGCACCATTAATCTACGAAAATTCCAATTTCCCGTTTGATCCAATTTCATTCAAGACATTCGAACCTGCATTAAAAGCATTCGACAGATTACCCGATGCTACGATCCAAAAATACAGTCCAGTTAAACGGGTCTTGTTACAGCAACATTTGCTCATGGTTTACCATGGAGTTTTTCCAAAATTGAACAGCAGCTTTAATGTTCCCAATAACAATCGAGTCAAGGTTATCGCTCGCCTCTCATCGTTGATGAGACGGTTAGGGCTCACTAAAAAAGAAATCCAAGCTCTTCCTCATACCGGAAGGGCCACGATTCAATCGGGAAAATTTCCTAGCAAGTTGACTTCTAATGATTCTCAAAAACCATTTTTGCCGGATGATTTGTTCTCTAAAAAGAGTGATTGGGTTTGTGTAGGGAAAACCTCAGGGACAAAAAATCGATTTGTTGCCTTCACCGATCGAAGTTCTGCCATTTTCCAATTCGTCAAAGTTCCCGGTGGTCGTTTTGAAACTCTTAAAAGTATCGAGGCGCTCAACCGAGGTAAAGCCTTTCCCGTTGGAACTCAGTTTGCACTTATAGAGCAACCTTTTCTTCTCACCAATGAAAGACGATCCGTACTTAGTCCCCTCGTGTCTAGGATTCATTTACGAATTCAGACCGATCAAAAAAAGAACATCAGCAAAGTCCTGGCGGAGTTCACCCTAAATCCCCGAGAGTTAATTAAAGGTAATGCTGAATTAGGCGTCATCAATAAAAACGAAAAGCAATGGAGAGCCATCTGTTCATTGGGTAGAAAAGATGATCCTTTCGAAAATGGCGAGAATGGCCCGAAGCATTCACCGATGGGTTGTGAAGATGGTCACGATCAAACCAAAATTCCTTCATGGATACAATTCAACACCCGTGGGTCATTTAAATTCAAAGCCGTCAATCTAGCTGAAATTACTGAATGCACTAAAAGGGAAGTGTTCGGCAACAATCGAGGAGCCTCGATCGCCAAGTTTTGGTGGAGTCGTTCGGCGGATTAAGTGGATTTAGATTTAAGTAGCAAAATCCATAATGATCGTAATAACACGGGAAATCGCTTCATTTAAATTATTATGCGCTGACGGTTTCAGATTATATTCTCCTTCTCTCGGGGGTGCTACGATCCAGTGTTCTTGCCCCTTAATCACAAAGATGATATGAGAGTAATTTACCAACTCACCCGCACTACACTCTGATTTTTTCCCGTAAATGATCATGAGTTGGTCTTTGTGGAGACGGGCGTTGAATCCCTTATCTATAAGATACTCCATAGCTTGTTGTAAGGTATTTAGAGTATTTTTTGAGATATCTGATTCAGGGGACATAGTACAAACTATATAGCTTTTAATTAAGAGCATATGATTGAAGCTTGGGGAAACAGCGGATCATCGGCTTAATCCTTATCCCCAAATTCTAAAAACAAAATTGTTTTCTGTAGAAGGACTTTAAGATCTCTATTCTCCTTCGTGTTGTCAGCAATTGTTTTCAGTTCATTTACAACGGACTTCGCTTCTGGTTTTAAATGGCGAAGAAGTACAGCGCCCTGGTTGGCATAATTTACATTTTCTTGCTTGAGGAGACTCAAGCAATCTTGGACTGCTCGATCTTTTAAAGTTTTCATTTTAATTAGGGATTTAATAATCGTGATTTTCCGCCCGAGCTTGGATTCATTTTTAGCACTCACTGGAATGTCATAAAACTGGGAAGCGAGATGAGCTGCCGGTGAGCCAATGTTAGCTAAGGCTTTAATAGCTCGTTCTTGTTCATTGAAATCCAGACTCTTGAGATCTTTAGCGATGATGGGAATCGCATCGACAGCTCGAGCCCCAAATGAAGATAGTGAGTAAGCCAACATCTTCATTGAGGTTGAGTTCAAATTCTCCGTCATTTGTTGGTGGATCGCATCGAAGATTTTATCTATATCGTGATCTTTAAAATGAGCGAGGGTCGAGGCTGTTGCCTGACGAACCTCTTCAGGCTCTTTTTGATTCTCCAATATTTTAATGAGTTCAGAAATCAGGTTTTCGTTTGCAGGAGCTTCTTTTAATTTTTCTAAAGCCACCAATCTGTCTTTTGGTCTGACTTTTCTACTTCTCGCTTTTAAAAGTACTCTACGAGGCTCAATGCCTGAAATCCCTAAACTCTTTCGCGCCTTTGCTGCTTCTTCGGCAATTGAACGATCCTGGATATAAAGAAGTTTGTTTAAAATTGGTATTGCCGCATCTGCATTTTTACCGATGCCATTGATGGCTTTTATGCAACCCACTGCGAGAAATGGATCATTTCGACTGTTTGAAGCTTTTCTCTTATGAATATGTTCGAGAATTGAAATGAGTTGGGGTACCGCCTCTGCCTTCTCCGTGCCTATTACTGAGAAGACCATTGCAAGTTCACTACCGGCAAGCCCTTCATTATTAGGCCTTTCAAACCTTTTTAAATGTCGGATTAATATTGGGATTTTTGTTTCAATATGTTTACGTAAATGAACTCGTTTTGATGAAGATTTATGAATGGCAGTTGCAGCACAAAATCGAATGTGTGGGTCATCGTGATCCAAGAGGGAAAGAGTTCTGTCCACGCCTGCTTCACTTGCTTTAGCTAACACTTCTGTTGCGTACATCTGATAATCTAATTGATCATCGCTTGGATTTTTAATAAGTATTTCTAAGGCTTCAAATACTTCAGAATTCCATACTCCTGCTTGAGTCAAGAGTTCATAGGCCTTCTTCCTATCTGATTCTTCATTTTTAGAATCCTGAATAATTGCTACAAGTGCTTTAGCTGCTTCGCCTGGATTCTCACCTGAGCGAAGTTGTTCCGACCAACTCGATAGGGATTGCCCATTGTAACTAACTTCACAACTCATATTGAGGGTAGTCAGCACGACTAAGAAGATCCAGGTAGGGAGAATATATCGATTTACTGCCATTAGGAGAGCCTCAGAACAAGCTTCATTCATTTAAAAACTAAAGAGTATATAGAAGTAAGGATAAACTTCTTGGCTGTATAAACAATTAGTCCTGAGATTTCAATATAGAATCAAAATCAATAATTACTTGTGGAATTTCCTTTTTATTTGTATTAACCCCTACCCGGATTTAACCCCAACTTCAACGTTCCCGCCACAACCTTCGATTTTACTCCGGGCTTGATGATCAAGTATTGCCCTCGGCGAAGAGTGAAAGACCGTTTCACTCCGTCCTCTTCAAATTCGACACTCACTCGGTTGACGGCGGCTTCAACCGCCAATTGCTTTTTATTGACTTGAACTGCGACTTGACCCTTATTCAACCTTACTGTTCCCAGGGCGCAATGAATTTCGGTGGGGAGTTTATCCGTCTTCGACATGTTCGTGACATGGATAATCCCTTTTTCAAGTGAGAGTAGTCGTTGACCTTTTGTTTCATTGAATTGAATGGCAGAGTTGCGTTCGATGTTGATCGTCACATTTCCATCGTAACGAAATTCGGAGGCGCCCCAGGGACAGGTGAAAAGTCTTTGATTCATGGGTGGGGCTTTACCCGATTTTAAATATTCAATCTCAGGTTTTTGGTTGGCATTCAGTTTTGTCACCATAAGCAATCCCCGAATGCTGTGAATTTGCAGTCCCTCTGCTTCAACTGATTTTGTGGGTTTGGGAGTTTGAATGATGGCAGTTGTTTTTTCGAGCTCAGAGATTCGCTCGTTGAGCGTGACGATGTTTGTGCGCTCCTCGTCGAGTTCATTGGCTACATATGCAGCCACTCCCCATCCAGAAAGAGCTATGAGCAATAAGGTCGCTGCGACTGCGATCCAAGCTCTCGGTGAACGACTGGAAAAAATTTGAGAGGTAGGATTATTCTCCGACAATTCTGAGCACAACTCTGAGCTGCTCAAAGTTTCCCGCAGATGAACTTCCTGGTAGGCTTCACTGAGCAAGGCATCAGCAACTGTCGGATCGTTCTCCAGTGCTTCTTCGAGTTCTTGCAGCTGGTCAGGCGTTGCTTCGCCGGCAAGATATTTTGCAATGAGTTCTTCTTTTGAATCTTTCATATCTTAGCCAGCTTTCGTAAAACACATTCACGTAACGCTCGACGCGTTCGGGTGAGGATCATTTCTACGGCGCCCACCTTCTTTCCCATCTTTTCGGCGATCTGTCGTGAGCGCAGGCCTACTGTATATTTGAGATTCAAAACTTCTCTCGCTTTGCCCTCGACACTCCCGAGGCATTCAGCCAACACTGCCAAATTTTGATCGGCCTCAACGGCAGCTCGATCGGCGGCCTCCACGAGTTGATCGAGAAATTGTACATCGAGAACGAGGCGATCTCTTGCTTCAGATCGTCGCCAACGGAGGATTTCGATGCGTGCTACTCCTAAAGCCCAACTTCTAAAAGGGCGTTCGGGATCATACTGCGGCCATTTTTCCCATAGGGCTACCGCTACATTTTGCATTAAATCTTCGGCGATATTCATGTCGCCCGTAGCGGCCAACAGAAAAGCTCGAATGGATCTTTCAGCGCGAACAAAGAGCGCCATGAATTCTTGACGTTTTTCTACCATAAGAAGGATCCACCGGTGTTTCCGTTTCCCAACAACTAATTTTAATATTTTTAAATCTTTTTAGCTCTTCTCCTGCTTGGAACCAGCGTATTCAGTTTCTCCCCATAATTTTTAATTGGCCCGTTGGGATTATTCCTTTTCGGTGGATTTAAAGGTGCAGCACGAATTGTACATAGAAGCCCATGTACCTGAGAGCAACAGAGATGAAAGCAACCAAGAGCTGGGTTGAAAGGAGAGCATCATGCGTTCATTGTTAATTGTACTGGTCATATTGCTTCATTCGAAACTTGTATTTGGCCAAGTTGAATTCGAATGGGCTTTTGTGGGAGATCCCGAGAATCCTAAAAATGAAGATTACCAACAGATTATCAGGGGAACTGTAGACTACGAGTATCTGATCAGTAAGCACGAAGTCACGAATGAGCAATACGCCGAATTCTTGAATCATGTTGCTTTAGAGGATCCACACGAGCTTTTTACGCCATTGATGCGAATTCGACGATCTGGAACAAGTGGTAACTACAATTATTCTCCCGAACCTGGTTACGAAAGACACCCTGTCACTTACATTCGCTTTTTTGATGCTATGCGATTCGTCAATTGGCTTGAAAACGGGCAAGGCCTAGGAGGCACTGAGGACGGCACCTATGCCGTTACCGATGGTGCCACTGAAACTCGAGCTCCTAACTCGACCTATTTTATTCCGAGTGAAAACGAATGGCATAAAGCTGCCTATTACGATCCCACTCTGAATGATGGAGAGGGCGGTTATTGGCGATGGGCCACTCAGAATGATGATATTCCTTCGTTTGTCGCTCCTCCGGGAGGAACGAACAGTATCAACGCTTCTGATAGTAATCTCGACAGCACAACAGAAGTGGGGGCCTACGAGAATTCAACAAGCTACTATGGAACTTTTGATCAAACCGGAAATGTTTTCGAGTGGATTGAAGATGTGGATCCTAACCATCCCTTTAGGGGGATGCGAGGAGGATCTTGGCTTAGTAGCGCATTCCTCTTTTCTTTGAACACTCGGCCCTCAATCCGAAGTACGGTTAGATCTGGGGTTGGTTTCCGGGTTGCTAGTCGAGTCGACACGTTTCGCCGAGGGGATTGTAATGACGATAGCACGGTCGACATTTCCGATCCGATCTTCACCCTTCGATCCTTATTCCTCACCCAAGAACATCTTAACTGTGAAGATGCTTGTGACGCCAATGACGACGGAGAGATTTCTCTCTCCGATGCTGTTTTGGCTTTCGAAGAACTGTTCCAAATTGAATCTCCTATTCCTGCTCCCGGCGCGAGTGATTGTGGTTTTGATCCGACAACTGATGGCATGCGTTGCCTCGGGAATAAAAGCTGTCTTTAAGGGATCAAGAGCAATTTTAACATCGGAATGAAAGGAATCGTTGATGCGCATAACTTCTATATTGATGACCTTAATTTGTTCTTCGGATTCTGTCTTGGGTCAAGTTGAATTCGAGTGGGCACACGTGGGCGATCCCGGGAATCGAGGTGATCGAATTTCTGGCCTGGGAGCCGTAGATTATGAATTCTTAATCAGCAAGCATGAAGTGACCAATGAACAGTACGCTGAATTTTTGAATCACGTAGCAGCAGTTGATCCTCATGAACTGTTCGTCGAGAGAATGCGTATTCAACGAGAAGGTACTAGCGGTAATTTCAGGTACTCGCCAGCTCCTGGATTTGAAAAACATCCCGTTACGCACATCCGCTTTTTTGATGCTATGCGTTTCGTGAATTGGCTTGAGAATGGACAGACTTTTGGAGGAACTGAAGATGGTGTCTATTCAGTAGATGATGGCAGTAATGAAACTCGAAACGATAAGGCGACCTATTTTATTCCCAGCGAGAATGAATGGCACAAAGCTGCATACTACGATCCAACATTGAATAACGGTACGGGTGGTTATTGGCGTTGGGCTACGCAGAGTAATGTCTTCCCGACCTCCCAAGCCCCACCCGGCGATTCAAATAGTGTGAATACTGGAGAGGCCAAGCTCGGAGGACCCACCGAAGTTGGGGCATACCGCGATTCAACAAGCTACTACGGAACTTACGACCAATTGGGCAATCTTTGGGAATGGATTGATAAGTTAGATGAGGCCCATCCCCATCGGAACATTCGGGGAACGGCTTGGTCGGGCAGCCCCACGAATATAAGGATTGATATCGCAGCAAAAGTTCGAAGCAACGGAGTCTCCGACATCGGTTTTAGAATTGCGCGAAGAGTTGAAACATTCCGGCGTGGGGATTGTAACTCAGATAGCACTTTCGATATTTCGGATCCCATTTATGCTCTTCGATCCTTATTTCTGGGTCAAGGTGAGCCCATTTGTGGGGATGCTTGTGACGCAAATGATGATGGAGAAATCACTCTAACGGACTCGATCTTAGCCATGGAAATCTTGTTCAGTCAGCAAAGCCCACTGGTTTCACCAGGAAGTATCGAATGTGGAATCGATCCGACTGATGATGAGATGAGGTGTGAGTTTAATTTGAGTTGCCATTAATACTTCATTCCATACCTCGACCCGATGATGGGGCTCAATTTGAACCTCTGTGATAAACCCAACAATCTCCTTCACAGACGGAAAATTGATGCCCCTCATCAATTTTGAATGTGAATTCTCTCGCACCGGAATTTTGATTTAAAAATAAAGGTTCGATGATCTTTAAATTTTTGCTTTGAACCTTTCCGTAGACCTCATCGATGCTGGTTAGAAAAACGTATAGGGTTTGCCCCACGCCCAGAGGTTTTTCAAGAACTCCTTCAAACCGATGATGGTCATGGGCTAAACGTTCATGAAGAAGTAAAGAGGGTGTGTTTTTTTCATCGATTAAAATATCGAATTCAGAGCCACCGTGGGCACTTTTCCAATCAAAGAGTTCACTGAAGAGCTTTGAAGTCGACTGTACGTCCTTTACCGCGATCATTAAAATAGGTGCAGTTGCCATTATTATTCTCGATAATTTGTTGCATTTAGTTACTAATCAAAAATCTAAATTCGTATAAAGTGAGGAGCTGAGAAGAAGAATTAATATATTAGATGGTGTGCTCAAGTGTCTAAGATTGAAATTATCAAAGCGGATTTAAAACTGAAGGAACATCAAAAAGCAGTGCTTGAGTTGATGGATGCTTACGCTCAAGACCCGATGGGAGATGCTCAGCCTCTATCCGCTTATGCTAAAAAGAATCTCATCAAAGGCCTTCAAGATCATCCGACCACATTGGTTTTTTTAGCTTTTAAATCCTCTGATGCGTACGGGATTGCAACTTGCTTTCGTGGGTTTTCTACATTTCGAGCTAAGCCGCTCATCAACCTGAGTGACTTCTATGTCAATCCTGACCTAAGGGGATTCGGAGTGGGGCGTTTACTCTTGAAGGCCATTGAGAAGGAGGCGATCTCTTCGGGTTGTTGCAAGATCACCCTGGAGGTTCAAGAGAACAATAAGGTAGCTCAAACGATTTATAGTAATTTTGGCTTTTCTCAAGCCGTCTACCCCGCCGATGCCGATGGGGGTGGATCCTTATATATGGTGAAAGACTTACCCTAATCTCCCTCAAGGAGAGTGGGTCATTCATCGCTCTTTCCGGGTCTCCCAATCTAAGAATTGAGAATGAGGATCGATCTCAATCTCCTCGGTTCAGGAGGGGATCGCCGTTCAACAAAGACAGGGAGCAAACTTTAACTCATTAAATGGCAGTATTTTATGGGGTGGCGACTTAATGAGAATCAAATTATAAGCCTTTAAGTCCTATATATAATTAAACACTTGACTCTCTAATGCAGAGTAAATATTATTGCAAAGCAGTTGCTGAAACAAAGCAACTGTTGATGAATTGAACTTCTGCAAAGGAGAGTGAGATGAAGATCGACATTATAGTCGTTTATGTAGGACGGTATGAGCGGGGTCATGAGAAGAATTTTGTCCCCCCAATCACGGGAATCCATCTCGCCGCAATCACTCCTGACCATCATGATGTTCGAGTCATTCATCAGCAGGTTCAGTCACCCGACTTCAATACCGACGCCGACCTTGTGGCTCTCTCCTTTTTTAGTGGGTTTGCCCCAGAAGCCTATCGCTTGGCTTTAGAGTTTCGTAAGCGAGGTAAAACTGTGATTGCTGGTGGGCCCCATGTAACTTTTTCACCCAAGGAAGCGAGTCGAATTTTCGACAGTGTGGTGCTCGGAGAAGCGGAGTCGGTCTGGCCCAGTTTGCTCTCCGATGCTGAACAAGGAACACTTCGACCGAAATACACCGGACAAGCCCTTCCTTTGGATGGTCTTCCTACTCCCCGCTACGATTTATTGCCTCAATCTTTTTTCGTTCCTCGCGTTATTCAGGCCACTCGCGGATGCCCGTTTACTTGCTCCTTTTGTACCGTTCCCACCTTGAATCCCGGATTTCGGATGCGACCGGTAGATTCCGTTTTAAAAGATATCGATTACAACAAGTTTCGTTACTGGTGGCAGCGCAAAGTGGTTTGGTTTTGGGATGATAATCTCACGGCCAATCGTAGGTGGATTAGAGAACTATTAGCGAAGATGGTTCCAAAGAAGAAATGGTGGTTGACTCAAGCAAGTATGGATATTGCTGAAGATCCAGCTCTTCTCGATCTTATGCAAAAGAGTGGTTGCATCGGTATCTTCTTCGGAATTGAGTCCTTTGGAGATGAATCCCTCCATTTTGCGGGGAAGCCACAAAACAGGGTCAATGAATATCGGCGTAAAATTTCTGAACTCCACAAACGGGGGATGTGCGTCATGGCTGGGTTTATCTCCGGCTTAGATGGAGATACTCCTCAGAGTATTCATGCTATGGCGAAGCAACTGGATGACATCGGGGTCGATGTACCTTTTCTCAGTATATTGACTCCGTTTCGGGGAACCCCCGACTACAAGAGATACCAAGACGAAGGCCGATTATTGCCGGATAGGGGTTGGGAGTTTTACAATGGATATAATGTGACCTTCAAGCCAAGACAAATGTCTCCCTCTGAACTGTTAAAGGCTCATCGAAACCTCTGGCAAGAAGCCTTTTCTCTTCGTCGTTCTTTTAGACGAATAGTAAAAGGGGTTTTTCGACTTCGCTGGGGCGCCTTGATGATGTCGATAGCCATGAACGGCTTTTATTCTCTTAAGGCCCTTCGAAAAAATCAGCCCGTGAATTTCGAAAACCGAACGACTTATCACGAAATCAGTTCTCTTATACGTAGTGAAATGCATCCCAATCAGAAAGAAAAACGCATTGCGGTCTCTCTAGGGAGTGGGTGTGATGTATAGATACATTTCTCAAATAAAAACATTCGCTTACAAAAATCGAATATCATAATGATTCATTTAATCTTTTAGTTGAGGGGGAGTTGAAGGATATACATTTTAGATAATTGAGAGGATTCCCTCTATGGCTCATTCGAACTCATTGATTGATTTAATTCGGGATAGTAAGTACGACGAAGCGATGGATCTTTTAAAATCCTCTCCAGAGCTCGCCACTCAATGCCTTGAAGAGGAAGGACAACTGAACGGAGCTTCTCCTCTTCATTGGGCTGCCCATCGCAATGCGAAAGAACTCTGTGATAGACTCATCGAATTAGGAGCTAACGTCAACGACTCAGCGACTGATTGGTGGCTCACACCACTGTCGTGGGCGGCCGATGCTGGTAGTGCTGAAGTGGTCGAACTTTTACTTCAGCACGGTGCAGAAGTCGACCAAGATGTCGTGGTGGGGCTCACTGCTCTTCATGCGGTCGCTATGGGGGGCTCCTCCAGAGGAAGTAGAGACCCTGAAGCCTATAAAAGAACAGCTGAGATCTTGATCGCTTATGGTGCTGACGTCAATAAGCCTACAGATAGAGATCAACGTACGCCTTTAGACGAAGCCTTAAAGAGTGGGAATAAGGCCGTTGAAGAAGTCTTGAGAACTCACGGCGCAAAAGCTTCTAAATAATTTCCATCCCATTTCAAGCCCGAAGTGTTAACGCGGGTCACGCGTCTAACCCAATGAATAATACTTTCTACCTAACGGCACATTGCCGCTTGATATTCAAGTTAACTAGCCCGAAGAGATTCTCCCAGCCCACCTAAAAACTCGCCCCGCCATAAACCTCGCACCATCATTTCCATTCCCAATCCCTTAAATTTCTACAATTACTCAACTTCCACGTTTAGATTCTGAATTTCCAGCATTGCAATTCATATCCTAAAGATGGGATAATGAAACAACTTATGCAATTCTAAAAGCGCAATTAGAAGATCCTAAACTAGAAGATCTAAACAAAAGATTTAGTCTCTTCAAAACCAAAGGACGCGGGATGTCAATCGATCGTAGAGAAATGATGCGAAGAACGGCCACGGGAATAGGCGCAGCTGCCACCTTGCCGTTATTACCTAATTTGGCCAATGCAGCGACTGCTAGTGGAGTTAAGCGAGTCGTCTTCTTTTTACAGAACCAGGGCTTCGATCCCAAAACTTGTATTCCCGAGGGCATGGGAAGTAGCGGCTCATTAGTGAAATCCAAATTGCCAGAGCCGATCAAAGCCTTAGAGCCCTACAAAGAAAAACTCCACATCATCAACGGCCTTCACGGCCTTCATACGAGTCCATCGCACAGTGCCTTTTTTGGTGCATTAGGAGGTTACCGTGGGAGCGATGGCGTTCCACCCAGTGCCTCCACCATCGACTATGAAGTCAGTAAAGTTCTCCCTCAGACCCTTCTACCGCATCTTTGCATCGGAATGGACTCCATGGAGAACATGTCGGCCAAGCCTACCGTCGCCAACCTTTCGGCTAGCGGTGCCGGGCAACCCATCTTTATGCATTCGAATCCGAATCTTCTTTACCAGATGTTATTCGGTGGTATTTCCAAAGGTAACATTCGTAAAGAACACGAAGCGCGCTCGAGTGTTCTCGAACACATCGAAAAGATGGCCGCAAAGAAGGGGCAAAAATTACCCTTCGCCGACAAGCAACGCTACGGTCAGTTCGTTCAAGGTTTTAAAGAGATCAATGGTTTGAGAACTCGTCTCGCCAAAGTCTCGGATCACTTGAAAAAATTCGCTCCTAAAGTCGACGATCGTTACTCCAAGCCAAAATACGAAACGGACTGGCATGATGCCCTTTTAGATCTCGGTATCGCTTCTTTGAAATCAGGGATCACCAATACTCTAACAATCGGTTCGGGTCGCGGTGAAATCTTTGGTTCTTGGAAGGGTTTAGGCATCGAAAAGCAAGGTCACAACCTGGGCCACATGAAGCAACACGGCGAAGAGATTTGGACAAAAATCCGTCAATACAATTGCAGTATGCTCGTCAAGATTATGCAGGAGTTGGAAAGTATCCCCGAAGATGGCGGTACGATGATGGATAACACTCTCATTGTTTACACCTCGAATAACGCCGACAAGCAGCACACCAACGGCGCCACTTGGCCCGTGATGCTCCTCGGTAATTTTGACGGCCGATTTAAGACCGGGCGCTTCACTCAACTCGATGGTAAACGTCCCATCAATGCCCTCTACGCTTCAATCCTCCAAGCCACCACCGGAAAGTCGGTGGAACGCTTCAATATGAACGAAAAGATGGCGAAAAAATTTGACTCGAGTGTCGGTCCACTCAAGGAAGTGTTGGTGTGATCAGGTTTCGCCTTCCCTTTGCGCTTTTATTCTCAATCTTCGCAGTCAGCAGCCACGCTGCCGATACCTACACCCCCGGTCTAAAGACTCAAAAGACCTTCGAGGGCTTCGTTACGCAATTTCTCGATCAACATTGCCTCAATTGCCATGACGAAGATACTCAGAAGGGGGACCTGTCGTTAGAAAAGCTGGGCCCGGTCGATGAATCCAACGCGACTCTATGGAAGTCCATTTGGACGAAGGTCACGCTCAAAGAGATGCCGCCGAAGAGGAAAGATCAACCGGAAGTGATCGAGAGATTGATCTTCTCTGATTGGATTATCGAAGAGCTCACGCGCGCTCTTAAAGATAAGGGTGGCTTTACGGCTCATCTCGACCCGAAAAAGGGAAACTACGTCGATCATGAGTTGTTGTTTGAAAAACTTCCCGAAAAGATTCAACTCAAACCCACATCTTCACCCGCTCGCCTCTGGCGAGTCACACCGCAAGAGCACATCACGCGTCTCAATGATTTGATCAATACGGAGCCTGAGTACAACCCTTCGAAACCCGGTTTACGTACTCATGGGGATGTTGTTCCTACGAATCATGGAGGTGAGCTCAAGCTCTACTTCGGAGTCGATCGAATCACCCGATGGCAAGGCGGAACCGTGGCATACGCCACTTCAGTCAAGAGCGTTCCAGTTGTTTTGGCCTCGGCCCGTTCGCACGGTTTAAAAAATTACCCTGACTTTTATTCCGTCAACAGTGCGGAATCGACTCAGATCTTGGGCAAGGCAGCTGACATCATCAAATACATGGCTTACGGGCCGTTGAGTATTGCCAACCCCGAACAGATTACGGATGATCCGAAGTCTTACAAAATGGTAGGGGACATCCGTGGCCTTCCCACGGCCATCGTCTACAACACGAAGGTCGTACGCCCCCTCACTCCCGTTTACGATCTGCTGAAGGATCCTGGAATCAGCGACGAGAAACTTCAAGCTGCGGTCGACTATCTCTTCGAAGCGTTAACCTTCCGTCCACCGACCCAAAAAGAATCTGATGATTACGTAAGTATCGTAAAACAGTCGATGGACCAGTTAGGCAAAAAAGATGGAGCGGTCCTCGGTTTATCAGCGATCTTTCTCGATCGTGATTCTCTCTTTCGTTCTGAATTAGCGGAAAAAGGTAAGCCCGACGTTCACGGACGCGTCATGCTCAAGGATTGGGAGTTGGGCTTAGCAGTGAATCACGCTTTGTGCTACATCAAACCCGATGAAGAACTCAAGAAAGCCATTACTTCAGGTCGAATGCGAACTCGAGCGGATGTGAAGCGTGAAGTCGAACGCATGCTGAACGATCCTAGTATTCGAAAACCCCGAGTGCTTCAATTCTTCCGAGATTACTTTGATTACGACCGTGGTGGTTACATCTGTAAAGACACCAAAGCCTTGGCTCAAGCGGGAGTAGCAGGTCGAGGGCAAAACCATTATCGATCTATGTTCGACGCCACGGCAAGCACGGATCGTCTCATCGAATGGTTACTCGAAGAAGATAAAGAAGTGTTCAAGCAGTTACTGACGACCGAGAAAGTCGTCGTGACTAAGAACGACACTAAATATTTCGGGGAACGCCTCGACAAAAGAGGCACTGCCAAGAGAAATGCAGAACTCAAAGCTGAGGATGCAGCTGAGAGGAAGAAAGCTTTAGAAGAAGTTAAAGCCTTAGAGACTGAAGTCGCTCAACTTGAAAAATCATTGAGAGAGGCACCTCGTCAAAAACAAAAAGGAATCAAACGGACTCTCAGTCGTAAAAAGAAGACCTTAACTCAATCTAAGAGAAGGCTTGAGGGCGGCAGAAATAGAAACAACAGAAGAAATCGAAACGCTAATCCCAGTGTACGCCCCGCAAGTTTAAATGGACCAAAGATCTACGCTCGAGTCAGTCGTAAAAGTTTCGGTAATGGTTCGATGAAACCCGAACGCCAATTAGCAACCGTTCCGAAAGGGCAGCGATTAGGGCTTTTGACGCATCCTTCATGGCTGGTTTCACAATCCGACGCAATGGATAATCACGCCATCCACCGGGGGATTTGGATCCGAGAGCGTTTACTGGGTGGAGGAATTGCTGACGTCCCCATCACCGTCGATGCGATGCTTCCCGATGAACCTCAAAACACACTTCGTCATCGAATGCGCGTCACCCGTGAAAAGTACTGTTGGACCTGCCATAAAAAAATGGATCCCCTGGGACTTCCTTTCGAAATGTACAATCACGCCGGACTCTTTCGAAAATATGAGCAAGGGGAACCCGTCGACACCTCGGGTGAAATCATCGATTCGGGTGACCCCTCTCTCGATGGGAAGGTCAGTAACGCAATCGAACTGATTCAAAAACTGGCTGAGAGTCAGCGAGCCGAACAAGTTTTCGTTCGCCACGCCTTCCGTTTTTGGATGGGCCGTAACGAGACTCTCAACGACGCTCCCGTCCTGAAAGAAGCTCACCGAGCTTACCGCAAAAGTGGGGGAAGCATGAAAGCATTGATCACTTCCCTTCTCACTTCCGATGCTTTTCTTTACCGAAAAGTTAAGTAATTCAATGGTTCAACTTTGGAATAGACTGACTAACAAAAAATCCTGGGCAGTGCTCAGCCTCGCTCTTTTGGCTCTCATTGCGACTTCCGTAATGGGTGAGTCCAACAAGAGATTGCCTTCCACTATTGAGCCCTTGCTAACGAAATACTGTGTGAGCTGTCACGGGGAAGAAAAGCAAAAAGGCGACATTCGATTTGATCGCTTAGATCCCGATATCGTTCACGGAAAAGACGCTGAAATTTGGCAGTTAGCACTCGACCAGTTAAACCTCGGCGACATGCCACCTAAAAGGGCAAAGAAGAAACCCACGAATAACGAACGTCGTCAGTTGGTGAATTGGCTCACGGAATCCCTCAAAGAAGCCGCCCAGCTCAAGCGTAAAAATATCCGTGGGGTGATGCGCCGACTCACTAAAGAACAGTACACCCGTTCCCTTCAGGATTTATTAAAGTTAGAGGTGGATTTTGGCCGGCACCTACCCCCTGAAGGCTTGTCTGCAGATGGCTTCAAGAATAACGGTGAGACTCTGACGACTTCTTTATTACAAACCGAGTATTACTTAAACACCGCTCAGCGGGCTTTAAATAAAACCATCATCTCTGACAATCCTCCTACGAATTACCGCTACAACTTCAAGTTCGGAAAAGGGATCAATAAAGACCCCAAGAAGAAACAAAAAAGAAAACCGGGTGCCAAGGAAGTCCCAATATCCACCAAAGATCATATAGTCGTGACTTCTGAAAACCGGCATATGGGGACAACCGAAAGTAACTATGAAGTTAACGACAATGGGCAACGCAGCTACCCCGATTTGCGCGGAGCTCGAAACAAACGCTTTAAAGTTTTAAAGGAAGGAATCCTCCTTCAACCCGCGATTCCCACAGTAGAAAAGGGCGGTGACATCTGGTTAGCCCCCATGCCCAGTCTCAAAATTCACCTTCGTGATTTTCCGATGGAAGGTGATTACGTCTACAGGGTAAAGGTCGCCCGAGCAAACACTGAGGATAAAGAATACCCTTACCTTCGATTTTGTGTGGGAGAGTGGCTCGATCATGGTGAAGATTTCCAGACCCTCGAACGGTCGGTCAAAGTCACCGGTACTCTCGACAGCTTACAAACCATCGAGTTCCGAGGTCGTTTAGAAAATCATCCCATCCCAATTTACGATCCAAACAATAAAGACATCGCCACGATGATCGTCTTGGGGATTTGGAATGACGCCTTGGCTTTAAAGAAATCGGTCGGCGATCCAGCCCTCATCGTGGATTCGATTGAAATTGAATTTGGGCATTTAGGTGCTTGGCCTCCTGAGCGGGAGAAGCACATCTTTATTGATTCAGATAATAAGAATAATGAACTGGTTTACAGCCGGGAGATCATCCAAAGCTTTTTGAATAGGGCCTTTCGACGCCCTGCATCTCAATCTGAAGTGGATTCTTACTACGAACTCTGGAAGTCGTTCCGACCTGATTGCCTCAACTTTAAGCAGAGCATCCGGGATACCTTGGCGAGTGTATTGTGTTCCCCGAAGTTTCTGTTTCTCGTTGAATCTCCCGTTGAAGATACAAAGCCGGATACACAAACAAAACCCAATATTATTACTGAGCATGAATTGGCTAGTCGACTGGCTTACTTCCTTTGGAACACCATGCCTGATGATCAACTCTTACAGCTTGCAAAACAAAATCAACTTCGATATCGATTGCCTTCAGAGATCAACCGGCTGATCAAGGATCCACGATCCCGAAACTTTGTCGCCGACTTTTGCGAACAGTGGCTGGAGATGGAGAAGATGACCCACACCAAAGTGGACGTGAATAAATTTCCCCGATTCAATCGCTTTGTTCGAGACGATATGCACAGAGAAACTCGATTGTTCTTTGAGGAAATTTTCTATAAAAATATGAGCATCCTGACTTTTGTCGACGCAGACTTCACCATGCTCAACCAAAACCTCGCTCAATTTTACGGGATGGACAACATCAGAGGCGGGCACTTCCGTAAGGTCGCACTCGCTGAGGATTCAAAGCGAGGAGGATTGATTTCTCAGGGACTCTTTCTTACCGGCAATTCCAATGGTAAAGAACCGCATCCCATCAAACGTGGAGCCTGGTTGATCAGTCGATTGTTGGATGATCCGCCGCCACCTCCGCCACCCAATGTGCCTCAGCTCGACGAGGATGATCCCAACTTTACCAAGCTTCCGATTAAGAAACAGTTGGAGATTCACCGAGATAACCCTTCTTGTTTTGATTGTCACGCCAAGGTCGATCCCTGGGGATTATTGCTAGAAAATTACAACGCGGTGGGGCTATGGAAGCATACGGAAGGGGCTGCAGAGGCGACTTTACCAACGGGTAAAACTCTTGATGGCGTCGACGCCCTGAAAGCGTATATACTTAAAGAGAAGAAAGATCAGTTTGCTCGATCTTTGGTCCAACACCTACTTCGATATGCATTGGGTCGATCCTTATCATTTACCGATCGAGAAGAAATTGATAAAATTATCGAGCAAGTAAAAAAAGATGACTACAGGTTACAGGGATTACTTCGATCGCTGATCACCAGTCCCTTGTTTTCTAAAAGGTAGGAGTGAGTTGTGAATCATAAACCGTGGCTGATCGATCGCCGAACCATGCTCAAGGGATTGGGTGTTTGTTGTGGTTTGCCTTTCTTTGAAGCCATGGCAAAAGAACCCGAAAACGCAACTCAGCCTCGGCGGCTTTTAAACCTCTATGTGGGTAACGGAGTCAGCCTACCCCACGAGAAATTCACCAAGATCCGAGACGACTGGCACTGGTTTCCTCACGAAGCCGGTCGTGACTACAAAATGACCAAGGTCTTGGAGCCTTTGAAAGAGAAACGTGATCAATTCACGATTTTCGGGGGACTCTCTCATCCTAAATCTCGAAACCTTCTCG
>JANQLS010000174.1 GCA_028280485.1 Planctomycetota bacterium
GCTTTTAGCCTATTTTTAGTGGAGCGACGCAGTTCGAAGAACTGCTTGGAGCGTTTGAAAGTAGGTCGGAACGACCTATTTTCAACAGAAACTAATTAGAGTTCACCCACGAAATACTGGTGCAAAAGTCTAAACCATGTCCCGTCGCTTACGCTCCGGGCTAGTTAATTATAATATTCGGCTACGAAATCAAAGCAACCCAAACCGCTTCCTCAGCACCCACTCTATGCTTAATAGAAACACGACAACGAAGAACCAAGTCCAATTCCACGCAAATTTGTAGGACTGGGTAGAAACTTGAGTATCTTGATCGTCCTTCAGGAGCTTCATCAATCGGTCGAATTGTTCTTCCCGAAAATACTCCCCTCCAGAATGAAGTGCCGCTTCCCTTAAGGCCTCCTCATTCCAACTGATGAAATGGTCTTCAGTAGAAGATTCCTTTAAAACTTGAAACGGTAAACTGAGGGCTTTTTCAGACTCGGGCTCACCCTCAATTTGGATTTTGAGTTCGTACCAACCTTGTTCAAGGCCTGGAAGAGTAGTCGAGTAGAGTCCCGGTTGTTGGGGACTTTCTTTAAGCGGGGAATTGAGTAAAGACTCCTCATTACCGTCCTTAAACAAAATCGCTTGAACTTTTTGATTCGACCTTGAAGCTCCCGTAGGATTTCGCAATCGAGCACGAATTCTTACGGATTGCCCCATTTCATAATTGGCAGAGTCGGTATCTAAAGAAATTCCATTTCCTTCTGCAGCAAACGATTCTTCACGAATGTAACTCACCAACTGTCCCCAAATTTTATGGTGATAACGATCTCCAAATCGATACCTCCACCGCCAGGTTTGATCGGTACCCAAATATAGGATTTTTCCTCGTCCAAAAGTTCGCGTCACAATCAAAGGTATGTCTGAACCTTGAACTCGCGCCCAGACTTCAGATCCCGGCAATTCTTTGACCCTACTTACGATTGTTAAAGGCCGTAGGAGTTCCCACATTTGAACGTTAATCAAAGCATCGTCGGTTAATCGCAACGCTTGAGCTTCTCTCCCTATGGGAGTCAGCTGAACTTTGATGGGAAACCTTGGTGCATTTTGAATTTCATCTTCAGCGAGTGCTCTTATAGGCAATAAAGCTTCGAGGGGAGTACCAAGATAAGAAGTTAAATGATCTCCACTACCACTGAAGAAGATCAACCCTCCACCTCGGACATCGACGTGATCTCGAAGAGCTTGGAGTTCTTCACTCGTAAACTCATCTGAAGTGATGTCACCCAAAAAGATCACGTCAAATTTTTCTAAGCTCTCAACGGTTTCAGGAAAAGCATCCTCGCCCCTTTTGAGACTTTGATCATCTGGGTCTACACCTGCGAAAACCCAACGGAGAGCCACACTCGCATCTCTTTCGAACAAATTCTTTAAATATCGACTCTCCCAGCGGGGCCGGCCATCAGCGAGAAGAATCCAAAGATCCCTCTTCTTCGCAGTAATCAATAGTTCCCGATCGTTGTTTTGAAATGTAACTTCACCTGACTGATGCTCGATTCGTACTAAAAGGCGAGAACGGCCCGGCTTCAATTTCTCAGGAGGAATGCTAAAAGGAACCTTTAATGGTTTCAGAGAATCATTCGGAGAAAACTGCAGTTCTTCACCCCATAGCTCGATGAGTTGAAATCCATCACTTGATTGAGGGTCGGGATGTTTTGAAAAGATAGAAACCCTCGCCGTCGATTGACTCACCCCTTGGGCTTTAATCAGAAGTTGACCCTCAAAAGCATCTTCAATGAAATATTCACTGGGATGGTCGATCGAGAGCAATCCTAAATCAAAGGGCTCGTGTACAGAACCCACTCCGACAAAATGGATCTTCTTACCTTTATTGAAAAGAATCTGTCCCGTTTGATCTGGGTCTCCCCCAACACTCCAACGCCCATCACTAAAAACGATAATCGTTTCAACTCCGAGTGCTTGTTTAGAATCTTCAATTTCCTTTAGTGCTGATTTCAAATCCGTGCTCAGGGATCCCGACTCTAAATTGAAAAAAGTCTCAACATCTGAAGCCGGAATCCAATCCAACTGATCTCCAAATCTCCCCAGAGCATAGATCTTTTCATTCAATAAAGATTGGATTTCAAATTTAGGATTTTGAAGTAGTTTTTTAACTCTTTGAAGGCGAGTGGAATTCTCAATTTCTGCAAACGCATTTCTTTCGACTTCATTCTGGGGAGAGGGATCTTTAGAAGGATCGTCAAGATCAGAATTCGGCTGCAGCCCCATTCTCTTCGAAAGATCTCTCACTCGACCGGGATCCATATCGGGATCTTTCCGAAGGAAACTATTTGAAGAATCAACGATGAACAGTGCCTTTTTTGCCTGTTGACTCAAAGTCGAAGACCGGAACGTAGGCTCTAAGAACAAGCAAGCGATACAGCCCAGAGTCAACCACCGCAATGAAATTAGAGTGATTCTTCTCTTTCGATTCAGTCCTGTTAATTCTCTTAAATAGTAGAGGGTAAAAAGCATCCCCAATGCTATTAACGCAAGCCAAATGAAAACTTGAGATCGATCCCCTTCAAAGGCAAAGTTCCAAGTGGTTTGATCGATTTGTAAAAGACTGAACTGAGTGGAAGTCACACCTTGGCTCCCTTCAGTCGACTACGACTCGATCTCTGAACCCAATAGAGCTCAACAAATAAAAAGAAAACCACCATGTAGCTCAGTGCCGGCCACATCTGACGACCTGAATCATGACTTGATCGGTACTGAACAAGATCCTCCACCGTCTCAAAACGATCAAATTGAATCTCATCACTGAGTTGTTGAATTTCATCTTCAGCAAAATACCGCAAATCCGATTCTAATCGATTCGCATTCACTGCAAATTCAATCGGCTGCCTCTGGAGGAGAAGTAGTGAATAAAACCCTGAGGCATCCGTTTTGAGAAATTTATAAGAATAAGCTTCTTGTGAAAAAAGAAGCTCGCTTTGAAATTGTTCCCCGTCGGGAGCTCTCAAAGTCACTGCGACATTTTCATTGTTATCTTGAGCAACTTGAATTTCTTCGGGCTTAAGAGAAATTTGGAAAGGATCACCATCTCTCAAATTCCAAGTGTCGCCAACTTCACCCTGGGACAAATAAGAAACGATTTCATGACAGAGAGGGGCAAAAAACGTTCTTAGAGGCAGATTACTCCAGTTGGGATCGAGCGAACTTAAAAACCAAAGCACTTTTCCTTTGCCAAATTCTTTCTCAATCAACAGAGGTTCAGTCGACTGGAATCTCATCAATCCCTTTGAGGGACGCGAGTTTTCTGAAGGCGCTTCCCTTTTGATTTTTAACCAGCGTTTAATTTGAAGCAAATTGAGTTCTTGAGGACTCAAACTCAAGGCCGTAAAGAGAGGATGTTCAGGGTCTTGAATCTCGACCTCTTGAATTTTCCCTTCGGATTCTGATATCCCCTCCGTCGAAAGAATTTCAAAGGGGATTAAGCCCTGCCCATCTTTAAATAAAGAACGATTGTAATTAGCAACCTTTATTGTCGGTCCACTTAGGATGACGAATCCCCCACCTTCAGAAACGTAGCTCTCTAATTTGCGATCTAGGCCAGGGAGGAGAAAGGGGACATCCACAAAAAATATACAGGCGAAGGGCTTGAGGTTTAGTTTAGGCAAATCCTCTAATGAACTCACCTCAACTTTTAATCGTCTTGGGCCCCGCTCACGGCCCGGCGCAAGGGCGATTTGTAAATAAGTGCTCGAGTCTTGAAGCCCTGATTGAACGCCTCGATTTGAAACCACGAGTACCGGAATCTCTCTTTGAACCTGAATCACAGAGAAATAACGATTATCACTATTCAAACTGTCATCCGGGAGACGAGCTTCTAGGCGATGTAGCCCTTCTTTATCTACCATGATTTCAAACTCGACGAGTTTGGTCTCCTGATTCAATACCACGGTTTGAGTATCGACTTCTAAACCATTATGGAAGAACTCCAGATCAACCTTCTCTCCTTTGAAATCGTGATTAGAGAGCTTCACCACCACCGTAGCTGATTTGCCTAAAAGGAGAGGCTTTTCTTTAACTTCCAAACTTTCGATCGATAGATTCCCGATTGAATCGCTTTTCTCACCACCTTCTAAGTGGCACCAAAGAACTTTTGGCTCTCGATTCAACGTCTTCCAAGCTTGAATGTACTTATTCAATTCTGCTTTGGTGGAGGAGCTAAAATTTTTAACTTGTGCATCCATCAGTAAAACGAGTTCATTCTGATAGTCATTCCCCTTACGAATAAAAGGATCTGCACTTTGAAAAGCATTCGAAAGATCTAAGTGACCTCGGATGGGGCGAGCCTGCTGAATGGAATCTTTAAACTTCGTCTTCCATTCTTGATTCAACAATTTTCCTTGGCCTTGATAAAAAACTCTTGGGGGCACTTCCGGCAAAATTAATACGAAGGCGTCTTCTTCATTTAAATCCTTTAAGATATCTTCAGTCGCCTTAACTGCCCGATCAAATTTTCCATCGTGATTCATCGAATAGGTCGTGTCGAAGACGACAATCACCTGCTTTCGACCTGAGGTCCAATCGGAAAAGAACTCTAGTTTGGGCATCAGGGGGCGAGCTAAGAGGAATGCCAACAAAGCTAAAATCAGCATCCGAATAAGAACGATCAACCACTGCTCAAATTGGAATCGACGTTTCCTTTCCTGAATGGTTGCCTTTAACAACTCCATCGCTCCCCAGGGGAGAGGTTGCGGCTTTCTCCGGTGCCAAATATGAAGAAGGATGGGGATTGCTAAAGCTAACAAGCCATATAAATAGATGGAGTTTAAAAAACTCATGCTCCCGCCCTCCTCCGACTCAAGTACTCGGCGAGCACATCGTCGTAGGGTCGATCCGTAATGACTTCGGTGTAATCTATTTGATTATCCGTACAGGCCGTTCGAATGGAGCTCAGCAAATTTTGCATGCGCTCTAAATATTCATTTCGAACTTGAGCTGGATCGACAAGGATCTCTTCCTCGACTTCTTCTAAATCTTGAAACTTCCCCCACTGATTGAATTGAAATTCAAGTTCTTGACGATCTAAAACCTGAAACAGCAAAACCTCTTGATCGCGTTGCCCTAATTGACCTAAAGCATCGATCATCGACTCTGGCTCATCGAAGCCATCTGTCAGTAAGATCAACATCCCCCGTCGTGGTAAGCGAGGTAATATTTGGTCGAGGGTACGACTTAAGGAAGTTTCACCTCGAGCTTCCGTGTTTGAAAGCTCCGTTAGTATTTGCTGTAATTGACGATGACCGTTTTTAGCAGGAAGCCTCAGTCGAGATTGAGTATCAAAAACTTCTAAGCCGATGGAATCTTGTTGGGCGGTCAGTAAGAAGGCGAGCCCGGCTGCTAAGCGAATCGCATAGTGTAACTTGCTAACACCATCACTTTGATAAGCCATCGAACCACTAGCATCGAGAACCAAGGTGGCTCGTAGATGAGTATCATCTTCAAATTGACGAACGAAGTGGCGGTCGGTTTTACCGAAGACTTTCCAATCTAAGTGACGGACGTCATCCCCTATTACGTATGGGCGATGTTGAAGAAAGTCGGTACTGAAGCCTCGAATTGGAGAATGATGTTGCCCACTTAGAGTTCCTTCCACGATGCGACGAGCCACCAATTCCAAGTTGCTCAAACGTCGGAGCGCCTTGGGATCAAGAATGGAATCAGCATGAGAAGGTTTTTCAGGCTTCATGATTTCTCACCTGAGAGAACACATTGGATTCAAGGATGACGGGGGCATCCTATCCATCACTTCGTTGAGTGGTTTCCAACAACCGTTGAATGATGGCATCGGAAGTGACATTTTCGGCTTCAGCCCGAAAACTGGGTTGAACGCGATGACGAAGCACGGGAAACGCTAAACTCCGGATGTCTTCTTCCGTCACATGAAATCTTCCTTTGAGAATCGCGCGAGCCTTTCCTCCCAAAATCAAATATTGAGCGGCGCGAGGACCGGCCCCCCAGTTGACCCACTGCTTAATAAAATCGGGAGATTCAGGATCATCGGGGCGAGTCTTTCGGCACAGATCCAGAACGAGTTCATAAACATGATTGGGTACGGGAACTTTGCGAACGATCTCTTGTGAAGAGCAAATCATTTCACCATCGATTTTAGAAGTGACTTCAGCTTCGTAGGTGGTCGTCGTTCTCAACAGGATTTCTTTCTCTTCCGAGCGATCCGGGTAAGAAACCTTCACGTGAAACATGAAACGGTCTTGTTGAGCTTCGGGAAGAGGATAAGTTCCTTCTTGTTCAAGTGGATTTTGAGTCGCTAAGACGAAGAAGGGCTCGGTCAGCTTGTAAGAACGATCTCCAACCGTCACACTGTGCTCTTGCATCGCTTCAAGCAATGCCGATTGAGTTTTAGGAGGTGTACGATTGATCTCATCCGCCAAAATCATCTGAGCGAAGATCGGACCCGGAAGGAAGACCAAAGAACGTTTTCCCGATTCCGTATCCTCTTGAATGATATCCGTACCCGTGATGTCGGAGGGCATCAGGTCTGGGGTGAATTGAATCCGTTTGAAGGTCAACTCCATCGCGTTGGCTAATGTAGCCACGATGGTGGTTTTGGCTAAACCGGGAACTCCCTCCATCAGGCAATGCCCGCGAGCGAATATAGCCACCATGAGCTGTTCTAAAACATCACTCTGGCCCACGATCTTCTTACCGACTTCCTGGAGGATGGAGTCACAAGAAGTCCTCATGTTCTCAGCTCGTTCTAGATCTTCCTCTTGGGGTGAATCCTGAGGAGTTTCAGGATCAGAGGAGGGAGGCATTTCCATTAATTTCTTTCCTTTTGCCGTCAGAGAGAGCCCTGAAAATATCTAAGCTGCTATATTCAAAAGCTTTAGAGCTCTAACTCAGGGTAATATTATCGCTACAACCGAAGCATGATATCAAAAAAGTGTCGGGAAGGAACTAACACAAACTCAATCCTTACAAGGACTTTTCAAGATTATCCGTCATCGCGGCCAGTAAAAGCTTGCCACTTCAATATCTCGACCGATAGTTATAATATGTAGAGAACGATTTAAACCGACCCTAGGTTCGAATTTACGGTTTCAGTAATGATGGTCGCTTCTATCGGAAGCTCCATCGTGAAGGTTCGCTTCGCTCACTCACTCCTAAAGTTTGGATGAGGTTCGAATTTACGGTTTTAGCCAATGTCGACAGACTTTGGACTCTTTTAACTTTAACTAAGAAGATCTCCTCGATGAGAAAGACCACCTTCGCCCTTCGATACGTCCTGACTTCTATCATCGCCCTGATTGCATTGGGATTATTTTTAAATACCTCCCTCGCCGAACTCGATCGAGATTCTAAAGATGCAAAACAGAAGGCTCCCGATGAAGCCAAAGGTACCCTAGGTGGTGACGGTTCTGTCTCTCCCGAAAAATCATTAGAGGAAAAGGGAAAAGAGAACCTCAATAAGATCATCGAATTGATGAAAAAGAGTCAGTCTAATCTTTCAAACAAGAAAACGGGCAAAGAGACTCAGTCGATTCAAAAAGACGTCACTAAGAAGATCGATGAACTCATCGAAGAGATTTTAAAAGCGAGTCAACAGGGCCAGGGTGGAAGTGGCCAGCAACAACAGAATCAAAATAAAAAACAACAGGGCAAAGACCAAAAACAAGGCAAGCAACAACAAAAGAATCAAAATCAAGAGCAGATGAAGCCGGACTCCCAAAAGAAAAAAGGGGAGAAAGAAGGTCAGAAGAAAAAGGAATCGGGCAAAGAGAAAAAAGGCCCCACCCGGCACGATCAAGTTTCTGACGGCAAAAACCCAAAAGGGAAGCCAAGAAACCTCACCGACATCTTCGGCACGAATAAACAATGGGGAATCTTACCTCGGCGTCTTCGTGACGAAGCCCACCAAACTCAAGATCGCCAATTCCCAGCGGAATACCGCGACTTGATCTCGAAGTACTACGAGAGACTCGCGAATCTTTATTCTGATCGTAAGATCAAATAAGAGATACCTGATCTTCAAACACCCAAAATCTTAGATCTCGACTTCAACCTCAGTGGGAATCCCTTCGAGGTAATGGATGTGTTTGCTGATGTCAGTATTCACCGAATGGTAAGGACGCAGAAGATTTCCCGACTCAAAAGTCGTTCGACGAAGATTTTCGATATCGGCTTCACTGAGGCCCTTCTCAAAAATCGGCAGTAGGTAATCGATACCCACCTGAGAAGGTTTCAATAATTCTTCATCGTAAAATGAAGGATGCATTTGACGAGGGTGAATCACCTTCCAGCGATCTAAGAACTTCGTAGCGGTCATTCCATCGACGTGGAAGCCACGATCTTGATTCCACTGGAGAATCGAAATAGCGTTGTTTTCTCGCTGGATGAGCATCTCGACCGCTTGGCCCCCCAGCTGAGTGGCGTAGAATCGGTCGAAGTGAATGGGGAATCCTCCCCGTTGAGTGTGCCCAACTTTCCGCGTAAAAATAGCTGAAGATGCCGATTGGGAACGACGTGATTTCTTGAAGTAATCATCGCCCATTCGATCGATCAGTATGCGTCGAAGGCTTTCAGCGGCTCCGCTTAGGATCACATTGCCAGCAGGATCTGTCGTTGCGTGAGCGGCCCCTAGTTGTTCACCCGTTTCATCCATCAAACCTTCACCACAAACGATGACCACGTTCTTTTGAAGGTCGTAGATCTCTTGGATCCGTTGAACCAGACGATCAACATTCAATCTGACTTCGGGTACGAGAATAATATCGGGCTGCCCATAAGCTGCCCCCAAAGCCAAGTAACCGGAATGGCGCCCCATCACTTCGATGATGGCGATTCGACGATGGCTTTCAGCCGTCGTTCGAACTCGATTCACTCCCTGGACGGATACAAAAACCGAAGTGGCGTAGCCGGGAGTCGCGTAGTTCACCATATCTTCCAACCTGAAGGTTGCTCGCGAAGGCGAACGTACGTACTGGTAACTAGAATCTTCAGGAGATTCTTCGCGCACCCATTCGTCAGGTTCATTGAGATAGTTCAATCCCAAATCATTATCGATGGTTTTTGGAGCCAAGATCACCGGGAGTTCATTAGTCAATGGTTGGAGACCGTTCAAAGTTCCATCTCCACCTACACAGATCAATCCATCGATCTGTAATCGTTTTAAGCCATCCGCGATGCGTTGCGTGGCTTCGGTATCACTGGGATCTACATAGTCCCTAGAAGCACCTAAGATCGTACCACCCTTCGTGGGGTCCAATTCAGGAATCACACTGAACAGAGGGTTGAGTCGAATATGAGGCATCTTCGGATTCAACAATCCATTAAATCCTTTGATAAAACCTACAACTTCAATTTTATGAGCGCTAGCTTGAACGACTGCACCTCTTACGGTTGCGTTGAGGGCAGGAGTGTCACCACCGGCAGTTAATATTCCAATTCGTTTCATAGATTCGCGCTCAAATGAGAGTTTAAGGTAATTCGATTTAAGTATTCCTGTAGCCGAACTCGTAAGAGTTTGGCTGGCTCTGTTGACGATCCAAATTCTAGTGAAATTGGCTACGACATCACTAACTAGAGTTAGGCTAACTCTAGAGAGATTCTTAAGTATCGACTATTTTCACGGTGAGAAGAGCAGAATTCATTTTACCGGACCCGTTGCACTCAATATTAATGATTTTAGGAACACCAATCTACTGTTGGTGTTTTGAGAGTTCGCTAATCCACTCGGATAACTTTTGAGTGCTTTGCTCTTTAGGATGGTAGAGAAGGATTAATTCTAGTGTCCGAATCACAATAGATAGACTCTTAGGAGAGAGCTCCTCGCCCCAATCACTCTCCTTTAGAACCTTCCCATTCCTCACTGCTACTCGGCGAGCAGCCCGCGAGACATGAAAACGAGCCCGCTCCAATTCCCCCATCATATAAAGTGATTCACCAAAGTTTAAATCGATATTCGACCATAGCCGTCGTTCACGATCACTTTGAAAATCGACGGGTTCTAATTTTGGAGTAGCCATTCGAGTCCACTCTACTTCCCGGTTGGTGATGTTGGATCGTGTCCACTTTAGTCGGGCTTGTTCCCGAACCAGAAAATAATTGAGAAAGTCGCTGAGAACAAGCAATGCTTTTTCTGGCTCTTCTAATTGCAACATACAAAATGCCAATAAAGCATGTAAACCCGCAAACTCACGGAATGTGTTTGGACTGCCCGGAAGGGAGCTTTCATTAATTTGACGCGACACTTGCATCGCAGGTCGGCCGGCTCGCGGGCCAATTCGATAAACCACCCAGGCGGACTTTAAATATTCCCACCCGGCTCTACCCGCTGCCAAAATGATTTGGATTTCCTCTTTAGCCTCCGAGAGGCGCTCCAACTTCAGAAGTAATCTTACTTTTTGATTCCGAGCATGAATACTTGAAGGATCATCCTCTAAGCAGCGATTAATAATCTTAAGGAACTCTAAATAATCCCTTGAAGAAAGCTGAAGATCACTATCAAGAGCCCAATCCACAAACTCAATCCTCGTTTGTAAATCTTTTGGTTGATCAACAGCGAAAATTAAAAACAGACGAAGTCCATTTTCCTTCTCCCCCTTCTCAAGGATCAATTGGGACAAGACTCTCTTAGAGTCCAGGTAGTCCTCGATGGGTTTCAACAAATCAATCAACGAATCTAAATTCGAGTTCCCGTTTAAAAACTGCCACTCAACCCACCTGCACTCAGCCCTCGCACCAAACTTGATTTTCTTTGCTTTCTCGTAGTAAAGCCCCGCTTGGTCCCAGTGCTTTAATTGTTCTGGATCAGTCGGTTTTTCAAGCTCACTATAGTCTTCTAATCGGGGGAAGCAAGTATCCGAATACTCCGTCCAGCGTTGAATACGAAAAGTCGTCTGACTCAAGGCGAGATGCGCATCCCCTAAAAGAATACAAGCCTGAGAAGGGAGGTCATCGACTGCATTTTCTTGGTAGAACTGTATCACCTTTTCGGGCCAAGATCCCCGCAATAAGATTTCGGCTCGGATCTCTCGGATCGAATTCTTATTCTTAGGAGTGACTTTAATCACGTTTAACTCTCGAACAGCTTGAGTAAACAAGCCCTGCTTTAAAAGAATATGGATCAAGTCTCGACGTAGCTCAAGGTGTTGAGGATTCTTTTTTATTCTCTCTTTTAGTTTTTCTATTTCAGGATCCTTTTCACTCTTTGAAAGAGCTTTACTTTGTCGCTTGACTAACTCGATTATTTTTCGTTGAGCTTGAGCTGACTGTAAAGCGAGTTCTCTTTCTTGAGAAGCTCGATAACTAAAGGTTTCCAGTTTTCCAGAAAGTGAATTCACTAAAGTTGAATCAACTTGGGGATCTAACTTCTTCAACGCTCGTCTTAAAAAACTTTCAGCTTCGATAAATCGAGTTGCTCGATTTAAATCGTCGGCATAAAACGCTAAATTCAAAGCATTCAATTCCCCACGAAATAAAGCTTGCTGCCAATGATGGAGTGCTTCAGAAGTTCGCCCTTCATCGGAGTCGATTCGAGCTAGATAGAGATACGGCCACTGAGAGCGGTTATCGACGCGACGTTGAGCCCGTAAAGAACTTGAAAGTCTTCGACCTTGTTGGGAGAGCCTCAAAGATTCTAGGATCCCTCGAACGAGAGGCGGAGGCTGACTTTTGAGATGAGAGGAAAGTGATTGAACTAAGGTTTGTTCAATCTTCCCGGCTTGAAGTCCTCTTAAGACTGTCGTTTTTGGGCCCAATTGAATACTCAAACTTGAACTTTGAATTAAGCTTCGTTCAAGAGGATCAAAATCCCATAGGATGAGTTCAATTTTCTCGTTTGAAGAGTCGTTCTTTTTTATATGAAAAACCGTCGAGAAGACCATCCCATCAAACTGCGCGGGAAGGGAGATTTTCTCGCCCGACTTCAAACCGTAATTGGATTTTAAAAAATGTTTCTCCAACTCCTCTCGAAGTGCAGTCTTAATAGTTGAGTTTGTCGTTGTAAGCTTTGGGGATCGCTGCCAACTTTTTTGCGGAGCCTTTAAGGCTTCGACCAAAAATTCTAATTCGATTCGGTCGACTGAAGCGAGCTTATATGCCTCATCCGATCCTATACCTAAGGCCCAGGGACAGAGATTGGAACTTTCTTGCGACCCAAGTTGAGTTAGACCCAACGTGAAGATTAAAAGACACGTCAAACCTCCCCAAAGATGGCGTTCCTTGGACAAGAAAATAGAGGTTGAATTGATCTGAGGTCTTTCAGTTCCGTTCAAAGATTCTATTAAGGGTTTAAAATTATAAATAAGGAAAGGACCGTCATTGGTTTTCGATGAGCCGAATCGCCTGATCTTTCACCATAGGTCCTATCGCTGGTCCAACCGACATGCTCTCTTCATAAGAACCGGCTCTAAAATCATAACCGGGGACGATATATCCCAACTCATCATTCGTTAAACCGATGATCATTCGGGGATACCCATCCATTTTAGACAGTATCTCAAAACTGAGCTCAGGAAGGAGCTCACCGGGCACGGTCACCAATTCGGCATCTCCCAGGCGAAGATGGGCCATTTCAGTAACCACTCTACCTTCGTGGAGTTTTCTTCTCCCAGACATGTTCATAAACAGGATGAGTCGAGGATTGGTGAGCGGTACTTCAAACCGGGATACGTTAACTGAAAATTTAAATTCTTGGGGAGAGACCGCAAATTTTAAAATGCGCTCCGCCTCTTTTGCCAAATGAAGACCGGCCTTCTCAGCCTCACTGTGGGTTCTTGAAATCGTATCCCCGGTCACCATACCTCCCAAAGCCCCATTCAGAAAAATTGCCGTTCCACCCAGCTTTTTTTGCAGAGCATCGCATAGATAACCGGGAAAGTCCGGACTCGTTTCTTTAACTCCTCGAGATAATCCTTCAGGATGACACGAGAAATGAACAAATGTCACAATAGGCTTACCGTCTTTACTAAGCGCTTGCATCACCGCCAGCTGAGGATCGACGATTCCAGGGTTACGTGCATTTCGAGCCAAACCTTGAACTCGAGCACCTTTGAGAGAAAGCTCATCCGAAGAAGCGATCCACCGCCCGACAGGTTGAAGATTATTTTTAGCTTCAAGAACCCCCTGAACGATTTGTTTTTGAATGTAGCCCACGTAGTCCTTGGGGTAAAAGCCGTAAATTCCAATCGTATCGGTAGCGGCGTGATTATGGCTCATCGCCAAAAAGAGGTGATCGATTCCCTGTTTCTTTAAAAGGCTTTGAATCGGTTGAATTTCACTGTAAGACATTCCGAACAAATCAGCCCCGACGATGGCGATGGTCTTCCCATCTTTTTGAATCACCGCGGTCCGAGCATTTAAATTCTTCACCACTTTAAAGTCGTCTTTTTTAACTTGGTGTCCCAACCAAGTAGGGTCTTGAGGAGTCAGGTCAACGACCGAACCTCCCATTTGAAGATTTCCTAATGACCCGATTTTGGACGGCGCTTTTTGCGGACCTTGACGCTTAGACCTTAAACTTAAATGGCGAAGTTGGCCCTCATGAACTCGCGTTCTTCCGTGAGGAAAATGAGCGATTCCAATCGTTGAACCTTCGAGGTCAAAAACGAATCGTAATCCGTGATGACTGTAATCAATTAAGCTGTGTCGTTGAAACTCTAAGGTGAATTCAGGTTGACCTAGGTGGCCCTGCACTTTTTTTACGGTTTCCCAGCCTTTGGGAATTGAATTGGATTCGATGACTCCCAGAGTTCCATTCTTTCCATCTTTAGACTCTAAGTGAATAGCATCCCATCCCTCCTGGGAATCTTGAGAGCGATATAACATCTTGTAGGCATACCAAAGGTTCTCATGCTGAGGTTCACCGCAGGCCGCTCTCACTTGCTTCGCCGTGGACACTCCGGGGACCAAGCCCTTATAGGTCAAGGGAGGTACAACCTTGGGGTCAGGTTTCCACTTAACGACTTGTGCTTCAGAAACTGAAATTCCCAGATTCGAGCTGAGAACAAAGAAAATCGAAATGAAACAAAGGTTTCCTTTTTTTAACGAAAGAAGCATAATCTCTACCTAAGAATCGAAAAGTTGAATCGAGAAGCCTGTTTTAACACTTACTGGATAGATTTTCATGAGCGACCGCGAATACAGCCGATACCAAAAAAATATCATCAATAACTACTATCGGAACAAAGACACGATGACTCTTCAAAAGCTTCAAGAGTTTGTCACAGATCTCTATTTGGCCGAGTCCGACAAAAAGAAAACTCAACTTTGGAAGAGAATCGAAAAGGCTATTGCTCACTTTGATATTTCGGAAGAATTGCGCGACCACATTCTAAATTCCCGCGACCCTGAAGTCCTCGCCGTAAATGTTAAAAATTGGCTGAGTTCACCCCCGCCCCTCAAACAAGAACCGAAAAAGTCATCATCCGAGAATTCCTAATGCCCTTTATAGCCTAAAACCTTAGTTAAAATTCGTACAGAAATAGAACTCTTTATTCGCCCACTTCCCTCCCTTGATCTCAGTATTAGTCCGATACATCGAACCCTAAATAAAACCTAAATCTCATTTTCCTAGCTTCCGATTACTGAATATCTCTTTAACCATAAAGAGTCACCGTCTCGTATTATGCTTCGCGCCTTAGCCAAATGGTTTAAATCATTATGGGAATTAGAGCCTCGCGAAGTGACCGAGTGCAATTCTTTTAAACAAGGCTACTTCAAGAAGATGTCGATCATTAGTGACTTTTTAGACCAACTCCAGTTAAGTCTCTCTGAGGGAGACCCTGGAAATTTGATGTCTTTATCACAACCTCATACTGACTTACTTCGAATTAAAGACATTGATGATGATCCTCGCCTTGAGCAAGTTTGTAACTCTGCGGCAAAGATTCTTGAACAAGTCATGCTCCGAGATGTTGAAGACCCGGAAGAAGCGATCGAAGATATCGTAGAGACCGTAAGTTGCTTGAGAGCCATCCTAGTTCATCATTGCCCATTAGAAACGGTCACCTTTCCTATCGAACTTGATACCGGGGGGGAAGTTGCTCAGTTCGAAGCATTTTCTCACGTAAGCAAGGGCCCAAATACCTCCACGACTGAAGCTTCATCAAACGATCAACCAGAAGTGGACATCCGTTTCGACCCCATCGAACTCAGTGGAGATAATGAGCTCTTAGCTGACTTTGTCACAGAATCAAGAGAGCATTTAGAAGAGGCAGATCAGCATCTGCTAACCATTGAATCGAATCCGGAAGATTCCGATGCTATCAATGGAGTCTTCAGAGCCTTCCATACCATCAAAGGAGTGGCAGGATTCTTAGCCGTTAAGCCCGTTCAAAACTTTGCTCATGTGGCCGAAACCATGTTGGATTTGGCAAGAAAAGGAACGCTTAAGCTCACGGGTAAAGTTTTAGATCTAACCTTTGAGGCCAACGATGCTCTCAAACAACTTTTAGAAGGTACGGAGTCAGCGCTATCAAGCGATGGTGTTTTGAATCCCGACCCCAATATTTATGATCTTGTAAAAAAAATCGAAGGGGTGGGTTCACCCGATTCCCATCAAGAGTCATCCGGTCAAGCAAGCGCTCCAGCTCCTAAAGAAACTCCAATACCTGCTTCTAAACCAGAGAGTAAAGAAGTAGAACAAAGCTCCAAGGTCGAGTCTCCAACACCAAAAAGTTCAACAGCCTCTCCTGAACCATCAAAACCCAAGAAAGCATCCAAGCCCAATAAACCGACCAAAATTCGAGAGATGATCAAAGTCAGCGCCGATCGGCTCGATTCTTTGATCGATACGATCGGAGAGTTGGTGATTTGTGAAGCCATGCTCAACGGTAGAGAAACCTGGAAAGCAGACGATGCAGAGAACTTGGTTCATGTGGCCAGCCAAATCAACAAGATCACCAGAAATCTTCAGCAGATGGCCACCTCCCTTCGCATGTTGCCCGTTCGAAGCACATTCAATCGAATGGCGAGATTGGCAAGAGATGTTGCTCGTAAAATTAACAAGAACATACAGTTTGTCACTGAAGGTGAAGATACTGAACTCGACAAGACAGTAGTAGACTCTATCGGTGACCCCTTAGTTCACATGGTTCGAAATGCGGTTGATCACGGCTTAGAAGATACTGAAGAAGAACGCATTCAAAAAGGTAAACCCGGACCCGGAACCGTCACTTTGAGAGCCTTTCACAAGGGTGGGTCTATTTGTATTGAGATTGAAGACGACGGACGTGGACTCGACCGCGAAGTTCTCATTAAAAAGGCAATTGAAAAAGGCATCATCCACTCGGGAGACCACCTTTCAGATTCAGAAGCTTACCAGCTGATTTTTGCGCCTGGATTTTCTACGGCAAAAGAAGTCACTGACGTTTCTGGTCGTGGCGTGGGAATGGATGTTGTGATGAAGGGTATCGAAGCGCTAAGAGGAAAGGTAGAGATCCGTTCGGAACTCGGGAAAGGGACGACCTTCAGTATTCGCTTACCTCTAACACTGGCTATCATCGACGGAATGGTGGTCAGAGTGACTGGGAGAAGGTTTATCATACCGACTCTATCTATCATTCGAATGGTTCAGCCTCAAGATCATCAGATCAATACAATTCTGAATAAAGAAAAAGTCTTAAGAATCGGCGAGGATATCATTCCGGTGTTTAATTTGGATGAGATTTTTGAAGTCTCCGAAGGCGAAAAAGATATCTCGAACTGCTCCATTTTAGTGGTAGAAGACAACGATTCTAAGTACGCCTTCATCGTCGACGAAATTGTGGGACAGCAACAAATCATCATCAAAAACTTGGGTGAATCCCTAAAGGATATCCCCGGTCTTTCTGGTGGTGCCATTATGCCTGACGGTACAGTTGGCTTGATTCTCGACATTTCAGGTTTAGTCAGATTAGCAAAAGAAGATTCGCAAAGATCTTATTCTAGTCCAAACCGAATTTCGAGCATCGAAAAAACTCCACCCAAGGATACTGAACTTTTAGTTTCAAGCTCTTAATCGCCTCAATCTCTCACAAGCTATGGCAACTGATTCAACAACCATCACGCAAGAACAACAAGAACTAGCGGGTCAATACTTAACGTTTAGACTCCAACAAGAGCTTTATGGCGTTGATATTCTGAAGGTCTTAGAGATCATCAGCGTTCCGGTGATCACGGACGTCCCCAAATCTCCGGCGACCATTAAAGGCGTAATCAATTTGAGGGGAAGAATTATTGCGGTATTGGATCTTCGCCAAAAATTCTCTATGCCCCCCATCGATATCGATCGAGAATCTTGCATTATTATTCTAGACTTGGCCGAGGTTAACGGAGGGCAAATCGGCATCCTCGTCGACCGTGTCTCTGAGGTCATCGACATCGAAGCAGAAGAGATTGACACAACGATCAATACCCAAGATCAGTCCGCCCAAGCGATCAAAGCCTTGGCTAAAAACGAACAAGGCATCACCATCTTACTCAATATCGATGAACTAGAAAGTTGAGCTACTCTCAACTACCCTTCCCTAAGAGACGGTCTAAAGAATCGGAAGTATGGTGAATTAAGGCTTCTGGATAATGACGGTAGGGGTGGAAATACTCAAAAGTGAGATAACTCTCATAGCCAGTATCTTCCAATGCACCCATCACACTTGGCCAATCGGTGGTTCCATCTAAAAGCGGCCTAAAACTTTCGATCGTGAAATCTGTTCCCTTCTTTGAGTATTCCTTAAGATGAATATTACCGATGCGCTTGCCGAGCATCGGGATCCAATGTTCAGGAAATTGAAAGGGCATAATGTTCCCCGTATCAAAGTGAACCTTAACTCGATCACTATTGAAATGATCGACGAAGCTCACCATCTCCGGAGGGCTCAATAGATATCCATTGAAGAAGATATTTTCGATATTTAAATAAACATCATGTTTTTCGGCTAAGGGAATCATCTTAGCCACTGCTTCTTTAGCTCGCTTATCCACGACATGATAAGGAACTTCCTCAGATCCTTCTAACCAGGGAATATACACGGCCCCCGGAACAACCAGTAAATTCTTCGTTCCAAGCCAATTCGCCGCTAAGAGCATCTTCTGAGCGATCTCAGCCGATTTTGCTCTAATGGTGGGATCATTAGAGGTAAGGGGATAAGGCCAAAACAGAAATGAGCACACTCCACTGATTTCGATCCCGATCTTTCGGGCCATATCTCCGATGGCGCGAATTTCTTTTTCGCTGGCTTTAGGAGAGAGGTCACTTTCGAGATCGTAGTTCACTTCAACGGCATCGAAACCAGCACTCTTAGCCAGTTTAAAACACTCTTCAAGGCTCATCCGTTGCGGATAAGGGAAAGCCCAAAGGTTGATCGACTTCTTCATCTTGTATTTCTTGGGAGATCTCGCGGTGGCACCCTCTTCAGCAATTTGAGTTTCGGGAGCCTTTGCGCTGATCAATTCACCCGTAGCCGAACAACCCGCTCCGGCAGCGGCGATTCCCCAGAGCGCACTCCAGCGCAAGGCGTCTCTTCGGGTCAAAAGCGGTTGGTCAACTTGACGATCTTGAAAGAAGGAAGCATCCATAGTGTTTTCCTCAATCTAAGTATTGGATCCACCTAAAGAATGATCAGTCTAATCCCACTGCTAAGCGAGCTCGATTCAACGTTTCTCTCGCTTTAGCTCGAGCCTTTTTTGCCCCTTCCACCAAGACGTCTTCAACGAAATCGGGATCTTTTTCTAACTCATCTCTCCGATCTCTGAAGGGGCCAAAGTATTCCATAGTCTTCTCGAGAAGAGTCTTCTTGGCATCCCCGTAGCCCATTCCCCCTTTTCTGAATCGGTCTGCTAACTCGGCTTGCTCGTCCGTTGAAGCCATCAAGCAATAAAGCTGGTAAACCGTATTGGTATCTGGATCCTTGGGTTCTTCTACTCCCAGTGAATCCGTAACGATTCCCATGATCGATTTTTTAAGCTTTTTCTTCCCGGCAAACATTTCGATGGTATTGCCGTAGCTTTTCGACATCTTTTGCCCGTCATTGCCGGGAACGACGGCCGTCGTGTCTTCGACTTCAGACTCAGGTAGAACGAAGGTTTCACCGTAAAGATGATTAAACGACTGGGCAATATCGCGAGTCACTTCGATGTGTTGAATCTGATCCTTCCCGACGGGAACACGATCGGAATCATAAATTAAAATGTCGCTCGCCATCAAAACCGGATACGCAAAGAGACCGTGGCTAGCCGCGATACCTCGAGCGATCTTATCCTTGTAGCTATGACATCGCTCCAAGAGACCCATTCCGGTGACTGTACTCAGAATCCAGGTAAGTTCTGTAACCTCGGGTACATCCGATTGACGAAAGAATGCCACTTTTTCAGGGTCTAAACCGACGGCGAGATAATCTAAAGTCACTCCTTTTACGTACTCACGTAAAAGCTCCGCATCATTAACAGTCGTCAACGAGTGGTAATCGGCGATGAAGTAGAAACATTCATGCCCTTCTTGACGCGCCACGTGTTGCCGCATCGCGCCGAAGTAGTTTCCGATGTGTAGAACCCCTGATGGTTGGATTCCGGAGAGATAACGCATTCTCAACTCGAATTTAAAATTAGTAAGGAAGAGGAAAATCTATGATTTTCCGAAGCGGTAGGGACGAGGCCCGAAGGGACTTGTTCCTACTTAAAAGAAGTTTGTTCCGATACCCAGGAACAAACGCCGAGTTGGAATCAACTCGGCCGCGAGTTTAGGCTTCTTAGCCTAAGCTCAGCGGAGCGAAGGAAAATCTATGATTTTCCGAAGCGGTAGGGACGAGGCCCGAAGGGACTTGTTCCTACTTAAAAGAAGTTTGTTCCGATACC
>JANQLS010000047.1 GCA_028280485.1 Planctomycetota bacterium
TAATTAGTTCCTGTTGAATAACAGGAATTAATTATATTTGCGTGGGATCACGCAAATCACAAAAATAGGCTTTTAGCCTATTTTTAGTGGAGCGACGCAGTTCGAAGAACTGCTTGGAGCGTTTGAAAAAAGGTCGGAACGACCTTTTTTCAACAGAAACTAATGAGTAGAACTTATATCAGTCTCAGTCGAGTTCAATCTTTTTGCTATTTCTTACAATTAATACGCGACTTGTGATTGGAAGAAAAAAGAACGAATAAACTCATTCTACCTGTCAAGCAGTGGCAATTCTTGGCTCCACCGGCAATTTTTGTCGGCAATATGCGACCAAAAGTGTCGAACATCCCCCTAAAAGAAAGCTACTTACTCACTACAGTCGAATAAATCAAATTCTTAAACACCTAAAAAGAATAGAGTTAGCAGTTTTGGTCAATGTTTGGAAATCTTTATCGGCACAGTTCTGGCAATAGCTCTCTACATACATGTTCAACGGTCAACTGAACATGAACATTCAGGTCAAGGGACACACTACCGGTCAACATTCCGATTCAAACCAAGCGTTACAAATCGGCACGGAAAGAGGGATAAACGATGAGAGATTCGAGAATTCAAAACAGAAATCAAGGATTCACACTGGTTGAAATCATGATCGTGGTCGCCGTTCTTGCGATCGTCACTACCATGGCGATGCCCGGTTTCACGCAAGCTAAAAAGCGTGCTAATGAAGCTTCTGCAATTTCGACGATGAAACAAGTAACAGTAGCTCAGAACCAATATAGATTGCGCTTTGGAACCTATGGAACATTTAATAATCTTGCTGCCTCAGGATCTTTGGAAGACGGACTCACCGACTTAGCTAAATCAGGATACAGTTTCAGTGACGACACCGTTCCTGACGACGCCCAATTCGCAATCCTCGCTACCCCTGATCAAAATGGAATTACTGGCGACCGACACTTCTTTGTCAACACTCGAGGAGTGATCTACTTCGAAGACGGTTCGCCTGCTGACGAGAACTCGACTCCCATCGAATGATCCGTCCTGGCCTGGAGACGGAAAACGAAAAAGCCTCGGCAATTTGCCGAGGCTTTTTTTTTGATATTCAATTTTAAATTTAGAGATCGACTTAGAAATCGATTTTCTTTGGCAGTGATTCGAACGAGAAAAAGTATTCGGTGTAATTTTCGATCGTCTCGCGCTGACCGTATTGACGAATTTGAACGACCAGAACTTCCCAATCTGAAGGACCGATCTCTTCACCACGCTGGGCGCGATCTTTCCAATCGGTGAGGAGTTGATTCAGAGATTGCCGAAGATCGATCGAACGAACCTTGGTCTGAATCACCTTCAAGATGGAATCGAGTCGTTCGGGGACAGAACGCGATTTCTCGTTAAGAAAATCACCAATCCTTTGAAGCAGTTCAGCGTGGGGGCCGATTTGCTCTTTTTCTAAGTAAGTATCGATGTAGGTCATCTACGGACTCCTTTCCCAGCAGAATAGGTCTGGGATTTCTCGCCATTAACACCTTCTCATAACGGCTATGAATCCAACCTAGAGTTCATAGCTTTTAGGAAAGCCGGGCGAATTTGAGTTTGGGATCGGTTTCTTCCAACCATGAGCCTAACATTGTTTTCTAGTGAGAGGCAAACAGTGGATTCTAATTTTTTTCCTAAGTCCTTATTTTTCGGCAATATAATCAGGAAAATTAAGTGCTTGGATGTCTCGGATTAATGGAGTGTTTTTCTCAAAATCCCCTCATTATCGGCGAGTTTTTCCCGGGCAGCTTCGGGCGAGATTCCGTTAACCAAAGCCACAATCGCAGTTTTGACTTCCCAATCCGACTGAATCAAGGCCTCTTCGGCCGGCTCATAGTCTCGTTGTGAGATGGATGAAACCAGACGAATCGCTCGCTTCTTTAATTTTTGATTCACTGGCTTCACATCGACCATCAAGTTCCCGTAGACCTTCCCCCACTTCACCATCGCGCCACTCGAGATCATATTGAGAGCCATCTTGGTCGCCGTACCTGACTTGAGTCGAGTGGAACCCGAAATCACTTCCGGCCCTACTAAGATCTCGATGGGGAAATCGATCAGAGAAGCCCTCTCTCCGATGCGGGCACAGCTGATAAGGACGGTGATGGCTCCTAACTCTCGAGCGTATTCGAGACCACCCCAAACGTAGGGTGTCGACCCACTAGCGGCGATTCCAATCAAGATATCCTCGGCTGAAAAGGATGCTTCTTTTAGATCGGAAACTCCCGACTCGGGGAGATCTTCCGCTCCCTCAATTGAATTCCTCAAAGCTTCATCTCCGCCCGCAATCAAACCGACCACGAGCGTGGGATCCACTGAAAAGGTGGGAGGGCATTCCGAAGCATCCAAGACACCGAGGCGACCACTCGTTCCTGCGCCGAGGTAGAAGATGCGCCCCCCTTGTTTGAGGACTTGAACTGAAGCATCGATAACCGAAGCGATCAAAGTTTTAACTTTAAGAGAAAACGCTTCTCGAACCCGATCTTCTTGACGATGGAAGACTTCAACAATGTCGAGAGTGTCGAGAGAATCGAGTTGGGCCGATTCTTCTAAGACGCCTTCGGTCAGAGGTAACGATTCGTCCTGGGGATCCTCAGTGTTCATGAATTTGAAGTTTAATTCGGTGAATAAAAACGAATATCGTTATTCAGGAAGGCCACCCACAAGGGGTGGCGCTACAGGTCAGGCCGGGTATTAGAAGGAATAATGACTCTTCCCTTCAACGCCCAAGGTTGGCTTTACGTAATATCCTTCCACGTATAATAGCAGCTTCCTTACGAATATCAGGGAAAGGATATTCAATTGTTACGGGCTCTAATTTATCTAAGGCCTCTGAGTATTTAAGCTTTCTTTCAAGCACCAAAACTTCCTTAATAATAGCTTGAGCTTCGGACTTAAACTTAGATTCAATGCTCTTTAATTTGATCACCGTGGTCGAATCTAAGGTTTTCATCTTCTTGTCTTCCAACCAAGGAAGCAAAGCGAGCACCGCTTTTCGTTTCTGTTTCAGCTTGAATGCGTATTCGGCTTTCTCGATGATGGCTTCGACCTTCTTGGCTAAAGCTGCTTGAGCTCGATTCTTTGCAATAAATAGTTTTAGAGCTCTTTTGAACTTGGTCACTCGAGGCACGTCATCCTGAATTCTCAAAATGACTTTCTCTCGATAGCTGACGAAGACGATCGCCCCCTCCCCTTCGATCAAGCCCCAAACATCTTTGACGAGAGGCTGGATGGCTTTTTTCTTTTCCGTTTTCGGGAACGGAAATTTGAGTTCGATGTCTTTTTCTGAAAGCTCTAAAACCAATTCCTTCTTCAGGATCTTCTGAGTACTTCGATCCTTTTGCACTTGCTCCCAAAGATAAGCGAGGTTTTTCTTTTTCTTGTCGGGCTTTTCATCGCCAGGGTAATAGACGACCAAGGCTTTGTAGTCTCGTCGAAGCTGGTCGAGAGCCTTCTCCATCGGAGTTTTGGCTTTCTCTTTATCCTTCTTAATCTCGCCTAGCGTAGGCTGAGAAACGAGAACGGAGCAAAGTCCGACCCAAAGTAGCAATCGACTTGAAATGCAAAATGACGCCCTAAAAGGATGTCGAGGTGTCCAGCGAAACATCATCGAGTTCGTCCCCAGTTGGTCATGAAATAAAAATCGTGCTGTCTAAAATCAATGGGCAAGGTCTTGGGCTTGGGTCCGTTCCTTTTTTCGAACGGACACTCTTGGACGCTCCTGATGGGGAGCGTATTCAGTGATGCCTGATGATAAACCCATGAATTCATTAATTTTAAGAAAAAGACGGAAAGTAGTCGGCTCAAAGTAGTCGGCTCAGCCCGAGGCTGTGAATTTTTAGGGTAAATCAATCTTTATGCCAAATGGCACTCCATTATCCCTCGCTAAAGCTTCGGGCTTGAGAGGTTGGTGATTTCAATACTTATTTATAGATAGATTGCGTGAAATCCTTTGCTACAAATTAAACATTGAAAGCGATTCGCGCCCCTCAAGCCCGAAGCTTTAGCGAG
>JANQLS010000050.1 GCA_028280485.1 Planctomycetota bacterium
GGTATTGCGGGCTTACAGCCTTTGGCGATGGGTAGATTGGGGTTTGATTTGGATTTTTTAATGATGACGAACCCTCGCTGACGCTTCGGGCTTGGAATCGAACTCTCGATTCCTTAGCATATATTGAAGTTGTCTGAACGAGAGTTCATTCCTTAATCCTCAAAAATTAACTCGCAGGTCATCGTTCTATGCGCGCTTATTTATATCTGATTGTTCTTACTCTCCTGTGTAATGTTGCTATCGCTACTCCGGAAGAGAAGCGCCCCAATATCGTTTTTGCTTTTGCCGATGACTGGGGGAGGCAAGCGGGGATCTACAGCGAAGTTTTGGGCAAGGGAGGGATCAACGATGTGCTTAGCACTCCCAACTTTGATCAAATCGCGAAGAAGGGTGTTCTATTCAAGAATGCATTCGTCAATGCCCCCTCTTGTACGCCTTGTCGAAGTGCGCTTTTTTCGGGCCAATACTTTTGGCGAACGAAGCGAGCCGCCATTCTTCAAGGCGCCATTTGGGATACCAAAATTCCGGTCTGGCCTTTGTTGTTAAGAGACGCCGGATACCACATCGGAAAAAGTTGGAAAGTGTGGTCACCCGGCAGCCCTGGCGATGCTCCTTTCGGAGGAAATAAGTACGCTTATCAAAAAGTGGGTCGACGCATCAATGGCTTCAGTCAATCGGTAACAAAGATCGTGAAGTCCGGAACTAAAGTTGAAGCTGCTAAAAAGATGCTCTACGAAGAAGTTCGTTCGAACTTCAGCGATTTCTTTAAGGCGCGTAAAGATAACAAACCATTCTGTTATTACTTTGGTCCAACCAATGTGCACCGCAAATGGATCAAAGGGTCAGCAAAAGCTCTTTGGGGAATCAACCCCGATGATCTCAAAGGAAAAATGCCACCCTTCCTTCCCGATGTTCACGATGTGCGCGAAGACCTCGCCGATTACTTCGGTGAGATTCAAGCTTTCGATGCCTCTTTAGGAGTCTTGATCGAAGAGTTAAAGAAGAGGGGCGAATACGAAAACACGATCATCGTTGTCAGTGGAGATCACGGTCCTCCCGGCTTCCCCCACGGTAAATGTAATCTCTATGACTTTGGAGTCGGGGTACCGCTAGCGATCTCTGGGCCTGGTATCCAAGGAGGGCGTGTAGTGGAGGACTTCGTGGGGATTCCCGATATTGCGCCGACTCTTTTAAAAGCCGCCAAGACAAAGATTCCTGAAGTGATGACCGCAAAGAGCCTTTGGCCCGTTCTGAGTTCGAAGAAGGAAGGACTCGTCGATCCTTCAAGAACTTTTGTGGTGGTGGGAAGAGAACGTCACGTCGCCCTCGCTCGAGCCGGTAATTTGCCTTATCCCCAACGCGCGATCCGAACGAAAGATCATCTCTTGGTCTATAATTTCAAACCCGAACGTTATCCCTTAGGTGATCCTTATCGCTTAGATACTGATAAGGAACCGAATGCTAAAGAGTTAACAAACAATACCTTCGTTACTCTTCCCGATGAAGATGCGGGTCCCACCAAGTCGTGGATTGTTTTAAACCGCAAGAATCCTAAGTGGAAATTTTATTTCGATCACGCTTACGGCAAGCGGCCTCAAGTCGAACTCTTCGATATGAAAAAAGATCCCCACCAAATGAAGAATGTGGCGGGGGATTCCAGCTATCAAGAAGTGAAAAAGCAGTTGATCGAGAAACTGATGGGGATTCTTAAAGAGACGGGGGATCCACGTCTGATCGACGATGGGAAGTTCTTTGAAACGCCACCGATGGCGGGCCCGTGGAAGCGGAGGCGGTAAAGTAGTCGGCTCAGAAATGATGGTCGCGGCTGCGCGTCGCTCCATCGTGCAAGTTCGCCTTTGGTTCACGCACTCCCAAGCCCGAAGCTTTAGCGAGGGATTATTTGTTAAGCGTTACCTGCTTGGATCTGAAGTGAATCGCCCTGAGCAAAGCTTAATGAGGTTTTGTGACTTCAACGGCCGTTAAGGAAGGCCTCACGCGGAGCGTGAGGACTACTAGTACGATTCGCATTGGATGCGTGAACAATCGAACTCTCGAGAAACGCCGGGGGGGAGATGGTCGGACGTGAGGTTGGCGATCACGACCGTGGCGATATCGAGGGTGTTTGTGGAGGCATCTTGATTGAGGTCGTCCGTGCAAGGATTATCCGTTGTTCCCAATGCTTGTTTCACACTGTCGATCGCTTGGTGAACCAACTGGTCTGACAGTTGAGCTGGTAGAGGTGGGCCACCATCATCCATGTCGTGTATTGTAGCGATTGGATTGAGGTTCAGATCCTGGCTATTTGAAGTGCCTGTTTCTTCGTTGGAGTCTTCGGTAACGATCGCTACTTCGATTGTTTCCTCAACGACAGGATTAGGATTTTGTGTTTCCGAGACAGCTGGATTCTGAAGAGTCGAATTCTCTAAGTGAGTTAACGAAGAATTCGTGTCGTCCGTTGAGTTATTCCAAAAATTGGAATTCAAAGTGAAGATTACCGCAATTGCTACCGCTGCAGCAAAGCCGGCTGCCAGTCGGTTGATTTTAATGATCGATTTGGAAGAGGCGTTCTGAACGGGCTCCTCTTGGGCTTCAGCGAATGCGTACTCATCTTCCTCAAAGCCATCATTTTCAATGACGTAGTCGGACTCAGCTTGAATACGATCGATCACTTTGGAGGCAAAACGAGAAGAGAGTTTGGGAGTGACGACCAAAGAGTTCACGAGATCGAGTTGCTCTTGTTCTAATTCGTCTTTTAACGCACGGAATTCGGCGTTCTCTCTCAACTCACTCGCGACGAGTTGACGGGTAGAGGGATCCAATTCGCCATCGAGATAGCGTTGGAGGTGGTCCTCGAAGAATTTATTACTGTTGTTTTCGTTTGAAGTGTTCACTGGCTCTCTCTTCGAAGCATTTTTTGCTTTAACAAGCTTTTCCCTTTCCGAATCAAATAATCGATTCGGTGCGACTTCAACCCGAGCCGCAACTGTATCGCCTCGTAACTCAACCCCTCTAAGTATTTCAGTACGAGGACTTTTGAAATCTCTTTTGGCAACTTCTCGAGCTCTTGAGTCAAGTGTAGTGGTTCTTCTGGATCATCTTTGATTGCTTTTTGACGTAAGCGCTCATTTTGATCTTTCATTTGCCCGAGTTCTTTGAACTTGAGAATCTTCGTTTTTTCACGCCTAAACCATTTATGACATCGATTGTGGGCGATCCCCATCAACCAACCGCCAAAGTTTTCAGGGTCTTTTAAGCTCGGTAATGCTTGGTAAGCGGCGAGAAAGATATCCTGGGAGAGATCCTCGGCATCGAAAGCATTACGAGACTTGTAATAAGCCACATTGAAAATCGCCTTTTGGTAGCGCTCGATCAATTGTTCAAAGGCCACGAGATCTCCATCTCTCGAAGCGTGAACAAGGGCTGCGATCTCTTGGCGTTCGGCCGAATCGGATGCTGAATTCTCCATCTGCAAACCATCAGCCGAGACCGGCTTCTCAGTTGAAGCAGGGTCAGCGTTTTGGGATACAGGGTCTTTGGAGTCAGGCATAGTCCGAAAGTTCGTTCGAGATGGTCTCAAGTTCTGATGAGTAAGATTCGCTTTTCATCAGTATAGGTGCCCTAAGCTGGCAGGATACGGAATAATTTCTTTACCTATTGATGCAATCTCTAAGCTCGTTGGGCGGAGATAGTCTTAAGTGTTTTTATTGTATGGCTTTGTGTTTTTTTGTTCCCGGTGCATTTTAATGATATGGAAGGATTTTGGGCAAATAATATCAACTTAATAGGCAAATGAAGCCAGGCGTAATGCGATTGAGTTACAGTCCTACAGTTCGCTAATGGCTTTCAGCCCTGGAAGAAATTGTAGTTTGATGTGGGTTCAGCCCTTCGGAGGCGGCGACGACCGCGAAATTTCGATCAAAACTTCCCACGAATCCGGCTGGACTTCGGCGGTCAGAGCGCAATGATTTCGGGATTCCTCCCCGCATTCCACACATCGATGAACGACGTACCAACCCGAGCCCTCCGCACCTTCAACTCGAATCGGCTCCATCAATCCCCTGCAGGGATTTTTCCGATCACCGGGAACGATATCGACATGAAGTGACCACAAGCACTCAGGACAATGGTTCCTGAAACTGCCACTTAAAGGGGCGATATCTGCCCCACAGTTCTCACAAATAAAAGGGTCGTTCCCAGAGCCCAAAAAGTTTTTACGTTCGGATTCACTCATGATAAGAACTCTGAGACTGTGGACTTATTTTATCCGCCCAACTTAACTAGCGCTTCGGGCTAGTTAAGACCACATTTCTCTAATGTTGGAAGCCATTTTGTTCAGAACTAAGTAAGAGTTCACAAGCTCTTTGGGAAAAATGAATAGTACTCAGAGGATAAACACCGCAGCTGCCACGGTCGTCGTCCAGAGGCCCTTCTTGCCCACCGCTGATTGAGTGATGTTCCTCGACTTCACGATTTTACCCGAGATTCGATAGTGCTCTTTTTTTTCGTTCCAACTCGCATCGACATCGATATCGCCCACTCCGAGAATGGTGCCCAACATGGTTGCGGCGAGATCTTCTGCGTAATCACCCGCCACTTTGTTGGTTTCTCCGTGCGAATGGTGTTCAGAGAGGTAACCGAATTGCCCTTTATCTGTGGGGAGTGCCAATCCAATCGAACTCGCGATCAAGCGACCATTTTCGTTGGTATCTTGTCGGGCCATCACGCAAAACACAATTTGACCGGGGGAGAGGTGATTCACCCCTTGCTTGACTGAGAGAACCTTGCAACCCGGGGGAAAGATACTCGAGACGGTGACTAAATTGTAATCTGCGATTTTTGCTTTTCGAAGTGCGTCTTCAAAACTTGCGAGACGTTCTTTATTGCGCCCAACCCCTTTGGTGAAAAACATGGCCTTGGGGGTCCAGTCTTGACTATTTCCCAACATTCATAACGATTCCTAAAATGATGCCGAGGGGAAGATGAGAGGAGGAGACCTCTTTGGAAAAACGTTTTTAGGTGGAGCGGAATTATAGGCGTTTTAAGGTGGGTGACAAGCTTAATATTAGTTCAGATAATGGGCTGCCGGGAAGACTTTAAATGGAAATCTAAGGCGAGGATAGAAGCGCTAAATGGAGGCATGGGCCCTTTGGCCCCGGGGGTCGTTCCCGTGAGTCAGCCACTCTAACTATAAGGAAGATAAATTGATTTAAAGTAAATAAAAATCAATGGTTGTGAGGGTGGTCGTGATCGTGGTGGCTAGGGCTGTGGGCGGGAGTAGGAATAGCGTTCAAGCTAGCCATTCCCCGATTTCGGTAGTTTCTCAGCATGCGAGAAATCAGAGGACCAGGGCAGGTGGTGTCTTTGACTTCAGAGTGAGTGAGAACTCGGTGGGGTGGAATTCTGTACTGTTGGGTCAAGGTGTTCAAGAACCGAAAGAGCGTGTAGACTTGTTGTTCGCTGGGGCGTTGGCGGGTGAAGTTACCTAAAAGAACAACCCCGATGTTTCGCCTGTTCTCCTGTGGGCCCCCGGCGTGAGCACCTTGATAGCGAAGGGGTCTTCCCTCCCAGACTCGACCAGCGCGATCGATGATGTAGTGGTAGCCGATGTCGGCCCACCCTTTATTCTTCTGGTGGTAGGTTTGGATTTTTTTGATCTGGCTCGCTGCACCCCAGTAAGAAGTTCCCCAGAAGAGATCCGATCCCGTATGGTGTACGGTGATACGATCAGGAGTTCCCATTCTCGTTACGTTTCTACGAGTGTAGCTAGCATTCCAATTCTTACGGGGTTCGATTTGTCCGGCCCAAGCTCCAGTGATAGGGTTTGGCTGAACGGGTTTCGTGATTTTCTGCTGTTGGGCTTTGGGTTTAGGCTTTGACTTCCAAGTAGCCACCTTGGTGGAAACGACATTACGATTATGAAGAACTTTGAGCTTCATAATTTCTTCGTGATGGGGATTTTTGATCGCATCTTGGTAGCTCTTAGCGGTCTGGTAATCACGATTACTTTGACTACAGATCACTAATCGGGCTAAGACCATATCCCGTTCCAGTCCCTGAGTCTTATTCAAGACTTCCCGTAGGTGACGCTGGGCGATTTGGTATTCTTTTTGTTGAAAATGAACCTCACCCAATGATCGAACGATCGAAAAGTTCAGCGCACCTTGGCTGTGAAGCTTGCGAGCTGAGTAGAGCAAATCTTGAGCTTTTGAATATTGGGAGAGTTCGATATGGCATTTCGCTTGGCCGACTAAGGCACGGGCGCGAGTGGCGGGATCTTTTGTGTTTTTAGCGATGTCTTGGAAGGTGACGAGGGCTTGAGAATGGCCGTTAGCTAAGAGCTGGCTTTCACCGTGAGCAAGTTGAGTATCGAAGCCTCCCCGATTTTGCACCTTGATACAAGCTCCAGAGGCGAGAACAAGGGCACAGAGAGTCAACTTGGTAGAAGTTTTAAGGACTTGCTTTGTGAAAGAAAAATGTAACACGACCACTTTTTCCGCAAATCTGACTCTGCGGAAACTCCTCTCTTCGGGTTGATGGAGAAGCAGGTAGGAATGATGGAGGTGGAATGTACGCTCGAGGAACACTTACTCTTCAGCCTCGTCAGCCGAACTGTATGCATTTGAGCAGATCGCTTCACTCTTCATAGGCAATGAGTGCCTAGTTCCGTCCGTTATCCTCAAAGAAATGGAGGGTTAAGGGGCGGATTTCCCTTCTCTTACTTCTTCCTCTTCATGAGACCGGATTCTCTCCGGGGTTGAATTCCGCTTGGCTGAGTGACCTCAAGCTTGGAAAGGGCAGGTGATTTTTGTACCAGACGATCATAAGACTGCTAATACTGAAATCCGCCTGAATTTTCCCGGAACGCAACCTAAGAATAGTATCACACTCTCAGTTCTTGTAAAGCTGGCCTCCGTCTTCCTCTCCATTTGATACGCGTCATGAGAGGTTAAAATTCACGGATTCTGGACATTCTCCCAGGGCCGATAGTACAACATCGGGTATCGAGTTGATCATCTTGAGAAGGAAAGTTACGATAATCTCCCTACGCCCTATAATGTTTTTGATCCCAGCTCAAACTCCGCTGATTCCACTATTTGTAGGTAATCGAGCGGTGGGAAGTGTGAAGAGAATCTAAAGTGCTCAGTTTTGAAGAAACTATTTAGAGCGCCGAGTGAAATTGCCTTATTCCAATGCACGACAGGATCGGCCCGAAGAGAGCCAAGTGTGAACTTTTTCGGAACTTGGCCTGTCGATTTTTCCAGGGAAGCCCGAAGCTTCAGCGAGGGATGAAGGATCATTCGACCTGAAAGATTTTCTTAGGTGAAATTGAGTCGCTTCCACAATAAGTAGACTTAAGCGACTTATTTTAATTATACGTTTCGATCCCTCGCTCAGTAATGAGAGTCGCTTCGCTCCATCGTGCAAGTAAGCCTTCGGCTTACGCACTCCTAAAGATTCGGGCTTCCCTGACGAAAGCTCCATTTGGGGATCAGTCGTTATTTAAATTCGCTGTTGAATGTTCATTTTCTGCCTCGCTCGTAATGCGAGGAAAGTTAAGAAAAGAAGAACCCGTGAAGAAAACCGAAAGTTCCCAAGAAGTCTTTGGGTCTCCAGCCAATGCCCCAAGAGAGCAGAACGGCCTGGAACCTACTCCTCGAATCACTTCTAGCAGCAATCCCGACACCCAAGTCGAAGCTTTCATTGAGGAAGTTCTCCGTCTGCCCAAAAACGCCAAGGGCATCGAGTGGATCCAACACGAACCGGCGCGGGATGCTCAGTTCTTAACGGATTCCGAAGACGATTCCAACTTTCACGGACTCGACTCGCGCTGGAAATCCTACCTCCAGGAGCAGGGAATCCATCGCCTCTACTCCCATCAGGGTGAAGCTGTCGATGGGATTCGCGAAGGGAAGCACGTAGTGGTGGTCTCGGCAACGGCCAGTGGGAAATCTCTCTGCTACAATTTGCCGGTATTGGATCACTTCTTAAAGAAGGGGAAGGGATACGCTCTCTACCTCTTTCCCACGAAGGCGCTCGCCCAGGATCAAATGCGTACTTTGGATGGGCACATCAAAGGGCTCGGTCTCAGTTTAGAAGCCGGGGTCTTCGACGGAGATACTGAGCCCCATATGCGAAAACGTCTGAAACAAAAAGGGCGTTTGATTCTGACGAATCCGGATATGCTGCATCGCTCTATCCTCCCTCACCATGGAGGCTGGGCGGGTCTGTTTGCAGGGCTCAAATATATCGTGGTCGATGAAGTTCATTCTGTTCGTGGCATCTTCGGTTCGAACGTTGCCAATGTAATTCGAAGACTCAAAAGAATCGCTAAGCGTTACGGCGCTTCGCCACAATTCATTGTCGCTTCCGCTACCATCTCAAATCCCCAAGAGCACGCTGAAAGTTTGTTGGGAGAAAAGATGCAGGTGATCGACAAAGATGGATCACCCCGTGGAGCCCGAACGGTGGTCTTCTGGAATCCTCCTTTGGTTGAGCGACCCGACGGAACCAAGTACCGAAAAGGACCCTTGAGTGTCGCGACGCGAATTCTTCCCGAGTTGTTAGAGCGGGGCATCCGCACGATCGGTTTTTGCCAGGCTCGTTCTTCGGTGGAATTGATGCTGCGTTACGTTTGGGATCGCTTGAAGGGGAACAAGTCGACGAAGCACTTAGCCGAAAAACTTGAGAGTTACCGTGCGGGCTACTTGCCGAATGAGCGACGTGAAATTGAACGTCGTTTGTTTTCGGGTGAGCTTTTAGGCGTTGTGAGTACGAACGCATTAGAGTTGGGTATCGACATCGGTGGTCTCGATGCTTGTTTACTCGTTGGTTACCCCGGAACGGTTGCGAGTTTCCTTCAACGCGCGGGGCGGGCGGGTCGACGAGCCCGACATTCATTGGTGATCTTCGTTGCGGGTTCGGAACCCATCGATCAATACTTCATGCGCCACCCGGATGCTTTCTTTCAGAAGAGCCCCGAAGCGGCTGTGATCGAACCTGAAAATCCCTATATCTTAACGAAGCACTTAATCTGCGCAGCTTATGAATTACCGCTGACTCTAGAAGATGCGCAGTGGTTCACTGGGGGAGACCAGAGTTTATTACGCGGCATTCTCGATCTCTTGGCACAAGGCGGGCAATTAAAGAAAGCCAACGGTAAGTATCACTACGTCGAGAAAGACTTCCCCGCTAAAAAGGTGAAGCTACGAACCGTTGGCGATGAAAACTTCACTATCTACGAAGGGAAAGGCGAGAAGATCATCGGTGAACTCGATTACGTCGCCGGTTTGTTGAGCCTCTATGAAGGGGCTATTTACATCCATCGTTCTGAAACTCATTTCGTGGAAGAGCTCGATGTCGAAAACCAAATCGCGCGTTTACGAAAAGACGATAGCGGTTATTACACTCAAGCCTTGCTTCAAAAAACAGTGGAAGAAGACCAAGCCTTAGAGAAGAAAGCTTGGCCCAATTTAGATGCTCTGAAGTTGAGTGAAGTAACGGTTGAGACGAGGATCACCGGGTTTAAAAAAGTACGCTTTCACACTGTAGAAAATATCGGTTATGGAGAAGTCGATCTTCCTCCTATTCGATTGGAAACGGTGGCCCTTCATTTTGAGGTGCCGCAAGTTCTGGTTGAGCAGGCGATGGAATTCGGCTCGGAGTTCTTCTTCAGCGGACTTCACGGGGTGTGTCGATTGTTCACCGGCCTTATGCCCTTTTTCGTTATGGGTGATCCGCGAGACATCGATTACTTCATCGATGGTAATACGGTTTATATCTACGATGTATTTGAGGGAGGGATTGGCTATTCTGAAAAAGCCTACGAAAAGTTTGAAGGTATCCTCAAAGCTTCCTTAGAGCATGCGAACTCTTGTAACTGCCCGGCGGGTTGCCCGAGCTGTGTCTTGCCTTCTTCCAGTCGGTATGAGGTCGCGCTTGAACCCGGTATTCGAGAATTCCCCAAACCCAAAGAAGCTGCGAAGTATTTACTCCATGCCTTTTTAGGTTTAGAGACTTACAAGCCAAATTTAGAGGGTGTCGATTTAGCTCCGAAGCCGAATCCCCTCGAGCCCGAAGAAGCCTTAGATCCTCAAGTCGCTCGCAAAGTTGAGCGAGCCATGCGCGGTTTAAAGAAGTTCGGTTTGAAATCACAAGAGGATTGATCGGTGAGTGAACTTAAAAAGTCCTCTTGGCTTCGCTTATCGAAAAAGTTTAAAGAGAATGCTGCTTTAAACCGTGCTTCTCCATGTCCTGCTGAAGAACTCACAACCCAACCAAGTGAAGAAGATCCCTTTCTTCGTCACGTCGAAATCTATTCACCAGAGACGGGTGGCTTTCCGTCAGATCTCTTCGGTGAGTCATTTTTGTTAGAGAGTTTTCAGGATTTATGCAGCGGTGAGGGCCCGCTGGTTTTTTGGGATCTTGAAACCAGCGGCTTGGGGGACGTGCCTATTTTTATGTTGGGCGTCTTGCTTTATTTTCCCTCGCAGCCTCAAGCCTTTCGACTTGAGATATTGACGGCGAAAGGTTTTGAGTACGAAGAGGCCCTTTTAAAAGAAGCTTGCGATTTTTTATCTCAAAGCCGCCTTTGGATCAGCTTCAACGGTCGCTCCTTCGATTACCCTCGATTAAAAAAACGTGCCTTTCGTTACGACCTCGAAGTGCCTGAATGTGAATACCACTTAGACCTTTTGATGCAAGTACGTCGACGTTGGAAACACGATTGGCCCAATTGTAAGTTGGGAACCGTTGAACGAAGGTTGCTGAACTTAGAACGCGGCAAAAAAGATGTTCCCGGTAGTGAAGTCCCCGAACGTTACAACGACTACGTCGCCACCAAAAATTGGAAATGGATGGAGCCGGTCTTAGATCACAATCGAAGAGATCTTGTGGCGATGGCGGTATTGTTGGAACGCCTCTGCGAATTCGAACCTGGCTTCCTTAAAGACGTTCAATCGGCGGATTGAACATTTCAAACCCGAAGCGTAAGCGAGGGTTAGGGACCTATCTCAAAAAAAGCTCTCTGCGTATTTCACACGCAGAGAGCTTTTTTTATTTATCGAATGAACTTACAAACTGACCGAATCAGTCGTCAGTACAAATCGTACGTGCACAGGGTAGTTCGGGCTCGAGGTCGAAACCACATTCTTGGAAAGGCTCGGGAGGAGCAGCTTGTCCTAAGAAGAGGTAAGCAAAAATGTAGATGGCGTCACTGACGTCGACGAGTTCATCGTCATTGACGTCGGCGGCATCCATACAGTCAGGTTCATTACCACCTCGGAAGAGGTGCTGAAGAATGAAACTGGGGTCTGAAATGTTCATCGAGCCGTCAGCGTTAGCATCTCCACGGAGGAATTTCTTTCCGCCGATACCTTCGCTCATATTGATTTTCATGAGGCGTCCACTGTCAGCTGAAAGGACGAAGGCAAAGGATTCTTCTTCTGATTCAGTTACAGCTAAACTTCCGAGAGTCGTCGATCCGGTGCTTCCTCGTAAATCAGCAGCGAAGATTTCGGTTCCCGCACCAATCGTTTCAACACCCTCATCGTTTGAGGTTCGAATGTAAGATACGCGAGCGATTTGACTGGCGTTGCCGTCGGATCCCGTTATCCAGTCTAAAGTGAGAGAGCTGCTTGAAACTTGAGTCACAGCGAGCCCGCCACCGACTAAACCAGAGTTTCCTCGAGGATTAGAAATTTGGGAGCTGAAGGATTGTCCCGTTAAACTTCCTGACCGGTCAAAAGAGTAGGCGACCTTATTGAGGCGGTCGACTCCCCAGAATTGCTGCCCTTCAGAGTCATAACTGATGTCTCCGAGAACGGGAGTCCGACTTAAGTTGCTGGGGTTGCGAACTCGCATGGGAGTATCTTCAGGATTGATGGTGAATCCTTCGATCTCACCGTCAGTGACAGCCAGGGTGGTGTGTTGGAGGTAGTGGTTTCCTTCCAAACGATAGAGCCAAGTCAGTTCTTGATTACTGGGGTTGTAAGCACAACTGATAGTTTGGCCGCCGAAGAAATCGAATTGTCCGTCGAAAGGACTGTTCAACATCATTTTGAAATTGAGGTCGAGATCGAAGACGAATCCTCGACCCGAAATCGCGTCGACAACGACCAATCGATCGAGGTCAGAGATATGAGTTACGCCTGAAATCGAGCTGGCCTCAACGGAAGCTGCGGATTGAATCGTAGCTTCGATATCGATGGCTTCAACTAACTGGCCTCTTCCGATAGTCACTAAGCATGTGACATCGTCAACGGCGTCACCAGAGACAGTATCAACGCTCAAGGTGTACTCGTAGGATCCATCAGAAATGCGAGGATCGGTAAAGACATGTTCACCAGGACTCAATGTCGGTCCACCCTCAACTTCGTCTTGGGGGAGTTCGAGGACGACTTGAGTTTCACCCGTAAGAGTATCTCTTCGGCTGATCTCAAGTCCTTGAAGTGAATCGTAATTCTTCCAAGTCAGGAGAGTATTGTTTCCATTGGGGGCACAATCGAAGGAGGCGACTCCGCGTGAGTCAGGTTTAGGAGTATCAGCATTGACCATGTGGATTTTTGGTTGGCCAGCTTCGCCGATATCTAAGAGCACTTCGATGTGTTGGCCGGTACATGCCTCTTCAACCATTCCGATACCGGTGATGAATTTGTGGTCACCGATCGTTTCTTGAATGTTGTAGGAGTGTCCGGTAGCGTCGCCAAAAGTAACGGCTAAGCCATTCTCATCTCCAGCACTGGCGAAAACGCGATCGACGACAGTAGCACCACCAGCTGAAGAAGGACCGTGGGGGATATCGAAGTATGCTTTTCCGTCGACTTCAACGTAAGTGATCGAGTTTCCGTAAGCAGCATTTGAATCGCCTAATGAAGGGTTGATGAAGAAATTGACTTCGCCCTCTTCAACGATGGGCTCACCCGAAAAATCGAACTCGAAATAGATATCGTTAACGATATCTACGCCCCAGAAAGTGTTTCTTTGGGCGTGGAAGGTGATTCCGCCGATCGTTCCAACTTGTTCAAGATTTAACAAGTTGGCGAGTGAGACCATGTTGATCTCGATGGCATCTTCGAACAATTCACCTGAATTGAGGTCAGGAGAAGTTCTCAATAAGCGAGGGTTCGGAGGAATTTCGGATGAAGAGCTGCCTTGACTTGCGATGGCCCAGTAAAGGAAGCGGAGATTGGGATCATCGTTGTGACGATAAGCCATTCCCGAAGTAGGGCGTGAACCACCCGGTGAAAGAGCGACGGTGAGGGGAGAGAGGATGTCTGTTCCACCAACCGTTTCGAAGATATGGGTTAAGCCACTGAAGTAATCAGCGATATAAACTAAGTCGCCACCATCTTCAGCTAAACCAGGAATGCGGACGACGCTTCCGGGAAATTCACCGGCGTGATCGATGTTTGGAAAAGAACATCCACCGTAGGGTTTTTCTTCGTTACAGAAGATACAAAGCTGTTGAGCTTCTGCTGATCGAGTGGCAAGGGCCATGAGCAAGGTGATCAGAACGAGTCCGATTCTGCTAGACAGCCTTACTGTTACCGATTTCGACTTTTGCTGCTTCATTTCGTCATTTCCAGATACGTTGCATGTCATGAAATACATTTCATTTAAATGTATTTCCATAGAGCATCTCCAGCTCACTGTACGAGTGGTTGGAGGCTTAGCTTAATTTGATTTTTAGGGTGGTGATCCCCGATGGGTAAGGAGATCTTTCCGATGAGACCCTACGCCTGATCTTAAGGGTATTTAGATCACCGGTTTTAAACACCGGATGGCGAACGGTATAAGTCTTCGATTTTACAACCAATCTCCATATTCTCGGGAAGTTTTCCTGAAAAACAACACTTCCAAACCTAGAGCTTGAAAGTACCAATATTTATAAACATCTCACCGCATTGCGAACGTCGATACGAGATGCGCTCACAAATGGCCGAAAATAAGATGTATAAAGCCAAGTGGGGACTTAGGTTAAGCTGTCCGTTCCGGGGGTGTATCCAAGTTGAATTCCTGCTAATTCCAGTCAATAACTGAGACAGATCGACTGAATTTGAGATGATTCAAAAAAGAAATATCTCAAAAAACCTGCAGAAAGATGGGCTTGGAGGATAAGTGGCGCCTATTTCAGGAAGTAGGATAACGGCAAGTATACTTCTCGAACTGAGGGGGGTCAAGAAACAGGAGGGGGTGGAAGTTTGAATTTCCGTCCTCGCTCAATAGGTGATTTGAGAATACTTGAAGCCGTGAATTTTTAAGACTTCCAACTTAACTAGCCCGAAGCCCTATCGAGGGGCCAGCTCAATTAGAATGGCCCCTCGCTAGCGCATCGGGCTAGTTAGGGGCGTATTTTTACTAAATTAATCCAGCTCTTACTAAAAACTCCCAACCTCTACGGCCTTGCCAGCATTAAAGCTGGCGTGTTTTGCTGGGTTGCTTATCATTAAATCTGTTGGGCATATTATTTTCATTCCCTTAAGAAGACCCGGAATCCCCTTTTCCTGGGTTATTCAGCGAAGTTCACAGTAAGCCACCTGTGCTTCTTAGTTTAAATATCCTCAAAGTAACTCCTTCGAGTTCTTAACTGATTGGATCTCATGAACCACATGTATACAAAATTGACATGTACGGGCCAGCGTTCTGTCTCTGATTTTAAATTTCTCAATGCTCTTCAACTTTGCCTGTTCTTGGCTTTTTTGATGGGCGGCCAGAATTTCCTCTCGGCCCAAGATGATCAGCAGGTAGAGCTTCATATCCTTGCAGATACCGATACCCTTCGACTTTGTGATGGAGGAGAAGAGCTCACTGTAGAAGTGTGGCTTCAAAACCCGAATTTATTGAGCGTGGGTGGATTTCAAATTTACTATGCCTTCCCTGCAGAATATCTCACCTTAGATCGTTTTGAATCGCGTGGCTTGGCTTCGGTGAATACCAATGGCCCTTCCGAATTTGGTGGGGGATTTCCGGCTTGTGCGGATGACGTTGGTAACGACCTTTGGGATGATGGGATCGGACGGGATGTCTTCTCATTGGTTGCCAGTGTTACGAGTGAAGAAGACAAAACCTTGCTCGAAGGTGAGTCGGTATCCTTAGGGGCTTTTATATTCAAAGTTAAAGACGATGCTCCTTTGGGTACGGTCACATTAACCTTTCCCTTGGAGACTTGCCCTCCCGTAATTATCGATCAAAAAGCCGTTTTTGATATCTCTGGCAATAAGCTCGACGTTGTCATCGGGAGCGGAGATCTTTCACTGACGCTCGAACGTGAGCCCGTTTTAGATTCATTAAGCTGCGAGCATTCTAGTGAAACCGGAACATCCACTTTAACCTGGGAAGTCCCTGAAGGGACCGCGCCCGATGCCTATTCAATTTATCGAGACGGTGAACTCATCGCTCCCTTCGTTCCAGGATTTATGAGAACCTATGAAGATGATTTACCGAATCTTTGTGGCACAGTTCAGTACGAAGTGGCGTTACAGGTGGATGGTGAAGAGGTCGAATGTCGAACTTCTTGTGTTGTTCAAGCGATCGGTGTTGAAAACTTTATCTGTCAAGTCGATGAAGAAACTTCAGAAATCGTCCTGAATTGGACTCTCCCTGAAGGTGAAGTGATCGACTCCTTGAACCTCTATAAAAATGATGAGCTCCTTCCGGTCGATTTAAATCCATTGATCACAACTTACCGTGAGCCCGTTGGAGATCCTTGCGCAAGTGTTGTTTTTGAGTTGGCGATCGAAAAGGATGGGGTGGAGTCACCCTGTCGGACTCGTTGTGAGTTCGGCGAGGGTTTAGTCCCAGTTGATTTTATTAGAGGCGATGTCAACTTCTCCGGAAATCAAGATATCTCGGATGCCATCTTATCCCTCAACTTTCAGTTCTTGGGGGATCCACTGATCACATGCCCCGATGCGGCTGATAGTGATGACAACGGAATGCTAACGGTAGGGGATGCGATTTGGATTTTGCAGTTTCTCTTTCTCGGTGGTGAGCTTTTTCCTCCTCCATTGGATGAAGCGGGTTCTGATCCCACGCCGGATGATTTGTGTTGTTACTAAAGTAGTCGGCTCAGCCCCTGAGCCGGTATTTCCAAATTAATAGTAATCGTTAATAACTAGCCCGAAGCGCTAGCGAGGGGTTCTTCCCTCGCTAGCGCTTCGGGCTAGTTAAGTGAATGTATTAAAAGTTCACAACCTCGGGGTGAGTCGACTACTAAGAGCGACTACTAAAAATCAAAAAGCCACGCCCTTAATCCGGCGTGGCTTTTTCGTGGGATGGCCTTTTTTCTCTTCAATTTGGGGCCAATTTGGGCCAAAATTACCCTCAGTTGGAAAATTGATGGTCGGCTACTCCCTTCTCTACCACCACCTTGTTTTTTGATTCTTCCAGCTCTTGAGTTGGGTGGGAATGATTATTAAGTCTATTTAGCTAAAAGCCTTGTAGGGAATGGTAGGCTTTTTTTCGGGTGTAAATTCTTAGTTTTTAATCGAATCCTCAAGTTCTTGTGTTCTTGAGCTTGATTTGTACCATATGTGGTGTTATTGGCTTCTAAGTGCTGATAATATAAGAGTTAAGAACTGGGATCTTCAGAAATTTTAGGGTTGATTTGAAATTAAATATGCCTAATATGGGTAGAAAGTGGTTGCTGTGCCCAATCCGAGACTTTCAGGAGCGAACAAGACTCAGCGGCGAGTTTTTCAGTTCTCTCACCTTTCGGAAAACCTGAACAAAGCGCTTTGATTCAGGTGGGTGCGGGTGACTCCCGGTTCAGCCATTTCCGGTTGGTGCTGGGGGTTTCAATTTCGCCGCTTTGTCCATGGATAGCTGAGTCGCTCTCAGCTGGTGAGTTCTCGCTTCGGAGTTTGTTCTGTGTCGTCAATCGTCGTCGAATATTTTCAGCGCTTGAGTAGAAGAGGAGTCTCTCGTGGACGCTGAAGGATATATCGGTGAATACACTCAGCAGCTTGACCCGAAAGGGCGGGTCGTCTTTCCGGTTCGCTTTCGCGACACCATGACGGAAAGAGAGCGTCGGGAAGGTTTCTACCTGACGAAGTGGCTGGATGGGAGCTTGGCCTTGTATCCCTACCCTGAGTGGTTGAGGGTGCGAGAGAAGGTTAAGCGCCTCGGCAAGATGGATCCTAAATACCGACACTTTGTTCGAACCTTCAATTCAAAGGCTCGTGAGATCACTCTGGATGGTCAAGGACGGATCAAGATTCCTGAGGTTCATAAAGAGATCGGATCGATTTCAAAGGAAGTGGTTTTCGTCGGGATGGGTGAGTACGTGGAGCTCTGGTCGCCAGAAAAATTTGGTTCCTATGAAGAGTACCACGCTCCCGATTACGACAAGATCGGAGAAGAGATCTTCTTCGGTCCCGATGAGGTGCCTGTAGAGGAGGGTGCTTCCGAGAGTGGGGCAGCTGAACGGGGTTCTGAAGACAGCCCTTAGGCTTAAGTGAAGTTGAAATGTAAATGAGATGGCTCTCTCTTGAGAGGACGCGAAAGAGAGCTGGAAGTCTCAATGAGACTTAGGAGCGAATCAAGGTGAAGAAGGTCAATTTTACCAACCGTATCAGTGAGCAGGGAGCTATCGGTGGTGGGCGATTGAGTCGCCAGCCCGTCGATCGAGACATTTTGCTGGGGCAAGGTGTTTCACCTCGAAGTTTGCTGGAAAGAGTTCGCTCCAGGGTTTCTGCGGGTGGATCGGTTGCGGTTTCCGAGAGGGATCTCAATGAGGTCGTCGCCCGGTTAGATAGTTTAGTGCGTGTTTGCCCCGATCTGGAAGGAGTTGTCGGTTTGTCTGACGAACTCGCTTCTCGAGTCGGGAGCCCGGTCGAGAGGGGGCTGGGCTCCCGAAGGGGCTAGTCTTTTCTGAGCCTTTGCTGATCTGGAGAGAGGCAGGGGTCAGAGTTAAAGAAGGAAATTTATGCCAGAAGAGAAGAAGGAGCATGTTCCTGTTCTTTTGGCGGAGATTTTAGAGATTTTCTCTCCTAAGCCTGGTCAGGTTTTTTTTGACGGAACCCTCGGAATGGGAGGGCATGCCGTCGAGATTCTGGCCCGTTTAGGAATCGAGGGGAAGCTGATCGGAGTCGATCGTGATGAGGAGGCTCTGGAGAAGGCGAGAGAGGTACTTGAGAAAGTCGGGAATCCTTTCAGTCTGTTCCGGGGGGTCTTCACTCAGCTTCCAGAAGCTTTGTCGAGTGCTGGAGTTCAGCCAGAAGGAGGATTGGATGGGATCCTCCTAGATCTTGGAGTGTCTTCCTATCAATTGGATACTCCTCGACGCGGCTTTGGATTTTCAAGTCTCGGCCCACTCGATATGAGAATGGATGCGGGTGTCGGAATGACCGCTGCCCGTTGGCTCAAAGAAGTTTCTCTAAATGAGCTGAAGAGAGTACTCAAGGAATACGGTGAAGAGCCTCAGGCTGCCAGGATTGCTAAGGCGATCGTCGAGAGAAGGAGAGAGGCTCCACTTAAAACAACCGAAGATCTCGCTCAACTGGTCGAGTCGATCAGTCCTCGAAGAGGGAAGAAGACTCACCCGGCAACGAGAACTTTTCAGGCGATAAGAATCGCCCTAAACGAAGAACTAGATCTCTTAGAGACGTTTCTCAGTAACGTAGATCGTTACTTAAAGCCAGGAGGCCGAGTCGTCATTCTAAGTTACCACTCTCTCGAAGACCGACTCGTTAAGAATTGGTTTCGAAAGAGAGTCAAGGAAGGAATTTTTCGAAGCGTCGACCCGGAATGGGTTCAGGCTCGACCAGAGGAAGTGAAGAGAAACCCACGTGCACGGAGTGCAAAGTTACGAAGTGTTATTCGGAGTGGGTGAGTCGAGCTGACGTTTTTTTGGAAAAGAAGTGAAGAGACCTCTTTTAGCTTTGGAGGTCTCTACTTACAGCTTCGGTCGATAGCTGAAGTTGATTGTGCCGCCTGGCGCTCTCGCGCGAGAGAAGGTCGGCGGAAGCCTCGGAGTTTTTGAGAGGAGAGGCCGTGGTATTCAAGGCGCTTTGCGCCTCTTTTTGGATCGTTTTAGTCGGGGGAACGGGGGTGCTTTTTAAGCTCTCTCAGGTTCGTACCGGATATCGGATTCAACAGGCGGAGCTCAAGTTAATCAGAGCTCAAGAGAAGCTTCGCGAAGCGAAAGTTCTCTACAATCGCCAAGTGAGTCCGGACCTTCTCGAGGTCCAATTAGAGGAATTTTTGCGATCCGAAGACCGCCCACAGATTTGATCCGTGGGATCAGGTTGAACTCTAAAAAGTTCGAAAGAACTTTGGCTCTGTAGGCTGAACTGCTTTCAGCTGCTGCCGATGAACCGTTCCTCTCCTTAAGAGAGGAGCCCTTAAATTCGCCATCATCTATTCCTCCCAAGAAGGGGGGGGTCTGACGGCCCCCCCCTTCTCCCACCTTTTTAAGGTTGAAGGAGAGGAAGTCATCAACTTGGTTTTATTGCCAAGCAGCGAGAGCCGTGCCACAAATCGTCGAAGGAAATACACAGAATAAAGTTTTTCCTGGGCTCGAAAGAGCTCCTCACCGCTCCAATCGTATCAATCTTCTATTGGCGGCGGGTCTAGTTTCGATCGTTTTTGGGGTTCTGTTCTTTCGCCTCTTTAAGCTCCAAGTCTTAGAGCACGATTATTACAGTGGTCGAGTCGACCGGATTGTCCAAGTCGCTGATAACACGCGCGGGCACCGAGGATTGATCAAGACTCGAGACGGGACGATGCTGGCAGTCGACGTCCCGCGATACACTCTCGCCATGGACCCGGGTTTACCCTCGAGGGCTCCTCGCGGCCCTGAAGAAGCGGTCGATTACCATCGCATCCCCGACGAATATCAAGAATTCGTAGTCAACTTCATCGCTCGAAAGCTGAGCTATTCGGATGTGAAGAGGCGAAAAATCCTAAATCGCCTTTATAAAAGCAAAGATGCTTTCCTTTCAGGTCGTTCCACTCCTCTCAGATACCTCGTGTTGGCGGATCGCCAAGAGCAGGAAGAAGTAAATGCTCTCTTGGATGAGATGCGGGAGACTCTACGCTCTGCGAGCTTGGAGGAGGGTAAAAGTGAGGATGATATCAAAGAATTGCTTCGGTATTTCCGTGTAGGTAAAGGGGGACTTTGCCTGACTGAAGTCCATCATCGGGTCTATCCTAAAAAGAATGCCCTCAGTCACGTTATCGGAACTGTGATGCCGGGGGATCGAGAAGGCGATCTCCGTGGCTTGGAGGGTATCGAGAGAACCCTCAATTCCTATTTAGAGGGTCGAGATGGTCGATCTCAGTATTTTTGTGACGGATTGAGAAAGACCTGGTTTTACAATCCCGATAATGTTGCGATCGCATCTACAGATGGCTACAATGTTACCCTAACTATAGATAGCAGAATACAAAAGATCGTTGAAGAGGAACTTGCCAAGGGGGTCAAGGCGAAGGAGGCCGAGGCCGGAGTCGCAGTCGTCATGGACTGTCGCAATGGTGAAGTTCTCGCGATGGCGAGTTATCCCGATTTCGATCCCGCTCGATTTCATGGCTACCCGCCGAAAGAGTTATCGGAGCGTCGACGGAATCGAGTCATCGAAAGTCAGTTCGAACCCGGATCCACGATCAAGCCTCTCGTAGCCGCTCTGGCATTGGAAAAAGGAGTGGTGCGATTAGAGGAATTGATTTGGAAGGGTGGGGATGTCGAAAAGATCCTCGGCCGCACCGTTCGGGATGCCCACGACAAAGGGCCTCTGTCTTTTGAAGACGCTGTCGTTCATTCATCGAACATCGGTTTAGCTAAAGTCGGTTTGCGATTGGCTAAGCCGGGTCTCAATGAGTTGCTCGATCGTTTTCACTTCGGTGTAAAGACGAAGATTCCACTTCCCGGTGAAGCGCCTGGTTCGAGACGGAAGTTGAGTGAGTGGAGCGAAAAGTACACCTCGATTTCGGTGTCTTTCGGTTACGGACTCACAGTGACTCCGATTCAATTAGCCAGCGCTTACTGCGCTTTAGTCAACGGAGGGATGTACTACCGACCTCGACTGATCCTTAAGGTTCAGAGGGAAGGTGAAGTTCACCGCGTTGATCCTGAGCCTATGGGGCGCGTGGTATCCGAAGGCATCTCAGAAGAGATGAGACGGATTCTGAATCAAGTTGTTATCCGGGGAACCGGTCGCTGGCATCAGATTAAAGGTTTTCAATACGGAGCGAAAACCGGAACTGCGATCGTTTCTCAAGGAAAGAAAGGTTATATCGGAAGTGAAGGTAAGCAATACCGATCTTCCTTTGTCGCCTTCGCTCCTTACGAAGAAAAGAAGAAGCCAGACATCGTCGTCATGGTCACCATCGAAAAGCCGAATCGTCGACTCGGTTATTACGGAAGTGTGGTCTGTGGCCCGGTGGTTAAAAACGTCCTCCGCAGGATCTATAGAATTCCTGAGGAAGGGCTTCCTGAGGGAAGCCAGCTCGGCCGCTTGACAACTGCAGCGGTCTTGCCGATGAACAATTAGAACCGTTGCTCTCTCCCGGGGGTGATCGGTTCCGATCGTCGCCCCGCTCAATAGACTGGTGTTTAGTCGAGAGAATGGGAGTGAAGATTAAAAAGTGAAGAGAGGAGATCGTCAGCCATGCGCCTCACCGATCTCGGAGAAGGCTGGTTAAAGCTTTCACCCCGTTGTAAAGATATCGAAGCTAATGGAATTACCTGTGATTCACGTGAAGTGAAGCCGGGAGATCTCTTCATCGCCGTACCGGGCGATGCTGTCGACGGCCATCAATTCATTACCGATGCCGTTAAAGCCGGTGCCGTCGCCGTCATCGGTGAAAAGAAACCGCCGCGCTGGGGAACTCGCAAGGTTCCTTTTATCCCCGTCGATGATTCGAGAAATGCGCTCGGTCGATTGAGCGCTGCGTTCTTTAAGCATCCATCACGCTCCGTGAAAGTTTGCGGAATCACCGGGACTAAAGGGAAGACGACCACCTCCTGGATTCTCCACTCCATTTTCCAAGCGACTGGCAGGAGAGCCGGATTGTTCGGTACGATCCTCAATCGCGTTGGCGAAGATATCCTTCCCAGCACAAATACAACTCCGAGTGCTCTCGAAGTTGAGATGCACCTTCGCGATTTAGCTGATCGTGGCGGAACGCATGCGGTCATGGAAGTTTCTTCTCATGGAATCGCGCAAGGGCGGATTAGCGGTCTGGAGTTTTCTTGTGGAGTTTTAACCAATGTGACTCCAGAGCATTTGGACTATCACAAAACATTCGAGAATTACCTCGATACTAAATCTCAATTCTTCCAAGACCTCGATCCATCGACTCCCGTTATTTTACCCCGGGGCTCGGAAGCCGCTAAAACGATCGCTGAACGCATTGAAAATCCCATCACCTGGGTCAGTCCTGAGCCTCGTGACGGAGTAGAAAAACTGACCAGTAACGAAGATGGAATCTCCTTCCTTTGGAAAGGAACGCCGATTACCACTTCGATTTGGGGTGAACACAATCTTTGGAACCTCCTCTTTGCCATCAATGCGGCGGAATCGATGGGGATCAGCCACCAAGCTATCGCAGCGGGAGTTGAAAAAGCAGTCGCTCCTCCCGGTCGCTTGGAAGAGATGGAAAGCCCCTTCGGATACAAAGTTTACGTCGATTACGCTCACACCGACAACGCGCTAAAAACCGTCTTGAAGGGTCTTCGACCGATCACACCCGGCCGTTTGATCACCGTTTTTGGTTGTGGCGGAAACCGCGATCGACACAAACGTCCTCGAATGGGAGCGGTTGCCGAATACTACTCTGACAAGGTGATTCTCACCGACGACAATCCTCGCGATGAAGATTCGGGAGCGATCCTCGATGAGATTGCCGGCGGTATGCAAAATCCCTTCGGCGCTGCCATGGTGAACGATCGTAAAGATGCGATCGTTCTCGCTTTGAGAATGGCGAAAAAAGGAGATGTCGTTCTGATCGCCGGGAAAGGGCACGAAGATTACCAAGAAATCAAAGGGAAGAAATATCCATTCGATGACCGCCAAGTCGTCAATGAGATGATGGATGCCCTGCTTAAAGAACAAGAGACAGTGAAGGCAGGGAAGTGATCCCTGTTTCCTTGTAATGGAATGAGATCCGGTGGGATTGAGGAGAGAAATCCTGCTGGAGAAGGTGACTGAATCTCTCGTGCGTTTCGTTTGAAAAGCATGAGAGATTTCACCTAGAGTTCGCTCCATTTCTCCGAGAGAGAATTCCAACTGAGATGAGGGACTTCAGAAAACTTCAGGCGATGCTGGAGACTGGAGTCTAAGTTGGAGAGGGAAGAGAAAGAATATGGATTCCATTTGTATCCAAGAAATTGCTGAGATCACCCAAGCCGAATTGACGAGCTTGAGTGGTGAGGCATTATCTTATTCGGCCTTGAAGCAACCGATCTCCAAGGTTGTTTCTGATAGTCGAAAAGCAGGCCCCGGGGATTTATTTATTCCTCTTGCTGGGGCCTCATTCGATGGCCACGAATTTATTTCCCAGGTCGCCACAAAAGTTGCTGCTAGTTTCGTTGAGCGAGGTCGCTGTTCTCAGGTTCAATCTCAACGATCCCTAAAGGCGACCAAAGAACCTTTCCCCTTATTGATGGTCGATTCGGTTGAAGGCGCCTTACAAGCTTTGGCCAAAGCCCAGCGTCAAAAATTGCGCGCCGATGTCATCGGAATCACCGGGAGTGTGGGAAAAACTACGGTTAAGGATTTCTTAGGTCAAATCCTCGGCTCGGCAGCCTCCACGATCAAAGCGCAAAAGAGTTTTAACAATCACATCGGTGTTCCTCTGACTCTTCTCGAAGCCGATCAGAGATGTCGCTTTGTCGTCAATGAAATGGGAACTTCAGGTCCGGGTGAAATCTCGTTTTTAGGAGATATCGTCCGCCCGGATATCGCGATCGTTACTGCGATCGCCCCCGCTCATCTTTCGGGTCTCGGAAGCCTCGATGGAGTGGTCGAAGAAAAATCAGCAATCTTTGATCACCTTCAAGAAGGAGGGTTAGCCTTCCTACCTTCTCCGATCTTTGGTGAAAATCGATTTTATAAAGCGATCTCAAAACGTTCCGGTCAGTTGATTCGCTACGGTTGGGCCCGCAACGATCTCCTCCGAGAAGGATATTGGATTACGGGTTGTCGACCTCTCGCTCAAGTGAAGAGCTCGGGCGCCATCGCCGGCTACGAATTTGAAGTCAACGGCACTCAGCGTTTCACTCTCAATATCACCGGAAAACACAATGTCGAAAATGCTCTCGCTGCCATCGCCGTCAGTCGAGAACTGGGTTTAGATTGGCAGACGATTCGAACCCAAGTTGCCGCCTTGACCTTGCCTCCGCTTCGCCTTCAGCTTTCCACGGTCGGAGGGGTACAGATCTTAAACGATACCTATAACTCCAACCCGGCATCGTTCCAAGTGGCCGTTCAATCAGCCCAAGAACTGATTCTGCCTCCAGGTGGAAAATGGTATTTGGTCTTGGGTGATTTCTTAGAGCTCGGTGAAGCTTCCCAGGGATTTCATTCAAAGATTGGTGAAGAACTGGCGACGAAGAGGATTTTTGATGGGGTATTCACCGTGGGTTCACAAGCTCGGCTGACGCAAGTCGAAGCGAGTCGCGGAGGCCTTCCCGCCTACGCATTTTCTAAGTCCGATTCTCAAGAGCTTCTCCAAGCTCTAAGTTCTGTTGTCAAGCCTGGCGATGGAGTTTTGTTTAAAGCTTCTCGCGGAATACAGCTGGAGCTTGCGGTTAACGCCCTGAAAGAGCAGCTCGAATCTGGCAACCGTCTCAGTAAAATTCTCAACTCTCGTTATTCACAACATGCTTTACTCCGTTCTTGAAAATTTACTTCTTCGAGCTGAAGTCTCGGAGTTAGTTCGTCTGCTGGCCCGCGGGGGAGTCGCCTTGTTAACGGCATTGGCGTTCGCTCTCGTTTTCGGGAAGTGGTTTATCTATTTTCAAAAGAGTAAACGCATCTTCGAACGCTCCGAAAAGGGAGATTCAAAACTTCTCGACACGCTGCACAAAAAGAAAGAGAGCACGCCTACTATGGGAGGGGTGATTTTCTTGGGGGCGGCGTTTTTCTCGATGATGATCTGGGGGGATCTGACTCAGCGTTTCATTTGGATTCTCGCTTTAGCGGGAATCCTTCTTGCCGTTTTAGGCTTCTGCGATGACTTTATCAAGCTTCGTTATCCCGACCGAAAAGGGATTTCTGCTCGAAGCAAATTTCTCTGTCAAATTCTCATCGGTTTAGGATTCGGTCTTTATTTGTATTTGGATCCACTGTCTCCATCCAAGCCCCACAGTTTGTTCATTCCCTTTAGTGGTGGAGTCACCATCGGCCTTGGAGTTCTCTTCATCGGTCTTTGTTGCTTAGTGGTTACCAGTTCTTCGAATGCCGTGAATTTAACCGACGGTTTAGATGGTTTAGCGATGGGGTGTTCGGTGATCGCAGCAACTCCCTTAGCGGTCTTAGCGTTGATTCAAGGTACTGAGAGCTTCAGTCAGCATTTTTCATTAATCCATGTTCAGGGAGCCAGTGAACTCGCGATCTTTCTCCTATCACTCATCGGAGGGGGATTGGGTTTTTTGTGGTTTAACTGTCATCCCGCAAAAGTGTTCATGGGAGACACTGGGGCTCTTCCCCTTGGCGGTCTTTTAGGGATCGTTGCTGTTCTCTTGAAGCAAGAACTTTGTTTCTTCATCCTGGGTGGAGTTTTCGTAGCGGAAGCGCTCTCAGTTTTACTCCAAGTGGGTTCGTTTAAATTGAGAGGGAAACGTATCTTTTTGATCGCTCCCCTTCATCACCACTTTCAGTTCAAGGGATGGGCTGAAACTCAAGTGACCGTACGGTTTTGGTTGGCCGCGCTCTTTTTGTCGGCCGTTTCGCTCGCATCGCTCGCGATCGTTTGAGTGGAACAGGATCTTGAACTTCCTTCATGGGAGTGATTCAAAGGTCTAAACAATGGTTTTGCGTTATTGAATTTAGGTAATTGGAGATTTTCGTGTCGAATCGAGATAGTCGAGCCATTGTAGCTTCCAATTCTCAGGGCCCAGGTTCTGAAGGAGAAAGTTTGGCTGCGACTTCTGTGTCATTAAATCCTTCGGATCGCTTAGGCTTCCACGGGAAATTGCTACTCTCGACTGTTTGTCTCCTTGCAGCGCTGGGGACGATCTTCATTTTTTCCGCCAGCTTTTATCAAAAGGGCGTTGAAGGAGATGCATTCTTTTTCATCCGTCGCCAGTTGATGTGGTTACCACTGGCCATCCTAGCCGGAATGGTGACTTACCACCTCGATTACCGTCACTTCGCAAAAAAACACCACTGGGTTCTGATCGCCACTTTAATCTTGTTGGCTGTCGTCGTCATTCCCGGGGTTGGTAAAAATTGGAACCAATCGCGACGTTGGTTACCCGTTGGTCCGTTCCAGTTTCAACCATCTGAGCTGGCTAAGCTTGCGAGTTTGATCTTTATCGCTGGATTCTTTAGTCAAAAACCGGAAAGACTCCATCAATTCATTAAGGGATTCCTCCCTGCAGTGGGCATGATCGCCCTGATGGTTTTATTGATTCTGGCGGAACCGGACCTCGGAACGGCCGTCTTTATTTTAGGTCTATCCGGATTGCTCTTTTTGATCGCCGGGGTTAAACGACGGTACTTAATCTTTTCTGCGTGTTTCTTCGCTCCCGTGATCGGAATCGCGGCCTTTTTGCGTTGGGGAATGGTTCAGCATCGCCTCTTGGGTTTTTTAGAACCGGAGAAGGTGTTCCAAGTGAAACATTCTCTTTATGCCTTAGGAAACGGTGGAGCCTTCGGCCAAGGATTGGGAGCCGGCTCCCAAAAGTTAAAATTCCTACCTGAGCCTTACTCCGATTTTATCCTCTCGATCATTGGAGAAGAGTTTGGATTCCTTGGCACGGGTCTGGTGGTCATCCTTTTCGTTGTCCTGTTGTGGTCGAGCGTAGGGATCGCCCGTCAAGCTCGTGATTACTTCGGATTTGTTCTCGCCTCGGGAATCGGTTTAGCAATCGCTCTTCAAGCCGCAACCAATATTGCAGTGGTTACGGCCAGTGCACCCACTAAAGGTATTCCCCTTCCACTTTTGACATTTGGAGGCTCCGGGCTGTGTATGACTTTGGCCCAAGTGGGGCTTCTGCTTTCGATCAATCGCATTCGAAAAGAAGAAGGTACTTTGCCAGAGATGGATCTCGACGAAGTATCGGTTGCGGTCTTGGAGAAACCCATCCTCAAACAAGCCGAAGAAAAGGAAACTGTGGAATCGGTTTCTGAGCCGGAAATCCTTCAAAAGGATGAAGAGATTGAAGAAGTTGACCTTCCTGAAGAGGAAGAACTCATCGAAGAAGAGGAATTCGAAGAAGAATTAGAAGAGGCAGAAGAAGAAAGCGATGATGCTGTAGAGGAAGAGGATGAGGATGATGAATATGAATGGATCGAAGAAGAGGAAGAAGATTCGATCGCTGGGGTCGAAGAGAAATTTGATCTTCCCGAAGATGCCGTCCAATTAGAAATCGATTTTCAGTCCGAATCTAATCAAAAAGAAACTGGGCAAGAAGAAACTGGGCAAGAAGAAACTGGGCAAGAAGAAACTGGGCAAGAAGAACAGGTCGCTCAAGCAGAACCCGAAAGCCACTTTGAGAGTGAAGAAGAAGCTCCTCTCGAAAGGGTGGCTCCGGTTCAGGATACAGCTGAAGAGCGACTCGAAGAGGAGTCAGAAGAAGAATCTGTTCAAGCTGAATCTGAAGATGGTTCCGAGTCTGTAGTAGAAGTGGAAGTCGAAGAACAATCTGAAGAGATCCCCAAAGAAGAGCTTGAAACGGTCGATCTTTTAGATGCGATCGAAGCAGCTGAAGCTGAAGCGAAAGAAGTCAGTGAAGCCGAGGCAGAAAGTGAAGTTGAAGCCTCAGAACTCTCTTCAGAGCTTTTAACTCAAGTAGCGGAAGAGTCCAACGAAGTTCCTGAAGTCATCGAGAGCGTTCTAACCCCTTCATCGGAAAGGGTGATTGAAGAAGAAGTCCAGGCTGAGGATCAGGGTGCTGAAGAAACTAAAGAAGAAGCGACGCTCACTGAAGAGTCAGTTGAACAATCTTTAAAAGAGGAACTCGACTCCGCGGAAGAAAACCCAGTTGAAGACGTTGAGGTCGAGAAAGAAGAACCTCAAGGCCAAGTCGAAGAAGATGCAACAGAAGAATCCAGCGGAGCTGCAGAATCGGAGGAATTCGAAGAAGAAGGTTCAGCTGAAGAAACAATCATGGAAGAAGAGTTAGAGTCCGAGGAAGAAACTTCTACAGAGGAAGACGACGAAGAATACGAGTGGGTAGAAGTCGATGAGGATGATGACTCTCCTGAAGAAGATTACGAGGAGTATGAAGAGTACGAAGAAGACGAAGAAGAGTCCGAAGGAGAATCCGCCATCGATGATGACGGGTTTGAAGAATTCGATGACGACGAGGAAGAGGGCGAAGAATTAGAAGATTCAGAGGAAGAGTACGAAGAAGCTGAAGATGGCGCTGAAGAAGAGGATGAAGAAGAGGATGAAGAAGATTACGAGTATGAATACGAATATGTCTACGAGGAAGTAGATGAAGAAGATGATGCCGACGACTCTGAAGATGATTCTACCACCTCTGAACTCGTAGAAGAAACGAGTGAAGAAGAGACCGAGGGGGAGGTCGCTAATGTTCCAGCTCACTCCGAATCGAGGGAGAAGAAATGATTCGACCCATTCAACCGATTCCTAGCCGCTACGGGCCACCACGAGATGTCGACTTTGTCGCCACCGGGGTGAAGCTCAATGAAGTGGTTTTCTTCGGTGGAGGAACCGGGGGACATCTGACGCCTGGTTTAGCTTTAGCAGAAAAGATCCTCGCTCGTCATCCTCGATGTAAGTTAACTCTGTTTCGCACCCATCGGGAAATTGAATCCGTTGTGACCTCAGGAGCTCACCTCGACTCTCACTCCCTTCAAATTTCGCCCCCTCGAAATCCAATCAAATTTGTTTATCAATGTGGGCGTGCCGTCGATCAAATTCGCAAGTACTTGTCGAGTTCCTCCATCGATGCCGCTATCGGCCTTGGAGGCTACCCGAGTGTTCCCGGGATTATCGCCAGTCGAATCGAAAATGTTCCGATCGTCTTGCTCGAACAAAATGCGATTGGAGGAAAAGTTAATCGTTGGTTTGCACCGATTGCGAACTGGATTGCTTGCCCAGGAGAGGAAAGCGTTCAAAGTTTCGGTGCGCTAAAACACATCGTCAATGTGGTAAACACGGGAAATCCCCTTCGTATTTCGGTCGAAGAGGCTCGGTCGTGGAGATTTAAACGCCAGCCAGAAGTTCGACGTCAGCAAGCCGGTGCCTTAGGGCGTCGAGTTCTCTTGGTCGTGGGAGGGAGTCAAGGTTCCCGCCCGTTGAATCAAGGTATCCTCGAACTCTTGCTCAGTGCTCCCCAGTATCGAGAAAAGATTTTCGTTATTCATGTGACGGGGCAACAGGATGAAGAACCCGTAAGAGAAGCGTATAAAAAAGCTGGCTGGATGGCCAAAGTTTCAGCCTACGAGAAAAATTTACCCATCTTGATGGCCTCTGCCGATCTCGTCGTAGCTCGAAGTGGAGGAAGCTCTGTTTCTGAACTCGCCGCGGTTGGTGTTCCTTCCATTTTAGTTCCCTACCCGAACCACCGGGATCAACACCAATCGCTCAATGCGCGGGGATTAGCCTTAGCTGGCGGGTGTCAAATTATTGATCAAAATCTCTTCTTAGCTGGAGCTAAAGAACGAGTTTTCGAATTGCTATTTGATCGAAGGAAAAGGGAATACATGGAGGAGGCAGCCCTAAAGTATGCTCGTACCGACGGGGCTGATCGATTAGTAGATTTGATCGAGGAGATTACAGTATGAATTCACTTCGATCACGATGCTTAGTACAAGGTTTTTTAAATGGAGTCACCGTGATCTCCAATTCTGATCTATCTTCAAATAGGAGCCGTGAATTCTCACCGAGATGAACGATGTCTAGAGGATTTAAAATCTTCCTATTCTTACTCATCGGCGTAGCGACGTTTGCGGTATATCGTAACCGTGAGAGTCGACTGATTCGGATCCTCGATGGATTCTATGCTCAGGTGGTCGAAGTTGAGAAGGAAGAGAAAGAACAAGCCTGGGAAGACTATGGTCCCGTCAATCCCATCGATGGAGCCTTGAGTATCGACGATGATCAAAACGAAGTTTTGATCGTCAAGGTGAAGCCTGATCCCTTGTTGGTCCACAATGAAGAAATCGTGGAGCCTGAGCTTCCTCCTGAAGGAGAAGGACATTATCTCCCCGAAGGTGATATCGATGGCAGTGATTCTCAGCCCATCGGCAACGAGGTCTTTATTGATGGAGAGCTCGCCCAAGTCGATGAAGATCCTACCTTGGATGGTGATCATCAGGAATCACAGGAAGACTTAACGGGTACTGAAGACGAAAATTCAGCGAATCAAGAAACCGAAGATCCAGTCGTTCAGGCTGATCAAGACGGCTATACCGAGCTTGAACATCTCGTCACCAGTAATGAGAAGCTTTGGAATATCGCCGAGAAATACTTCAACAAGGGATGGCGATATAAAGAAATCATGGCTTGGAACGGCTTGAAGTCGGAATCGATTCGTTCCGGTCAAAAGCTAAAAATTCGTATCCCCAAAAAAACATCTGCAGCGAGTACTGGAAGAGTCGATCGACAGGATTTTGAAGCTGATGAAAAGCCGATTAAAAAGCTTCATGTTCACAAAGTTACAAACGGAGAATCTCTCGCCACGATCGCTCGAAAATACTATAAGGGTAATGGGGATCGCTGGGAGATTATCCACAACGCCAACCGGGATGTGCTCAAGAATCCCGATGAACTCGTCATCGGTATGAAGCTAAAAATTCCTAATCCTTTAGGAGGCATCTAACAAAATTCGATGGGAGACCGAGTGGGCGCGTAAAGAAGTGAAATTTAGTTGAAAATTGAAGAGAAGAATACATGGTCTTTAATCTCAAAGGCAAATACCCCTCAAACCTGGAGGCGATCCAACAAATCGACCTTCAGAATGTGCACCTCATCGGGGTTGCAGGTACCGGGTTAAGAGGGCTCGCTGCCATCTTGACTCAGCGAGGTGTGTTTGTATCCGGAAGTGAGCCTGCGGACTCTCCTGTCTTAGAGGACTTATTGGAGATGGGAGTGGAATGTTATGTCGGACACAAGAGTGAAAATGTTCCTCCAGAAACTCAAGCTTTGGTGATATCGGCAGCCGTTAGTGACGATAATCCCGAAGTGGTTGAGGCTCAAAAGAGAAACCTTCCCATCTTTAAGTACGCTGAGTTCATCGGTTTTTTGATGAGCGAGCGTCAAGGCATCGCCATCGCCGGAACCCACGGCAAGACCACGACCACTGCGATGACCGCACAAGCTCTCCTCCAGGCCAACAAACGTCCTGGCTTCATTATCGGCGGAGATTATCCCACGATCGGGGGATCAGCCAGTTGGGGGGGAGGTGAGCACTTCATTGCTGAAGCCTGCGAGTTTGATCGTAGTTTTTTAAATCTCAGGCCCCACTTTGGCATCATTACGAATGTCGAGGAAGATCATCTCGATTACTTCAGTTCGATCGAAGACATCAAAAAGGCCTTCGCGCAATTTATTCATCTGATTGATGCTGAGGGCTTTTTAGTCATCAATGCGGATGATCCTCACAGTGACTTCTTGGCGAAGGAATCCCGCTGTTCCATCGGTAAATTCAGTTTGAAGCCTCACGGAGGAGATTGGTGGGCTGAAGACTTAAAGCCTCTCAATGGGGGGCACCAGTTTAAAGCCGTGTCACGAACGGGTGAAAGTATCGTCATCAATCTGTCGGTTCCGGGTGTTCACAATGTTAAAAATGCCCTCGCCGTCTTAGTGCTTCTTCAACACTTAGAAGTACCTTTAGAAACTGTGGCTCAAGCATTAGAAAAATTTCAGGGGGTTAAGCGACGTTTTGAAATCTTGTTGAAGGAACCGGCGGTCGTCATCGATGACTATGCCCACCATCCCACTGAAATTGAAATGGTGATCAAAGCCGCGAGAGAAACCTTCCCGAAACAACGCATTCGAGTGATTTTTCAACCCCATCAGTATTCGAGAACCTACCGCTTCTTGTGGGAGTTCGCCGAAACCTTATCCTCAGCCGATGAGGTCTTGGTGACCGAAGTCTTCGCGGCTCGAGATAGCCATGAGGATATTCGAAGGATCGACTCTAAAAAATTAGTCGAAGCGATTATTCAACAGGGAGGAAAAGCCCGGTTCAGTTCAGGTTTTGATTCCGTTATCAAAGATCTTCTTCAATCCTTTAAAAGCGGCGACGTTTTATTATGTCTCGGTGCAGGAGACATCACCTATCTCGCCGCTCAAATCGCTGAAGCCCTCAATCCTGGGAACCCCTGATGAGTTTTAGACACAGCCCGGAAAACACATTGAGTAAAAGAACTTCCCTCGGCGTTGGAGGTGAAGCTTTGAGGCTCCATGTTCCTCAGTCTATTGCCGAATTTGCCAGCTTGTTGAAAGGCTTCAACGATGCGGGTGAATTCCCATTTATCTTAGGTGGTGGCTGTAACACTCTGTTTCCAAGTCAATCTTTCAATCGACCTGTCATTCATACGGTGGAGCTCAATTCCATCGAAGTGGCCGGAACTCGAATGCGAGCGCAGGCGGGAGTCCGTTTGGAAACTCTGATGCGCACCGCGATTCGCAATGGGCTTCAGGGATTGGAAATGTTCGGTGGAATTCCCGGTACAGTAGGCGGAGCCGTCGCGATGAATGCGGGAGGTTCGGGATTTGATTTTGGTCAAAGGATCTCTCATCTCACTGTGATCGACCCTCAAACAGGCAAGCCTTCGAATCTGGATGGTCGGGATGTCGAATGGAAGTATCGCTCCTGCGAACTCAACGGGCTGATCGTCGCCGAGGCGGAGTTCGCTCTTAAGAAAGAAGACCCTGTTCTTCTGCAAAAAAAATCGGTTGAGTTCATACGTAAAAAAGCGGAGAACCAACCCCTCGCATATTTAAGTGCCGGTTGTGTCTTTAAAAATCCACCCGGAAAAGCTGCAGCTAAGTTAATCGATGACGCCGGGCTGAAAGGAATGAGGGTGGGCAGCGCGCTCGTCTCTCCCGTTCATGCCAACTTTATCGTGAATGCGGATGGAGCGGCCCGAAGTGAAGATGTGCTGGAATTAATTGAAAAAGTTCGTGAAAAAGTATTCGAAGCATTCTCAGTTAAGCTCGAATTAGAAATCGTCCTCGCAGAGGAGAGCGAATCCGAGGTGGTGTCCTCGGGAGCTTGTTAGAGAATCCGTTTTAGACATGGCCCGAAAGAAAAAAAAGACAAAAGAGTCATCTCAGTCTCGAGTCGATAGTGTGATCGCTCAATTGATCGAAAACCCAAGCGTACAACTCTTGGGGACGGTCTTATTGAGATTCGGCCTCATCGTGGGAGTTGCCGGGTTGACCTTTTTCTCCTTAGAGGTCGAACGTGAAGTTCAAGACGATCCCCGTTTCCAACTGAAGAATTGGAACTTTGAATTCGGTCAGTTTCCCGAGTGGGTGACTCCGCGTATTCAGGCGGATATCGAAAGTATTCGGTTTAATGGATTGATCGGACCGGAAGCAGAAGAAGGGCATATTTTTCAAGAAAACTTACTGGCGAGATTGAGAGAACGCTTGGCTCAAAATTCTTGGATCCAAGTCGTGAATGAACTCAAAATTCGTTATCCGGGTATCGATGAAAAAGGAGAGATCACTCAAGGGGGCCTCCTGATCGATATGAATCTTCGCCGCCCGATCGCCATCATCCAATTGGGGAATAAATTTTATTATTCCGATGAGCGAGGGATCTGTCTTGGAGAAGAGATTCCTCACGACGAATTGGCAATTCAAATCACGTTACCGATTATCCGCGGTGGAGAATCGTTCTCTCAAAATTTCCCTCTTCCTCTGCCAGGAGAGAACTGGAAGGTGCGCCAGATCTTAGAGGGTATCGAAGTCGCCCATCTCATTCACGATCGAAAAATCAATCAGCGCTTTCCCCGCAATCCGATCATCGAAATAGACATTTCCAATGTCGGGGGAGTTCTCCATCGCGATGCGAGCGAAATTAAAATCGTCGCTCGAGGTCCCAAGCCCATCGAAATGGATTGGGGGCGGTCACCGATCTCTCCTCGCCCTCGAACTTCATCGCTTGAAGATACTCTGAAAAAACTAGAGTGGATTCTAGAAAATCCCAATCAAAGAGATCTCGGCCAAACCACAACTCGAGAAGCTTTCTTAAGGCTCGACTTGCCGGGCCCTAATTATTTGCACGTCTTGCGCCCTGAGGAAGAGATAGAATCTGGGAGCAGTAGTTTATAAAGAATTAAAGAGTGATCACCCTTTTAACTGATTTTGGAACTCAAGATTCTTATGTCGGAGTGATGAAAGGGGTGATCCTTTCCTCATGCCCCGACACTCCTATCATCGATCTCAGTCATGAGATCCCCCCACAAAACGTCGACGCCGGGAGCTTCACTTGGCTCGAAGCTTGTGCTTACTTCCCCAAGACAACTTTACACGTGGGAGTGGTTGATCCCGGGGTGGGAAGTCGACGAAAGATTCTCGCATTACAAAATAAAGTCGGGCTTTTTCTCGCTCCCGATAACGGCCTTTTGACCGATGTCATAAAACAGTGGGGCTGCCTCAATCTACATTCAGTAGATAACTCTGAGCTCTTTTTGAATCCCGTCAGCTCAACCTTTCATGGGCGGGATATCTTTTCGCCGGTCGCTGCTCAAATCGCCTCGGGCTTGCCACTGAATCGACTAGGGCCTCAGTTGAATCTTGAAGACATCGAACTCCTCCCAGATGTGATGACTTCAGCCTCAGAGGAATCATTGGGATGGGTCCAGGGACGTATCCGAAGAGTCGATCGATTCGGTAATGCGATCAGCGATCTCCAGCTTTCTCCCTCTGATTCGATTTCACAGATTCAGATAAGCTCCTTGAAGCTACCATCATTAAGAAATCTTTATAGTGAGGTAGGGCCCGGGGAGCCCTTAGCTCTGATCGGTTCGTCGGGATTCCTTGAGATCTCCGTTTCAGGTGGATCGGCGGCGGAACGATATCAAATTGAAGTGGGGGATCCCTTACGAGTGAAGAAGGGAAATAGGGCTGACTCACCCGATAATGCTACTCCTGAGAAGTAAACCTATCTTGGGCATTTTCTGTTTTGGACTCGATCAACCTGTAGGGATGGCTGGATCTATAGACCCATAATTCCTGAATCTTTGAACAAATCCTTCATGTGGAATCCAAGAACTTAAGATCTGAAGCTCTCTGGTCGATTTAAGGGACAATCAATAATTCGACAAGAAAAGTGGGCTTACCAGTTCAGATGGTAGCCACAAAGAGTGGTTCAATAGTCCACCGTATGGAGTCACAAATGCACGAAAGTCGCGAAGATAGATATAAGTTGTTTGGTGAGGTCGCTCTGGAGCGAGGCTTCGTCACGGCCGTAGAACTCTACGAAGCACTGACGATTCAGGCCAAGGACCACGTCGACGGCAGAGAGCGTCTTCTCGGGCAAGTGCTTATAGAAATGGGTTTTATGACTGCAGAGCAAGTCTCTGAGGTTCTAGATATTCTCTTTCCCTCAACTCCTTCAGACCCATTACCTCCCATCGATGCTGAGAATCTTGATGTAGAACCTGAATCTGAGACTGAATTAGAAACCTAAATCTAAGACTCAAGCACCGATTTAAGCTTTAATTTCGCCCATTTTTCCTTATTCAATCCCGCCCCTAATCCCACCTATTTGGTAGATTCGGTCTAGGCCTCGGTTTATGATGGTCTTTATTCGTTTGCCGGGTGGGTCATATCTCTGGGTCTTCCCCACTGGATCTTAGAAGGTCCGATCTGATTTCAGATGGATCTCACTTCCGATACTCCCTCGGCATATCTCGGCCTAAATCTATTCCTATAATTATCAAAGTATCGCATTAAATTCATGAGTGAATCGGCTGATAGAGGCAAGAAGCCAGCTGGGCGTAAAGTTCGACGAAGTCCGGCAAAAAAGAAAAGGGTAGCTCCGGGATCGGCAGCTTCAGAAGACAAACCCCAACGGAGACCGCTGAAGAAAAAAGCGGTGACGGGACGAACTCGTCGACCATCTGCGGATGAAGAATCGCCTCAACCAAGAAAGAAGATCCGTCGCTCGCCAGCTTCAGAAGCTGGTGGTGGTGCTAAAAAATCCCTAGGTAAGAAGCCCGTTAAAAAACGCACGGCTCCCGGATCTAAAAAGCCTCTCTCTAAAGAAGAGCAATTAGAGCTTCGTAAGAAGAAAGCACTACTCGCTAAGAAACGTCAGCTTGCTCAACAAGCAGAAGAAGCCGCCGAAGTTTCTACTCCGTCTCTTAAAAAGAAAAAAACTTCGGCCACCCCAGCCTCCAGTGCCTCATCCTTGGGAAGGCGTGCCAAGCCGGGTAAAAAAGCACCTTCAAGTGCTCGGGGAAAGATCAGCAAAAAGGGGGTAGCTAAAAAGCGACTCGCGAAGCCTGCACCTGAACCTGAGTACGAAGACGATTATTATGAGGATGATTATTACGAAGAGGATTACGGTCCTCGAGGGGGTCGTCTTCAGAAGAAAAAATCGAACATGCCTCTCACGATCGGGATTCTTGCCGGATCTCTGATCCTCACTTGTGGAATCGTTTTCTTTGTTATCAATCAAGACAAGCCACCGGCAGACGATTCGGGCACTCAGCCTAAGAATGGAACCGAGGTAGTTAAAAACGAAGAAGAGATCGCCAAGAAGAAGGCTCAAGAGAAGGCCCGTTTAGCTAAAGAACAGAGAGAGCAACTCGATAAGTTACAAAAGCGCCTACAAGACGATCGTGAAGATGTTCTTTACGTATTAGACCGAGTCATGATTGCCGTTCGTAATCCCGATATTGATGCCGAAGTTAAAGCAGAATTCCTCAAGTTCAGCAATGAGCTTAAAAGGCTGAAAAAAGAACTCGCAGAAGAGAAATTCAACGAGGTGGTAGCCGAATCTGAAAAGCTTCAAAAAGGAGGCCAGTATCAGCTTGCCCACCAATTATTTAAAGAAAAACCGGTGGTCGTCTCGGAAGAGAATGCAGTCAATCAAAAGTGGGTTAACGCGGAACGAGACTCTTCTGACTATGCCATCAAGGGCAAATACTGGGCGATGATCGTCGAAAAAGTGCGTGAGTGGCTACAAAGAGAAGAGCCCGATATCGCTCTTGCGATCTTAGACCAAAATATCACGTCCAAAGATTACGAAGTTCAGTATGAGATCATTTGGGAGCAGAGACAAACTCTCTACGCTGAGATTCAGCAACACAGTGGGTCGAAGATCAAAGCTATCATCGATTTGGAACGAAAACAAATCGAAGAGAAATTGGCGATCTTACGAAAGCAGAGAGAGGAGGAACGCCGTCAAAGATGGAAGTTCGCTCTCGAAGCTCTTCCCTGGGCACCTCTTATTTCCAGGAATGGTGATTTAGAGAATTGGACTTTCGGTCCAACACTCAATCGCGACAAGATGGGCCAAGTTGGAGTTCGCTTCAACCTTTGGGAAATTAAAGAGATCGATGACGTACCCGTCCTGATGGCCGATACCGTTGAACACAAAGTGAGTGGTTTTTGCGCTCAAAACGGTAACCGTTGGCAAGATTGGGCCCTTGAGTTTGAAGTCAAGGTAACCAAGGGAAAATTAACACTACAAACTCGAACGATGCTCAGTCGATTCTTGTCAGTGCAATCCAAAATTGCTGACGATCTCGAGTTCACCGACAAAAACAGCAAAGACTGGCTGAAAGTTCGACTCTATGTTCACGGTGGAGAGATCAAGTACTACGAGTACCAGGACGGAGACTACGTAGAAGTTAAAGCGCTCAAAGATGATAACGACCGTCAAACTGGAGGATTTCGTTTCGTCTTAGCGACCGAGAGCATCTGTCAATTTAGGAACATGAATATCAAAATCGTGAATCAATACCGAAGGGGAGATGATCTCGCCAAGAGTGAATTTGACGAAGAGGAAATCGATGAAGATGATGTCATCGATGGAAATTGATTCCCGTGACTTGATTCAATTAGCATTTATCCAAAAAGACCTCGCTCCGCGAGGTCTTTTTTTTATGCCCAAAGTAGTCGACTGCTTAGCCGATTCTTTAAATGGAAATAGCAGTTGTTTGTGAAGTCCATTAAGAGCCATCTATCTGTTAGTAAGCCCGGAGCGTCAGCGACGGGATGAAGTGAATGAGGGGCCCCATCCCGTCGCTGACGCTCCGGGCTTACTAAATGGATTCGGGTTGAATTTGCGCTCCTTCTCAGCGGGAGTTTTGGGAAGGGCAATTCCCGCCGCTGTCAAAATGACAGACACTTTTTGGCTCAGTCTTAGCATGCTGTCACATTGGCATGGATCCCCTAGTGCAGGGCTGTCGAATTATTTTCATAAACGTTTGTATTTTAAGTTTTTATCTATAACATAAGCCGCTTGGTCTGAGTGGCAATCGTTTTGCGATTACCGCATCGATCAAGCTCTCTCCGGCTCGTTCTGGGGAAGATCATCTGTTAACAAATTTTCGTTCCAGATAACTCTGCAAGTAGTCTGCGGATTCTATTAGTCTCAAAAATCTTATGTGGCTTTTTGAGGTTGGATTCGGTGAACGGAATTTCATCCATAAAACTCATCTCCTGCTCAGGAGACATTGGTCTGGAGGATCTTAATCCATGTCCAAGCAACCCAAACAGATCGCCTTCGATCAAGAATCGAGGGATAGTCTCGTTAGGGGCGTTAGTAAGATTGCCCGTGCTGTCAAGACGACCTTAGGTCCCAGTGGAAAATGTGCCATCCTCGACCGCGGTTGGGGAGAGCCCATCGTCACCAAGGATGGGGCTTCGGTCGCTGAAGAGGTTGAACTCAACGATCCTTATGAAAATCTCGCTGCGAAGCTCGTTCGAGAAGCTGCTGAAAGAACCAGCGATGTCGCTGGCGATGGTTCGACGACGACGACAGTTCTCGCGGAGGCGATCTTCAAAGAAGGGGTTAAAAGTGTTACGGCTGGGATGAACCCCATGATCCTCACTCGAGGCATCAAGGCCGCTTCAGATGCTGCTGTCGATGGCATCAGCAATCTTTCAAAGAAGGTCAGGGCAAAAGATCCTTCCAGCCTGCAAGCCGTCGCAACGATCGCGGCTAACAATGATACTGAAATCGGTAAAACCTTGGCGAAAGCCTTACAAAGGGTCGGTACCGACGGTGTGATCACCATCGAAGAAGGAAAAGGGATCGACACCGAAGTTAGTGTCGTTGAGGGAATGGAGTTTGATCGAGGATACCTCTCTCCTCACTTCGTCACTGATCAAGACTCGATGGTTTGTGAACTCAAGAATCCTTACATCCTCCTGATGGAAGAAAAGGTCACCAGCCTTCCCAAAATTCTCCCTATTTTAGAAAAAGCTCATCAAGCTAAAAAACCGCTCTTGATCATCGCTGAAGATGTTGAAGGCGAAGTTTTGGCAACCCTAGTCGTCAACGCCATGAAGGGTGTTCTCAAATGTGCTGCCGTTAAAGCTCCTGCTTACGGTGACCGTCGAAAAGCTATGCTTGGCGATATCGCTGCCTTAACCGGTGGTCAAGCGATCTTTAAAGACTTAGGAATCGCACCTGAAAACATCGAGTTGAATGAGCTGGGAAGTGCCAAGAAGGTTATCATTACCAGCGAAGAAACGACTATCGTGGAAGGTCACGGAAAAAAATCAGCTATCGAAGGTCGCGTCAGTGAAATTCGACGCGAGCTCGATGAGACGACCTCAGATTACGATCGAGAAAAGCTCCAAGAACGCCTCGCAAAGTTGGTGGGCGGAGTAGCTCTAATCGAAGTCGGAGCTGCGACTGAGAGTGAAATGAAGGAACGAAAAAGTCGATACGAAAGTGCTCTCAGTGCTACCCGCGCTGCCGTTGAGGAAGGGATTCTTCCCGGTGGTGGAATCACCCTGTTCCGAGTCGCTCGTCAACTTGAGGATCCGAAAACAAGAGACACCGAATTCAAAGCCGGATTCGATATCGTTCGAAAGGCACTAGAAGCTCCTTTCAGACAACTGGCAAAAAATGCTGGAGTCGAACCCGCTGAAATCATTCGTGAAATCGCTAAGAGCAAAGCTTCAGTGGGCTACGATCTTGTGAAGAAAGAAGTAGTCGACATGAAAGAGGCCGGAATCTTGGATACCGCCAAGGTTTGTCGAGTTGCCGTTCAGCACGCTTCGAGTGTCGCAAGTTTGCTTCTGACTACCGATGCATTGGTCGCCGATATTCCTAAAGAGGAAGACGAAGACGATCATCACCATCATCACCATGATCACGGAATGGATGATATGGGTGGCATGGGCGGAATGGGGGGGATGGGCGGTATGCCCGGAATGGGGGGTATGGGTGGAATGCCAGGAATGGGTGGAATGGGAGGCATGCCCGGTATGGGCGGCTTCTAAGATTTAAGAACTAAAATGTCGTGTGAAGAATGGCTCTTTGAAGTCGATAAGATTCTTCACAATTGAAACAAAAGAACATTGCGATCATTGAAAACCTAACTGGTTCAGGATCACAACCAATTAAAAAGGATGACTGAAATGGCGTCTTCCGCAACTAAGAAAAAGAAATCAGTAAGCAAAGTTAACATCACTCCCTTAGGTGATCGAGTTGTCGTTCAACCTGAAGAAGCAGTCGAACAAACCGCTGGTGGTATCTTCCTCCCTGATTCAGCTCAAGAAAAACCCCTCCAAGGTACGATCGTCGCTGTCGGCCCTGGTGGCATCTCTCGAGACGGTTCTCAAGTCGAACTCACCGTGAAGGTCGGAGACAAAGTTCTCTTCACTTCTTACGGTGGAGCCGATGTCAAAATCGATGGTGGATCTTACAAGATCTGTCGCGAAGCCGATCTTTTGGCTGTCATCGAATAACAGACTTAAAAACAAATTTACTCTTACTTTTTAAGAATTTTACTGTCGACAGAATGCACGCTTTGTCTCATGACGAGAGAGCCTAAATTCCTCGACAATTTACAAAACTATTTCTACCTCATCCTTTGAGGTCAACTCAGGAGAGTATCCGAAATGGCCAAGCAGCTTCTCTACGATGTCGACGCCCGACAGAAGCTGACCGCTGGTATGGAGCAGCTTGCAAAAGCAGTCCGTGCTACCCTCGGTCCTACGGGAAAGAACGTTATCCTCGACAAAAGTTTTGGTGGTCCCGCGAGTACTAAAGATGGGGTCTCCGTCTCGAAAGAGATCGAGCTTCCCGATCCCTTTGAAAACATGGGCGCCAAAATTATCAATGAAGTCGCAACTCGCACAAACGATAAGGTTGGCGATGGAACGACGACTGCAGTCGTCCTCGCAGAAGCCATGATGCGAGAAGGCCGAAAGTATGTTGCTGCTGGCATCGATCCTTTCGCCATTCAACGAGGAATTCGTAAGGCAACGGATTGCGCTATCAATTCATTGCGCGAACAAGCTATCGCCATCAAGAAGTACGATGAAGTGCGCCAGGTGGGGGAGATCTCTTCTAACTCGGACGAACTTCTCGGTTCACTTTTAGCCGATGCCTTTGAAAAGGTCGGTCAAGATGGGGTCGTGACCCTCGAAGAGAGCAAAGGTGTCGATACCTACCTCGATATCGTCGAAGGTCTTCAGTACGACAAAGGCTTTATTTCGCCTTACTTCATCACCGACGCCACTCAAATGGTGGCTGAGTACGACGACCCTCTCATTCTTTTCCACGAAAAGAAACTGAGTGACCTCCAAGCCTTCTTGCCGGTTCTCGAACAAATTGCTCAGCTCGGGCGCCCCTTGGTCATCATCGCTGAAGATGTCGAAGGCGACCTCCTGGCCGCAATGGTCATCAATAAGTTGCAAGGCGTCTTGCCAGTAGTTGCGACCAAAGCCCCTGGATTCGGTGACCGAAGGAAGAACTTGATGGAAGACATGGCGATCCTCACTGGAGGAAAGCTGATCTCTGAAGATCTCGGAATGTCTTTCGATAAGATCGATTCTTCCTGGTTCGGTTCAGCCAAGAAAATCACGGTGAGCAAAGAGAAGACAACGATCATTCAGGGTGGCGGTAAAAAGAAAGCTATCAAAGATCGTATCGAGCAATTGGATGCTCAGATCGAACAAACGACCTCGACCTACGATGTCGAAAAGCTGACCGAGAGAAAAGCAAAGTTAGCGGGTGGTGTTGCGATTCTTTATGTCGGTGGACGAACGGAAGCTGAGATGAAAGAGCGTAAAGATCGTGCCGACGATGCTCTTCACGCGACTCGCGCTGCCGTTGAAGAAGGGATCGTACCTGGTGGGGGAACGGCCCTCGTCCGAGCCCTGGATGAACTCGATTACCTGAAAGCTAAAGGGGAAGAGAAGTACGGCGTACAAGTCGTCGTTAAAGCCGTTTCGGCTCCTCTTCGCCAACTCGCTGAAAACTGTGGCTTGGATGGCCAAGAAATCCTCAGTGAAGTCCGAGCACTCAAGAGTGCTAAGTCGGGATACAACGCTAAGACGGGTGAATACGAAAACTTGGTGAAAGCCGGAGTGATCGACCCCGTTAAAGTTACGATCACGGCTTTAGAAAGCGCGGCCAGTATCGCCAGTTTGAACTTGGCGACCGATGTTATGGTCACGGACGTTGAGGATAAGGGTGATCCGGTAAACGGAGCCCAAACCTAATCGATCAGTAAATCTACGAGCTTTTCTGTGGTGGCTTGGAGTTCTCTTCTTTCAAGTCGAACCAGAAACTGCATGAATGATTGAGTTTCCAGGCCACGAAAGCGTCACGAACGACGTTTTCGTGGCCTGTTTTTAAGTATCGGAGTGATCCCCGTCTTTCGGATAAGGGGTTGAGGTCGCCCGGCCGGTGGCCATCGTCTGATAATCTTGAGCAGGAGTTTCTCCTGATTTATCAGGAACTCTTTCGGCCTGGTTCTTGAACGACCGATACAGACATGATGGAAAACTTTTGTAATCAGATTTCTGGTGGAGCTTGTAAGGGCTTAGCAAGCGATCTGATTCGTTTCTATTGAAACAAGCTCCTTTGGAGCACGTTTCAACCGTTCCGGCAATTCTGCGCTATGTCTTAGGCATAGCTTTGATGAGCTGCGGCCTTCACTCCGTTAAACGTAGGCTCCATGAGCCTACATTCGCGGCCGAGTTGGGATCAATTCGGCATAGTTCCTGTTTAATCAACAGGAACTGATTCGTTTCTATTGAAACAAGCTCCTTTGGAGCACGTTTCAACCGTTCCGGCAATTCTGCGAATTGCCTTCACTCCGCTAAACGTAGGCTCGATGAGCCTACATTCGCGGCCGAGTTGATTCCAGCTCGGTATAGTTCCTGTTTAAATCAACAGGAACTATATAAACCAACGCTGTGAGTTGGATATGGCACCACGAGATTATTACGAAATATTAGGGCTCAGTCGGGGAGCGAGTGAAAGCGATATCAAAAAGTCTTATCGCAAACTCGCTATGAAATACCATCCCGATAAAAACCCTGGAGACACCAGTGCTGAAAAAGCATTCAAAGAAGTCTCCGAGGCCTACGAAGTCCTCTCCGACACTGAAAAGCGCAATCTTTATGATCAGTACGGTCATGAAGGAATGAAAGCGCACGGGTACTCCGGCCCCAACTTCCATTCGGTCGATGACATCTTCAGTCAGTTCAGCGATATCTTCGGTGGATCGATCTTCGAAGATTTCTTTGGTGGAGGAAGAAGAGGAGGCGGTCGCCGCAGTGGATCGCGAGGGCAACCAGGTGCCGATCTCAAGATTGAATTGGTGCTTACTCTCGAAGATGTGGTTTCTGGCGTTAAGAAGCGAGTCGATATCAATCGACAAGTGAAATGTGAAACCTGTGGAGGATCGGGAGCGAAGAAGGGAACCAAAGCGGAAACCTGTCCCACCTGTAATGGAGTCGGTAGGATCCAACAATCTTCAGGTATCTTCAGTATTCAACGTCCTTGCCCTCAATGTTTAGGGGAGGGGGTCATCATTGCCAATCCTTGTGGCGATTGTCGTGGACAAGGAACGGTCAGTAAAAAACGAGAAGTCTCCATCGAAGTTCCGGCCGGAATCCATGAAGGAACTCGATTGAGAATGACAGGAGAAGGGAATGCCGGTCAACGTGGTGGACCCGCAGGAGATCTTTATTGCGTCATCCGCATCAAGCAGCACGAATTCTTTGAGCGTCACAATGATGATGTGATTTGCGAAGTCCCGATTACTTTCAGTGAAGCGGCGCTAGGTTGTCAAATCGAAGTCCCTACCTTGAGAGGGAAGGCGAAGGTCACGATTCCTGGAGGTACTCAAAGCGGAGAGCTCCTTCGTTTGAAAGGTCAAGGCTTACCCAATCTCGAAGGTTATGGAATCGGGAGCCAACTCATCAAGGTGATTGTTGAGACTCCTGAGAAGCTATCCTCAAAACAGAAGCGCTTATTTGAGGAACTCAGAGAGTTAGAAAAAGCCGGTAGTCGAAAAGAACGAAAGAGTTTTTTCGCCCGGTGATGCCGTTCAAAATATCAAAATAGAAACATTGGTAGTTGAGAGCAGAACCCAAAGGTTGTGTAAGAATGAGCGAGAACACTAAATCAGAAAACGAAGCCTCCCCTGCTAATGAAGCGGTTATGGAGGATCAAGCTTCCGGAGAATCTCAGGCTGAGAACACTTCTGAACTTTCGGATGTTGGAAGTGATTCAGAAGTGGGAACTACCGAAGAGGCCTCCGCCGAGACTGAAGGTCCAGAGATGGATTCTGGGGCCGGTTCCGAGTCGGATTCTGGGGAAGAAGAATTTGAACTGAGTCCCGATGAACTCAAAAGCTTATTGAAGCGAAGCGAAGAACGAGATGTATACCTCGATGAGCTTCGTCGTATGAAAGCGGAGTTCGATAATTACCAAAAGCGAGTTCGACGAGAACGACCCGGCTGGGAAGCGCAAGCGGTTCGACGATTGATTCAAGATCTCTTGCCGATTATCGACACCTTTGAACGGGCGATGGAATCCGCGGAGAATGCGACCGTAGAGTCCTTAGCAGAAGGTGTTTCGATGACTCTAACGATGGCGCTCCAAACCTTGGAGAGTCACAAAGTCAAAGAGATTCAAGCGAAGGGTGAAGAATTCGACCCCAATTTTCATGAGGCGATCCTTCAAATGCCGACCGATGATCCGGAACTCGATGGTAAGGTTATCGATGTTCAGCAGAAGGGTTACACCCACGGAGATGCCATCGTGAGACCTTCGAAGGTGGTCGTTGGAAAGGCACAAACTCCTGCGAAGGATTCGAAGTCGGATTCGGACAAAGACCCCAAAGAGGAAGAAGCTTCCGAAGAAAAAGCGAAGAAAAGCTGAGCTTGTTCGATCCGTGATTACTGTTGAATAAAGGTCGTTCCGACCTTTACAGCTTCTAAGGAAAACTGATGAGCCAAGACCCCATTCCTTGTGCCAAATGCAAGAATCCAGTCGAGCTGGGCTCGCAGTATTTTCCTTTCTGCTGTGAACGGTGTAAGATGTCGGACCTGGGTCACTGGATGAGTGAAAACTATCGAATTAGCCGAAATCTTGATCATCGGGATGTGGATTCGTTTGATCCTACAATCGATCATCCTGATTTCGATGCGGATTTGGACTCGAGTGTAGACTGAAATGAACGAGCAACAACAATTGTCCAATGGAGAGCGCTCAGCTGAATTCTTCTTTCTGCCGGATCATGAAGGCCACACCCCAAGGTTTTTTACGGGTTTGAAAGAAGTATTAGAAGGCAGTCGTGCAGCTTGGATGCCGGCGAAGCTTTTTGTCGCGTGGATTCTTGTCGGATTGTTGAGTGTCGTTCTTCAAATCTTACCCGCTGGGGCTTTCCGAGACGGTTCCCTCATTCTCCTCGGAGTCATCACCGTCCCTCTTTGTCTTTTAGTTCTCACCGCCGGAAGTGGTTGGGAATTTGGTGGTGGGGCAAGGTGGCCTCTCTCCAAAGCAAAAATCCTTTTGAAAGCACGAGCAAAAACCATTTTCTTAGCTCTGCTCTTCATGGTCGCAGTCCCCATTCTTTTTGCCTTAATCCCTCTGCTGGGCGGCTGGCTTCTCGGTCGAATACCGGGGATCGGTGAGTTTCTCTCTTCGGTTTGGTTGGTGGTCCTGGGATTACCTTTCGGCATTTTAACGGCGGCGTGGTTGATCTTAGCGGGACCTGCAGTGTTGTTAACCGCTCCCGCTGCGGCCTTAGATTTTCCTGATATGTTTGATGTGGTGAGCCGATCCGTTAGCTATGTTCGGCGGCGCCCGTTTAAATTTATCGTCTTTATCTTAGGGAGTCTGATCAGTTCCGCCTTAGCTACTTTGGTTACAGCCTTATTTGTATTCACTTTGTCGGCGATCTTAATCTTTTCGTATCTTTCGGGTGGCTTTTATCCTGAAGATCCTACAAACCCAAAGACGCCAGGGGTCTACCAAACGACGATTCAGGCGAGTTGCCCATTTACTCCGTGGATCGAAGCTTGTTGTGGAATCGATGGCAATATTGTCGATGCTCAAACGAACGACGATAACGAGACTAACTCGAATACTCCCAAAGTCGGACCTGAAGCCAATAAGCCATCGAACACGCCTAATCCTAAAAAGGGCGAAACTACGAAGCCTTCGATTATACCTGATCCTAAAGAAACGATAAAAGTTGAAGAAGCTCAGCCCTTCTCTGGAGCTCAAGACCTACCCTTCCTTCTTCGTATTCTTTTAACGGCCTTGGGCTGGTTGATACCTGCGAGTATGGTCGCTGCGTTTTGCGCTTGTTTGGCGAGACTCTATTTATTGCTTCGCTGGGAGATCGATCGAGAATCTCCGAGAGCTCTCTTACACCCAGACGAGAAATTTAATTGGGCGAACGTCGAAGAGTGAGTCCAGGATTTTAAACGGCTTATCGTGTTAGCCCCTCAGGCAAGCCATCATTGTCAGCTTCCTTAATATCTTCTATTAGCATCCACCGAACTGACAAGTCGGAATAGAGAACCATCATTCCTCCTTGGTGGCCGCTTGTGGCTTTCTTATTTTCAGATTTTACAAAGTCATCAATGATGTACTTATCTGAGCTGAGTGGGACACCGGCATCGTTTAAGCTCAAACGGGACGATGTCCATGCGTAGGAAGTATTAGAGCTTTCTAATTGATAAGTATTACTATTTGGATCAATTGGAGCTGCTTGACCCTCACTCCATTCTGGGCAGATAAATGCTCCTGGATCCACTTTCTTGGCGGTCTTAAAAAATCTCACCATTTTGTTGATTGAATCGTGAGCTCGTGGGTGATCACCTTCACCAAATGGGAAATAATCACTTCCCGAATTTTCAGCGTACATACTTGCCAAGTGGCCAATATGTTTTAAGCGTCCGGCGCATTGAACTTTTTGGGCTTCGCCTCTTCCAGCGGTCAACTGGGAAAAGATGAAGGCACCCAATCCAATCAAAAATAGGATTCCGATCACTACTGAGAGGTCCGTGCGGGTGAAGCCTGCAGTTCGTAAGCTTCGAGTGCGGATTAAAGTCATTGGGCTCACTTTTGATTTAAAATGATTCGACTCAAATTCTGTCAAAATGAGTCGCGGATCAACGGGTTAATCCTTTGGGCAAGCCATCATTGTCAGCTTCCTTAATTTGCTCTATGAGCATCCACTGAACTGACATGTCGGTATAAAGAACATTCATTCCCATACGGTGACCGCTCATGGCTTTCTTTTTATCAGATTCTACATAGTCATCTTTGATGAACTTATCCGATGCCAGGGCTTGACCCGCATCGGTTACAGACAGTTTGGAGGCCGTCCATGCGTAAGAATTTGTACGGCTCGTGAGTTGATAGGTATGGGTCTTAGGATCGACAGAAGCCTTTTCTCCTTCACTCCATTTGGGGCAAATGAAGAGAGCGGGATTGATCTTCTTAGCCGTCTTATAAAACCGAACCATTGGGTTCAGTGAATCGTGAGCTGGTGGATGATCACCTTCTCCAAATGGGAAATAATCACTTCCCAAATTTTCAGCGTACATACTTGCCAAGTTGCCAATATGTTTTAAGTTTCCGGCGCACTGAACTTTTTGATTTGAGTTTTTCCTCGTCACCGAATCGAAGTAAATCATCATGCCCAATCCGATCACACTGAGGATTCCCAACACTGCGATGAGGTCAGCAATGGTGAAGCCGGATTGGTGGTGGGAGAGGATGGATGGACGTGTCATTCGTTTAGATTCGTTGTATCCCATCTGGCCAGAGATCGGGGGGATGGCGCTTTAAAGATATTCGAAAGCTTAATTCGGGCGAATTTTGCTACGGGCTTTAAGCTCTCATCAAGATACTCTTTGTTTCGTTGTTGTTGCATAAAAAAAGCCGCGAAGACTTTTGTCTTCGCGGCCTCGTAGGTGATCTTGTTTTTTAGCTTGCTTCAGCTAATTTTAGTTCCTATTGACTTAATAGAAACTGTTAGCGGGTTAATCCCTTAGGTAGGCCATCGTTTTCAGCCTCTTCGATCTCTTCGACCAAAGTCCACCGAACCGACATGTCGGTGTAGAGGACGTTCATGCCGTAATCGTGACCGTTTTTATCTTCTTCAGCATCAGAGTCACTGTCTTTGACGTACTTATCTGAAGATAAGGCTTCACCGGAATCAGTGGTAGAGAGCTTAGAAGCGGTCCAGCTGTAAGCCAGATTTTCTTCTTCTAACTCATATCTATTAGTGTCCGGATCAGGCTCGGCTTTTTCTCCGTTTCTCCATGCAGGACAAATGAAGAGCGCGGGGTTCACCTTTTTTGCCGTACGGTAAAACTTAATCATACGGTTTAAGGATTCGTGAGCAGCTGGATCGCCACCTTTACCGAAGGGGAAAAACCTAGTTCCTGAGTTGTCAGCATACATTGAGGCCAAGTTACCAATTTGTTTGAGGTTATTGGCGCATTGGACCTTCTGGGCTTCACCTCTACCCTGAAGAAGGGTAGGAACGAGGAAGCCGGCGATAATAGAGATAATAGCGATAACAACAAGCAGTTCGACCAGGGTAAATCCTTGGTTACGGCGACAACCTTGCTCTTTTTGAGCAGTGAGGTTGTTCATAGAAGAGCTCCTTTCAGATTAAGAGGTTTGGGGCACAATTCACAGCCACAGGTGACAAGACACTGCTGCGAAACACTGCGGCGCGGAATGGGCTTTAAAACCTCTAAAATGGTACAAGATCACCAATATCTTATCGGTCATTGGATATGACCGACCTTAACTCATCTATCGAGATTTTAAAATCATTCTTCGACGGAAATTTTAGGGTGCGAACGAATCAGGTCCGAGTTGGGAGTCGCACTTTCTCCTCAACCTTGTAAGAACTGTTTCTGACACTGTTGGGGAATCGAGGTGAGGAGCTCGATCAGCGAGCCATTCGGGGAGTGCTCTCCCTCGCATTTTGTCCTCGTCGACACGATTTTTATATTTCATACCCCGCCTGCCATACTTTTCGAGCCTCCCTCGCTCCAATGGGGCTCCAAGCGACTCGAATCGTACTAAAGCTAAAAAGTAGACGTACTTACCTTCAGATTGTTGCACTTTATCTTTCAATAATTACATTCTTTTTGATCTGGGAGCTGAGAGTTGTCTCTCTCTCGATTATAGCTCGATTTCTCCTAAGCAGCCGTTTTTGCTTCTTAGCTCTCACCTGGGGTTATTGTTGTAAGTTTTAATTATTATATTCTTTACGTTGATATCTTGAGCCGGTTTGAAGCCCTCAGGCTCCATCTTTGGTGCCGTTTTCGTGCTTAGATGAATGCAGGAGCGAAGCGAGTCACCGGGAACCGAGGAAGGGAAGGATCGACCCGGATATATTGAAAATTACGCTCTTAAATTAGGGCTGGATCTGCTATAAATTGAAGAATTGTACTTTGCCTGACTCTTTTTATTCTCTGCTTACTTAAGCTGACCCAAAGTTGGGGAGGATAAAAATCGCGCCTTGGACACCCACAGGAATTCGGTTGAAGGCTTCTTGAAGGAAACTTAGAAGCTAACTTCACTGATCAACCGACGAGTCCTCCAGGCTTTAACAGCTTGAAATCAACTTGCTTAGGTGCTTACCTTGAATAGCCTTCTACCGATTGTTGAAGGCCTCATGGTGAATTTCTGTCAAGTTTTGGGAAGTTATTGGTTGATAGGTTTTTTGATTCTTGGGTTTTGCCTCAAAATTCAACCAGTACAATAGATAAGAGCGTTTGAGTTGTGTAGAACGTACAACTTAAAATCCAAACAGAAAAAGCAAACAAGTAGACAGCCATTTAGACAATATCTAGACAGTAGTCAACAACACTAGTGAACACAGTTATTGGCGCACTCACCGATTAGATTGCGCTCTTAACACCACTGTATGAGAACACCGAGGAAAACTGAAACATGAGTGAGATCAGCTTTGCCAAGCGTTTTTGTGGTACGGGGATCGCCCTTCTAATCGCGGTCCTAACCCTCTGCTTTATCCCGGCTGGACAACAAGCCTTCGCTCAAGATGAAGATGAAACGGAAGAATCTGACGGCTCTCTGGGAGGAGAAGCCGAATTGGATCCCTCCATCTGGATCTTGAATGTCAAAGTTAAGCAGATCCGATCGATCACCATGTTAGACGGACCCAATAAGGGAAAAGTCTTCTGGTACGTGATCTACAACATTCACAATAAAACTGGAGAAGCCCGCAACACGTTCTTGTCAGCTTCAGCCACCTCGGACGGCAAAAAGGTTTATGCCGATGTTTACCAACCTCGAGTCGAACGAGCCATCGAGAAAAAATACGGTCAACCTCTCTGGGGAAAAACCGATTTGATCAAGCTCCAAAAAGCTCGTGATGTCAAAGATGTGAACTACAGTTTCACTCCAATTCCAGCTGGAAAAAGAATGGACTGCGTCGCGATTCTTTCGAAGTTGGATCCAGGTGCCAATAAGTTGAAAGTAACTTTGAGAGGACTTTCAAACGATCTCAAACTCATCGAAAGTGACGATGGTAACAAAGTCGTTGAAGAACGAGTTTTCTCAATCGATGCAAGTCGTCCCAAAGATCGTTATAAAATTGGTCTCGACCGTCTTATCGTTAAGAAGCAAAGTTGGACCAAAATCCGTACGCCACTAGCTAAGCCAAAGAGTAAAGCCGAAGACGCTTAATCTCTTGATGGGAGGGAGTTCGGTGGATTCCCACCAAGCCTTTTTCAAATCCCTTGATCCTGAAGAGGAACAACTGCTCCTGGTGAGAGATTTTCTCTACGCTGGGAGCTGGGAAGAGCTTGTTCAAGACTTAACCGCGCGTTTGGAAGGAAAACCTTTCGTCTTCAAACTGAGTTCTCGGATTGAAGACGATTTAAGGAGAATCGAGAAGCTGCGAAGGTACGAGGAATCGCATGCGATCGATCTCGGAAGGTATCTGGTGGAGTGTGGAAAATATCCAGAGCTTCTATCAGATACAACAGATGAGGGAGGAGAGGGGTCTCAAGGATAAAGCGTTCATTTTGAGAAGGATGCGCTTCATCTTATTAATCTCCATTCCCACCTGCTTAGTTTCTGTTTATTAACAGGAACAAATTAATATTCCCTTAGTTTTAACTGCTCGCTCAAGAATGAAGTCGGTGACTTCAACTGGGCTTGTGCATCACCTTGGGTCCTAGATTTTCACTTGTTTTAGTGGTGAACTCTACACTCTGGAGTTCGTGATGTGTTAGGGCGAGAAAAGCTGAGCGAATACGATTTATTCAGAAGAATTCATTTTCTCATTCTCAACCGATCTCAAATTTTGAGCCCGTTGAAGAGTTATGGGAAGAATAATTCATCGCGATGATCGAGGTGTTGCCGATAACTGGGACATCTTTCAATAAGTTTGTACTAGTTTCGAGATGTCACCTCGAAGCTATGAAAATATTGTTGATCTCGGTCGATAAAAGAAACTGGTAATAATGAGTTTGAGCGTCGTTCACTCACTTTGAGAGAGAACCCGCTCACGTAAGAAATGAAAAGCTGAGCTCCCTAGGGTTGATAGCTTAAAGCTAACATTCCTATCTACCGTTTTTGCGGTAGGAAGCACACTGTTGAAGTCCCATGGTCGATCTTGACCTACGAAAGGAGATTCATACCGTGAATTTGCGCCAAATCCGGATTCTTTCCGGTAGTCTCGTCGCCTTTGCGCTCGCGCTCTCCATGGTTGTTACGGCAGGTTGCCAAAGAAGAAGCCACCTCCCTGAAACCACCAAAGTAACTGTAACTGACATCGGATCACTTCGAATTCCTGATAAGGAACTCGAGAAATTTGGATTGAAGAACGAATGGGTTCGTCAAGCTCCCGATGGTCCTATCGATGCTGCTTACGTTGTCGGTGACGACCTCTATGCCGTCGCTCCACCGCATCGTCCTTCTCATCCCTATGCTAGATTGATCTGTTACAAGCGAACCGATGGCTTGCATCGTTGGTTCAAAAAGATCATGCATAAACTTAACCATCCACCGACTTTCTTTGCCTACCCTCCCGGTCCAGAGGCGAAACCCGCCGAAGTGATTTTCGACCAAGGGGACAAGATCGTTTGTGTCGAGCACGACAACGGTCACAGCGTCTGGGAAATCCAGCCCAAGTATTCAGTTTCAAGTGGAGTTGGAGCATCAGAAACTCATATTTATGTGGGTTCCTACAACAACAACATCTACGCACACCGAAAAGGTGAAAACTTCGATGATTGGCCCTACATCACTTTGGATGAAGTTTCGGCGACTCCCACAGTCGATGGTTTGAATGTTTATGTGACATCAGGCGACGGCTATGCTTACAAGTTCCACGCGACCAAGGGACCTGATTACGAAGAATTTGCTCGAAACGGTCGCCTCCAGACTGGCGCTGCGATCACAGCTTCTCCAGTTGTCTACGGCGGGCAAATTTACCTCGCTTCAACCGACTTTAAACTGTACTCCCTCTACGAGAGTCAATTTTCTGAAGCTTGGGCTTTTCAAGCTGAAGCTCCGATTGAGAAGACTCCCGTTGTAGCGGATTTCCGTCTCAAGCGAGGGTCGACAACCGTCGTTCTTTGTGAAGCTCGGGACGATCGACGACGTATCAATACGACGACCCTCTGGGCTGTCAACGCTACTGACGGTTCGAGACTTTGGAAAACCCAAAACGTCAAAGATATCATCGCTATCTCACGAAAAGCGATCTACGTCACCTTAAGTGAAAAAGCCGGACGAGGAAAAGTGATCGTTTCTCTCGACCCCAACACGGGAAAAGAAAACTTCGCCTTGAGTGTCGATCAATTCGACATCATCCCTCCCAGCTGTGGAACCTCTCCTGCCGATCGTAAAAATCATCGATCGTTGATCTACTTGGTTCACAAGCAAACCGGATTTATTCAGGCTATCGGCGAGAATTATTGATAGCTACTATTCATAGCCAAGCCTCTACAGGTTTAGGTTTGGTTATGAGGCCTGATCTGAAAAAAATAGCCGTAGGTAGTTTTTAATTACCTACGGCTATTTTTTTATGGAGTTGTAGATCAGGTGTGAACTAGCAACTAACACGAGATGTAGCGGTCGTGAATTTTGTCACAATGGTAAGGCTATGAATCCCTTTAAGGTCGGGCAAAATTAGTTCGTTGAGTGAATTCAAGTTTTAGAACTTGCGCACTCCACGGGTTCGGAGCTCGCTGGACGCTCGCGTGAGGAACCAGCGGCCCGCCGCAGTTTCCTCACACTCCTCCTTGGCGGTCCCTCCCTGCCTGAT
>JANQLS010000064.1 GCA_028280485.1 Planctomycetota bacterium
AGCTTCAATCGGTAGGCATCCCATCTTTGCCCCACACTTTCAAGGTCTCCAAGGTACAGCCTTAGACCTTGTCTACATTAAGACTTATAAAAACGTCAACACAAATTAAGGCTGCTCACACTGAATAAAGGGAATAAAATTCCCCCCTTTTTGCCCTGAAATTCTCGCCAATCCAAACCTCGGCATCGTTGTTGCTCTAAGTATTAATAACCCAGTTACTCAACTTTAAAAGATTTTACGATCTTCAGCTCAACTGAAAAGACTCGACTCCAAGAGAAGAGAACTAAAGAAAAAGACATTTATCCTTCAACTAATAAGCGCTGAAGGATACTCAAAAACTCTGGATTCTGCTCGTAGTAGACTCCAAAACGATCCTCAAATGATGGGGTGCTAAGTTTAAAAGCTCTGCTTACTTGGCACCCCGTTTTTTTTATCTGTAGGTAAACTGACCTACAACACTGCTATCACTTGAGTTACTCCAGTGGATGATCACATCAACCTCTCGTGAGCTCTCAACCTCTGGAACGATTAGAAAAACTCGGCTTCCGCTTCTACGAAGATCGCTACCAGATAATCGATGAGTTCCGAATTGGACAGAGCTCACATTGCTCGGACTGGTATTTCCAGTCAAAGTAATCGTTATCTGCTGCCCTGGGAAGCCTAGACTGGGACTCAATGAATGAGAACTTGGAGCAGGTTCGTCTTCACCCCAAGGAAGTCGAATTAGCTCAAAGGCCTTTGATTCATAGGTAAATTTAGGAGTGCTAATCGTGGCTGATAATCTACCTTCATAATCATTTGTACCCACAGAACCGCTAGGTTTATTTAATCTCATAGCAAAAACCTTCAATGACCGCTTTCCTTCAGCTTGGAAATAGCGAATGGAGAGATTTGCATCTAAGGCAATATCCTTCAACTCAACGGATTCTGTATTTTCAAAGTTGATGTCCCCATCCTTTGAATCGGTTGCAGTCACTTTGAAGCCCATCAAGTCTTTCTGAGGTAGTTCTTCTTCAAGCCGAGAGATGTCAATATCAATTTTCTTGGTGATTGCGGGCGGCCCAATGGGTAAGTCGAGGGAAGTGACTAAAATGTAACGGGTATCCTCGTCGGTTGAGTAGAGTTTCGTTGGCAGGGGATATCTGGACTTATCAGGGCGGTCTAAGCGTAAGTATGAAGCTGAAATTGTAAGTGGAATTCGAATCATCGTATCCGAATGAGTTAACCGAGCTCTTTGGTTACCTGCGAGGATTTCTTTTCCGATCGTTTTTTCGATCTCAGCATCGGCAAAGAATGTGGAACTGAACTCTAACTTATCGAACCTTGACCAATTTTTAATTCGTGTAGTATCAGCCTGATTGAGTGTTAATTGACTCTCATCCTTAGATTGAGGAGCCTTTGCAGTCTCAATCAATTTATTGATGTCCGGTACAACCAAATAAACATGTCCAGATCGCATCCCAGGCTCTAACCGACTTACCACTCGATATTCTTCCATGAAAGGCACAAAATTCACCCACCATCCCCGTTGATGAATTTGTCGGCGGGGACCAAAAGTCCAACTCCAGGCATCCTGACCTTCGATAATCCCTAATTGCAACGGGTAGCGACGTTGCTGCGCAAACTGCTCCTCTTTTCTTCGGAGGTATTCAATAGCCGCGGCGAAATCAGCAGCTTGGTACACCCCACCAAGTTGCAATTGACTTTCATTCGCAAGGCTATCATTTGCAGTTAAAACATCATACTTAGGGGAAATCTTATGGACATAAATGAGAGACTCATCCTGGCCATCTCGAGAGAACGGCAAAAGGAAGCGAACTTGGCTAAACCAATTTGTAAAATTATAGGAGCTCGTAAAGCTTGAGGCTAACCATAGAAATGGGACCTTCCAAGGGACTTGCTGGGTAGGAAATAAACTGATATCAAAAGTAACTTTATATATTCGAGAATTACTTCCTAAGTTCAAAACCGAATCGGCCCCACTGTGAACGAGCTGAACGCTTGAGGCCAATTGTTCACGGTAAACTAAATCATCAACTTGCTCGGAAAGCCTTCTATTGAATCCCGAGGTGGAAGGCCGGTCAGGGAGGTTGTTCGATGTCTGAGTTTGACGACTAGAATCATCATCGAGATCTACGGTACTGCCTCCTCTAACCTGAACTCTCGTCACTTGAGATTCTCGGGTAGAATGTGATTCTTGCACCGTACCCAAGTTGATTTGACGAACCAAGGGAGCAACAGCCTCACCACTACGACCAAGATTTGTAGCAGTTGTTTGTGAATCGTATACCTTCGGCTTACCAATCCGAACATAACCCGTCTCAATGCATGAATTTAACAAGAATATGCAGATGGTACTTAAAGAGATATAATTAAAATTTTTCATTATTATGAGCTTTCAAGTTTATTAAAACGCAGTTCAAGATAGAGAATTTCGCCCCCCAATGAATACCTTAAGTAGGTGAAATCTATCAAATAAAATAATGATTTTTAATTAAAAGTAACATTAGATCTAATACAACAAAACTTTAAGTGCTCGACAGTCCTTCCAATTTAAGCGACAGATTAAAAGTAAAAGAAAATCAACGGAAGCTCACCCCTTCTTTTGTTTCAGCAGCATCTGAGCCGCCAAAGTCGAAACGGTCCACTCTTCGATGATCTTCCCCTTCTCGAATCGAGAAACGACGATGTCATACCACTTCAATCGCCGCCCGGAAGCAGGAATTCCTTTCATTGCTTCGATATGAGTTCCTTTGATCGTCCTTATCCAGGTCATCTTATTTTTTGACTCACTGAGAAATTCGATCTCATCCACTTTGATATTCGAAAAAATCTTATGAATCATTCGAGTAAATCGCTTGATGAAAGCGTGCCCTGAATAAATTTTCCCTTCAGAATGAACCTCATATTGACTGGAGAAAAAATCGGGAATAACCGTTAAGTTCCCATTTTCATAAAGCTCATGGTTCGCTGCTTGAATCAGTTCTTTTATAGATTTTGACATAGTTCTTTTTAAATATATTTGGGCTGCTCGAACCGACAGAATTAAGATAATTGGGGCTTCTATATTCTGTATGGTAAAACAATTACACCAAAGCGAAAGATAGAATGACTCAACCAGGAATTAGAACTTAGGAACAATTTAAGGCTGAGGTCCATCAATTCGAAAGTCATAAGAAGAAGTAGAGCCTGCTCACTCCACGAATTATTTTGTTCAAAAGCAATGTAATAAAAGCTTTAATTTTTTTTTGGGGGGGGGAGGCAAAACACATGAGTGATTAATCTTGTGCTAGTGATTTACCCACACAGAATATAGAAGAGCCAGATATTTTAACCAACGCTATTTTAAAATCTCTGTAACAGAGGTCGGTAAGATGAAAAAAATCTTGTTATTTCTTTTACTGCTTCCGCTACTCATATTCCCTAGCTGTATGACCATCCTCTCACAATCTTTCGACAGCGATGAAGAAATCATCGAACGATTCAATGGAAGTAGAAATTATGCTGGGGTAAAAAGCTGCGTACCTCTTTTGGGAGTTCGGAATCCAATTGTAATCGCACCCTTCGACATCATTTTATGTGCTGTCGCAGATACGCTAATTCTCCCCTTAACCCTGTGGCAAACCTATTCGATATCGAAGATGTTAGAGCAACGGCAGGAAGACATGCAAAGGGATCAAAAAGCTCTCCTTAAAAAGCGATCGCGATCAAAAGACTACTTTGGTGGTTAATAAGCAGTGTTGATCCCCGGTGAATGAATCCTTCACAAAATCTAATTCGAATAAAAAAAGCACCTACAACCATGGGTCGTAGGTGCTTTCATTTAAATGGGGTGGACGACGGGGCTCGAACCCGCGACATCCAGAGCCACAGTCTGGTGCTCTACCAACTGAGCTACGTCCACCACCGTTGTTTTGATATTCAATTTTTTTGAGCCAGCCTCAAGATTAATACTGAATGGGATTCAGTAACTCTGAAACCTTGAGGGAGAGCCTAAGGGGAAGAATCCCTCCGGGCAAACTCAGACGGGCTATTTTACTGTTATGATTTGGGAAAGCAAGGCCCTTAAATCAGTCAATTTTTCTGCCACTGAGAGAGAAATCAAGGCTTAAGAATAAAGGACTCTATCTGCTCTAAAAGGCACTGGAGCTTGTACTTCAAGTCTTCATTCAGCCCCTCACCCGACTGTTTCTTCTGCTTCTTCTTGAACCAGAGATTCTTTGGTTTATGGGAATCTTGAGCTGCCTCCTCAACGAATGACTGGGAGAGCAAATCCCTTAGATCTAACACTAAATGCCTCATGATCTGCTCTCGATTCAAGATAGCCTCTTCGGGAGGTCTGATTTTTTCATTGAGCTCCCTCCTCAAGTCTTCATTTTCGCTCCTGAGGTGAGAAATCTCTTTCTTCACTTTTTCTAAGTCAGCCTGGGGCTTCTCAAACTGACAGGAGATCTCTCCCAATGATTCATCGAGAACATCGAAGCGAACCTCCATGCCCTCAAGTTGTGCATTCTCCCGCTGGATCTGATCATGATTTTGCCGCGATTGCTGCGTTTGGACTTGATCGAATTTCGCCTGGATATCCCCGCGGATCGTAGCTTCCAATTCTTCCAAGCGCTGACTCAATTTATCGATGCGGTCCCGAAGGGGAAGAACTCGCGGCAAACTGCCGACCATCGCCTGTATCGCTCCGAGTCGATCATCCACCGCTCGGTGCACTTCGGCGAGCTTCCCTTCAAAAGCATCAAGAAGCTGACTCGAAAGGAGCCCATGTTGATTTTCAGCCGCTTCCTGAACTTGCTTAATTTGATTTTGAAACTGTGATTCCACTTCAGACAACTGAGCTGACAATTCACTCAATTGGGGAATTAAGTCGCCGGACTCACTCTGAAGAAGATCCTTTAATGAATCTCGGACTGCGTCCGAAAGCTTTTTCGGAGTCACCGAGCCCTGCCTCATTTTATTAATAGCGCTTTGAACTCCTTGAAGGCGACTGAGGATGGAATTCAGCTCACCGGGCTTTAAACCCTCCTCGGATCGAAGCGCTTCTTGAGCTTGGTCGACGATCTCTTTCCATTGATTCAAGGATTGTTCATCCATTTTCAATGCGAGCCTTTAGCGAGCGGTGATGGGTAGGCGCCTTTTGGACACTTTTCATAATAAATGCGATCCAAAAAGCTTAACAGTCGAGCTTCTAAAGGTAAAGAATTTAGATCTTTATGTAAACGGAAGCCCACCCCTTAATTCACGATCCCCCTGATCCCTCGCTAAAGCCTCCAGAGTAGTCGCAGTCTCCGAGGCTGTGAATTTTTAGGGTAAAACAATTTTTAAACCAATTGTCACTTCATTATCCCTCGCTAAAGCTTCGGGCTTCCTAGGTTTGAGAGCATTTCATAGTTGAACGGAGGACCTATAAAACGCCTATAAATGAGAGGTTGACGTTCCACATCAAAATACCGATAAGCCAGGGAAGCCCGAAGCTTTAGCGAGGGATAACTAGTAGCCTGAACTCTCTTCAATGAGCTTCTTCGCAATCTTCGATTTTCCTCAATGCTGACCCTCGTTAACACTTCGGGCTTGAAATAGCTCTTTTCGTACCATTCACATCCCCCCACAAAAAAAGAGCCACCTCTTCGAGGTGGCTCTAATGTTTTTACGGGTGAGATCTCTTAATTAGTTCCTGTTGAATAAACAGGAACTAATTATCGCCCCTGAACAACAAAATTGAAAAAGAAGGCGTAGTCACCATTCCTTCTAAACTTTGCTTCGAGTTCAGTGGAGTACAATTTCTTTTTTAGGATATCGGAGTAAAACGAAACCTCTAAACTGGCTCCATAGGAACGTACCATGCGTTCAACTCCGCCTCCGATGCCCCTGAATGGATCAAATTTTATCCGAAACTGAGGTTGAAAAACGATGTGATCACCATGGTAAAGAGCTTGCTTTACCCCCTTCGGAAGCTGGGCTTCATCATCGGGATCAAACTCGAGGTTCAGGTCATTTTTATCACCGAAGCCAAAAAGACCCGGCAAATCGAATTTTAACGAACCCGAATCGTTAAGGCTTAAGGGCCCCACCTTGAAAAGAGTGATCTCTCGTTCACCTTCCGAACTCTCATCCAAGACTTCTTGTCGAGCCTGATTGAGGTAATGATCAGCATTGAACGCATCGTAGCTGTCTGGGGAACGCCCGATCAAGTTGATCTGAGAGATACGCTGATTATAGTCAGCGTAAGTCATCGATATGGAGTCTTTGAACTGCTTACGCCAATACTTCTTTAGAAGCCGTCGTGCGTGCCGATAAAACTCTTTCTTTAATAAGCGCCGAAAGGCTGCTTCTCTGGGGGTGAACTTAGCTTCGGGACAATCAAAGGCTCTAAACTCTTCACCGGGAATGTACGAGGGTCGATGAACATACTCCACCCTCAATCGAAGCGCATCGAAACCGGATAAAGAAAAAGGTTTTCGACGATCTTCAACGGGTTGATGGATTGAAGAGGGAGGGGCCAATCGAGAAAACTCCCCCAGATGCCCCAAGGTAGACCGTTGGAAGTTTTTGAGCTGACCGGGTGCTCGCAACTTACGAGTGAGGGCCTCTAATTCTTCGAGTTCAGTATCCGTGGAGCTCGGCTTCACTTCAGCTCGATCCTGGATGTGCTCCCGAACCTGACGAACTTCGGCCTCTAAGCGAAGGAGGCTCAAAAACTCATCTAAGGATTCAACCGGCGCTAATTCATCATCGACTTTAGAAACTTCGGTGACCGGGGAAGGGACTGCGGCAATCTGATCGAATACATCCTCTTGTAAGCCATCAGCATAGAGGTCGGCAGGAGAGAAGAACGACATACTGAAGCCGACCAAAGCCATAAGAATAAAACTCAAACTCCATCCACTTAATAAAGTTACATCGCCGCGTGAGCCTTCCGAACCGGCGGGCTCCCGTGTTCCCAATACTGGATGTAAATAAGTGAAAATCATGAAGCCCTCCTCAGGGCACAGTGTTAATAACTGTGTTCAAGTCTTTATGAAGGTTTGCGTAAACTCTCTAGTGTTGAATAAAGTCAATTTGTATATGAAGCCGACTCAGAAGACTTCACAGCGAAGTCCTGCCGAGAACCGCTCCATGCAATTCACAAGCTCAACTGGATGTCGTCGCGCCCATTAAGGGCTTTTTGGTTATTTATATCCCGCTTTCACTGCAGGACTTATGTACGCATCTTCAGCCTCTGAGACCATGAGGCTCGCATTCCGAAACTGGGGTAGCAAGACTGGCCACCGTCGGATCAATGCGTAATTAGAAAACTCTTTATGAGTTGCACAGCGGTAATTTGAGCAGCACCAATTGAATAGAAAGCGCTCAAACCTTCTCTTCCCCCGCCATCCCATTTATGCACTCATCCCAGAGCGCAGATCGTATTCTTATATGAAAGAGGCGCCAAACCCAATCAGCGCACTCGGCCGCGAACGGGGCTCGAAAAGCCTACGTTTAGCGGAGTGAAATCAAATCTCTGATTTGCTGAAACAGTTGAAGCGTGCTCCGAAGGAGCTTGTTTCAACAGAAACTAATTAGTTCCTGTTGATTAAACAGGAACTAAGCCGAGTTGCGATCAACTCGGCCGCGAACGTAGGCTCGTAGAGCCTATGTTTAGCGGAGTGCAGACAGTTCGAAGAATTGTCGAAACGGTTGAAACGCACTCCGAAGGAGTTTGTTTCAACAGAAACTAATTA
>JANQLS010000066.1 GCA_028280485.1 Planctomycetota bacterium
TAATTAGTTCCTGTTGAATAACAGGAATTAATTATATTTGCGTGGGATCACGCAAATCACAAAAATAGGCTTTTAGCCTATTTTTTGTGGAGCGACGCCGCAGTCCTTCAGGGCTATGCCAGAGGCATAGGTAGAACTGCTTGGAGCGTTTGAAAGTAGGTCGGAACGACCTATTTTCAACAGAAACTAATTACGAATACTCAGGAGGGCCGCACGTGGAACGTGCGGACTACACCTGGGTAAACTCCCGGTTCTTCCATTGAGAACCCTTTCCTCGAAAATGTCGCCACGCCGACGAAAAGGTCATCAAGCCGTATAAAAACGCCCCCAGAGGAAGAGTGAGAGAGTAGTAAATCGGTACTCGGTGATGTTTGACCGAAGGTAATAATAAAAGGGCCTGAAGAATCCCCACCAAAGTCGACGCCCCGATCAAGATCCACCAACTCTCGAGAAGGGGTGGGGTCTCCCAATTAAAACCTTTTCCTAGAATCGAAATCCCTAATAGGAGGGGCCACAAACAATAGGCATACGCGATTGCAAGTAGAGTCCCCGCTAAAAATTCATAGCGGTACTTCAATTGAACGAAGGCACTTCGAGCGACCATGTTCCAAATCTGACTCAAATGGGGATAAGGTCGAAGAGAAACGATATCGGGATCGAAGCCGAGCCAGAGCTTTCCCCCTTCTCGCCCGACGGATTTAGCTAATGAAACATCATCGATCAAGGCCTGTCGAATCGATTCTAGGCCCCCACTCGCCTCGAGAGCTTCGCGCCGCAAGAGGACGCAACCTCCCGCTGCAGCGTGAACCTTCGATCGATCATCGGAAACTTTCCTGAACGGGTAGAGCAGTTGGAAAAAATAAACGAAAGGGGGAATCAGTAATCGCTCCCAGAAACTCGTGGCGTTCAATCTCGCCATGATCGAGACCAAATCACGGTCCTCAGCCAGAGCTAATTGAAGAAGGGAAGCAACTGAGGTATCCCGATGCGAAATGTCGGCATCCGTAAAGAGGAACCAATCTGCGTTCAATCTCAAATTTTGAGTTTCATTCACCCCACTCGCCATCGCCCACACCTTTCCCGCCCAACCCTCGGGTGTGGGTGTATTGTGGAGAATATGAAAGGGAGGCAAGTCTCCTTCAAGATCGGCCGTGAGGGAATCGTGAAGTTCTCGAGCGAGCTTCGAAGTGCCATCACTCGAACTGTCATCCACCAAAACGACCTGAAATTCAAACTGTCCAAAGGTTTTCTGAAGAAACAAAGACTTTAAACAGGCCTGAATCGTTTCGGCCTCATCGCGGGCGGGAACGATGGCGACGACTCGGGGGAGAGAGTGAGAGTCATCATTCTTAGAGGTAGGTTCAGCCGGCTGCCCGCTTGACTTGGGACCGCCTAAATAATGCTGGCCCAAAAAATGATTACTGGGCCAACGTCTTGAAAAATCGAAATAGGAGCCGATCCAAAAGATGACCAATGAATAAACGATCAGCTCCAGAATCATCGCTTACGATTCTGATGAATCTTCAGCCCCATTTCCCTCATCTGAAGCCGATTCTGTGCTCTCTTCGGGTTCGGCCTCCGATTCGTACTCTCCCTCGAATAGAACGGGAAAGATCATCAGCTCGTGATAGCCCGAGATGGTCGCCCGACCGACAAACTTAGCTTTACCAAAGAGACTTTGGTTGGTGCGAGGGCAGGTTAAGTTTTGGACCTTTTCCCACCGGGGATCGTAGCCTCCCAGAGGGCGTGCAGGGTCATGAGAATAGTCGTTACCGTCTAAGTATTGTCTAAAATCAGCGATCAGTCCTGCTGGGGTCTCGTAAATGCAAACGTCCATCGGTTCCTTTAATTATTTTCTCTATCTTTTCAATCCTAATCAGATTCTTCTTCCGGATCCTATCCGGATCACCTGATTGAGGAAGCTCTTCGTCAAAGCCTTGAGCTTGAGAATGATACAAAGTGAAGCCCGATAGATCATCCGGAAATCTAAGATTATCACCAATATCTCGGGAAGACCGATCAGTTCTTCTAGAGGTGGGACTCCAGAGCCGAGCTTGTCCTGCCGATTACCTCTGGCGAGAGAAGATGTTAAAAAAATCTTACTTTCGACGGCAGAAATGTCTTAGACACTTGTTTTTCTTATATTTCTGGCTCATAAAGCCCCTTCTTGGTCCCCTATTTTGGTGGTCCGATAATCGGGGAAATGGGCAAATTTATAACTTCTCATCTTTGACTATCTTGATGGGAGTGGAAGGAAGCGCTAAGAATGGTGGGTCCAAAATTGGCTTGTTCGGGGGATGAATCGCCCGGAACCTGCCAAGCCTCGACTAAAACATCGACTAAAAGTCGATGTTTTTACCGTCAATTGATAGTTTCGTAAAATTCGGCTTCCCCCGCGAAGCCCATGAGCAACAGTAAGTTGGATTGAAATGGGCAAGACCTTAGTCATCGTCGAGTCCCCGGCAAAGGCACGAACAATCTCAAAATTCCTTGGGAGCGACTTTCTCGTCGAATCCTCCGTAGGTCATATTCGAGACCTACCAAGGAATGCTAAAGAAGTCCCCGCCAAGATTAAAAAAGAGAAATGGGGACGCTTGGGAATCGATATCGAAAACGATTTCCAACCCTATTATGTAGTGCCCACCGAGAAGAAGAAGCACGTCACTAAACTCAAAGAGCTCTTAAAAGAAGCTGACGAACTCCTACTCGCAACTGATGAAGACCGTGAAGGAGAATCTATCAGTTGGCACCTCTGCGAGATCTTAAAGCCAAAAATACCCAGTAAACGTCTCGTCTTTCACGAGATCACCCGTGAAGCGATTCAACAAGCCTTAGAATCACCGCGCGATATCGACAAGCGACTGGTAGAAGCTCAGGAAACTCGTCGTCTTCTCGATCGCCTTTACGGATTTGAAGTCTCTCCCGTCCTGTGGAGAAAAATCGCTCCCCGACTTTCAGCGGGAAGAGTGCAGAGCGTCGCAGTTCGGATCATCGTCGACCGTGAACGAGCTCGTATGCGCTTTGTACGCGCCACGTACTGGGACCTTCACGCCCAATTCAACTCCACCACCGGTGAAGGGCTCGGCTTCCCCCTACCTGCCGTCCTGGTTTCCCTCGGCGGGAAGCGCATCGCCTTAGGTCGAGATTTCGGCGAAAATGGAAAGCTTAAAGAAGGATCCAAAGATGTCGTCCTTCTCGATGAAGCCGGCGCCGGAGATTTGGCGAGCCAGCTCAAGAATGAAACTTTCAAGGTCTTAAAGGTTGAACGGAAGCCTTATACCGATAAACCGGCGGCTCCCTTCACCACGAGTACCCTGCAACAAGAGGCGAACCGTAAGCTCCGCTACAGCGCACGGGTCACGATGCAAATCGCCCAGCGCCTCTACGAGAATGGTTACATCACCTACATGCGTACCGACTCCACCAGCTTGTCCGACCAAGCGGTGAATTCGGCTCGTCAGTTGATCGAGAAGCATTACGGAAAAGATTACTTACCCAGCTCTCCCCGCGTCTACAAAACGAAAGTTAAGAACGCCCAGGAGGCTCACGAGGCCATCCGCCCGGCGGGTGATACGATGCGCCGCCCCGAAGAACTGCGCAACGAACTCAACGCCGATGAAACGCGCCTCTACGAACTGATTTGGAAACGTACAGTCGCCAGTCAAATGGAAAACGCTCGCGGCCATCGCGTGACGATCCAAATTCAAGGTGGTGACGCGGTCTTCCAAACCTCCGGAAAAACCATCGAGTTCCCCGGCTTCTTGAGAGCCTATGTCGAAGGCGCGGATGATCCCACAGCCGAACTCGCCGACAAAGAAACGATCCTCCCCGAACTCTTGGTCGACCAGGAACTCCTGCTCCACGAACTCGAAACTAAAGATCACACGACTCAACCTCCCGCTCGATTTACTGAAGCTTCTTTAGTCCGAGAATTGGAAGCCAACGGAGTAGGGAGACCGAGTACTTACGCGAGCATCATCGAGACGATCCTCCAGCGGGATTACGTCACGAAGCAAGGTACGGCCCTCGTGCCCACTTTTATGGCCTTCGCCGTGGTGGGATTGTTAGAAAAGAATTTCACCAATTTAGTCGAGCCCTCGTTTACGGCGAGGATGGAAGACGACCTCGATGAAATTTCTCGGGGTGAACGCGATTCGCTCCCTTATCTCAAATCCTTCTATTTCGGCGACGGTGAGGATGCCGACGATTCCGGCCTCCAGAATTTGATTCAAGCTGAGATCGACGCTCGGGAATCCTGTACCCTTCCCATAGGTGAGGATGATGATGGTCAAACCGTCAATATCCGAATCGGCCGTTACGGGCCGTTCATCGAAAGGGGCGAAGATCGGGCTTCTATCCCGGACGGCATGGCCCCCGATGAATTGAAACTTGAAACGGCCCTCAAGCTTCTCGCTGAAGATACGGGGCCGAAAGAACTCGGTGTCGATGAAGAAACGGGAAAGAACGTTTACCTGAAAGTAGGTCGCTTCGGTCCTTACGTCCAACTTGGGGAAAACGACGACGAAGAGAAGCCCAAAATGAAGTCGCTCCTCAAAGACATGAGTCCTGTCGACGTCGATCTGAAGACTGCTCTCGATCTTTTGAATCTCCCTCGGCTCCTGGGAACCGATCCCGAGACGAACGAAGAAATCTTCGCCGACTTCGGACGCTACGGCCCCTACCTCAAGAGGGGAAAAGAAAACCGCAGCTTCTCAGAGCCCGACAACGTACTTACGATCTCTCTTGAGCGAGCGATCGAGATCTACAAGCAACCCGCGCCCAAGGGACGGCGAACCACTCGTCAATCCGCCCAGGTCTTGAAGGAGCTAGGGAAGGACGTCGAGTCCGGATCGGAGATCAAAATCTGCGACGGTAGATTTGGCCCTTACGTCACCGATGGTGAAATCAATGCTTCTTTACCTCGAGGGAAAAATCCTGAGGAAGTCGTGATGACCGAAGCCTTGGAACTTCTCAAGGCTCGAGCTGAAAAACTTGCTGCCGGCGGTGGGAAAAAGAAAAAGAAGAAAAAGAAAGCCGCCAAGAAGAAGACTACGAAGAAAAAGGCTAAAAAGAAAAAAGCGACTTCAAAAAAGACCACCAAGAAAAAGTAATTACTTTCTGTTGAATAACGGTCGTTCCGACCTCTATTCAAACGCTCCAAGCAGTTCTACCTATGCCTCTGGCATAGCCCTGAAGGGCTGCAGCGCCGCTCCACAAAGCATAGGCCTTTAGCCTAGGAGCTACTCCCAACCTAAAAATGTTAAGGCACTGAGCATCTTCTCTGTTCGGTGCCTTCTTTTTTTATCTTTGTTCTGATTGTAGATATTCAATAAGTTAGCCAACATTCGAGTGAGAATTTTTCTTGGGGTACAAGCGTTGAGATAACTTTCTTCTAAGGGATAGCCTTCAGACTTCAGGTGCTCTAAACAATCTTGAAAACTCCATTCTCTTCCCGCATTGAATGGGTCAAAGAATAAATCTTTCCCCCCATTGCGATACTTCAACAGGAAATGCCGCGGCAAGCCGACGCCGTTGATTTCAACTCCGATACGTTTTGCGATCAGGATACAGAGCACTGAAAGCGAAATGGGGATTCCTAAACGACGAGTTAAGACGGCACTCAAGAAACTGTTTTGAGGCTCGTAATAAGATTCGCGGTTGCCTTTGATCTGAAGTTCGCGGAATAACAAATGATTGAGCTTATTCACGATCGAGAGAGGATCTCGATCCGCGGGGATGCGCTTCTCTAAAACTTTAGCGAGGTCATCGAGTTTGGAGCGACATTTTTCAATATCGATCGAGACGTTCTCAACCGCCTCTAACAACCAAACCCCGGTTTCTAAGTCGAGAGGATCCGGCTTTGAAGCAAAATTTTGCCACTCATTCAAGTAGTCATCGCTCTTCCACTCTCGGACCAATTTTACAATTTCAGATCGAAGCGCCGGATTATTTTTTTCTTTAGAGAGTTCGATCAAAACTGGGAGGGCTAGTTTTCGGCGATGCGAAAGTTCTCGGTAAGCGAGATGGTGGATGTGGGGATCTTCGTCTCCCAATAGCCGGGCGAGACCGATCAATTGCTCTTGGGGAAGCTCAAACGGTAGAGGTTTGTCTTCGGTTTCGAAACCTTTTCCGATGAAATCAGGATTGAACCTCGAATCCCACTGAGACATGAGCTACTCCATAATCCACTCCCTTGAATCCAATCCTCTTACGTTCAGCCTAAAGAGACGGGAGGGGATAACGAGATTGGACTATCGGGCTGGATATCTGACACTAATAAAATTCTGCTAGAACACCATACACCAATCGAAGTCGAAGCTCAAACGGTAGAGCCCAGAACTCCCAAAAACAGTTCTATCAGCGAGATTTTCCCGCGCTTTACCTCTCCTTAAGGGCGACCCTGGGTGAGGTTTTATATCTTCCCAGAGGCTCATTTTCTAAGATTCATTCTCACCATTCGATGAAAAGGAGTTAGAATGATTTTATTGACTTAAAATAGGTGAATATGCGTCCCAACATTAATCCCAACAATAATCAGAAAGAACTGAACAGCACACCCTGAGGGGTGAATTGATGGCGATATGACTGAACCTGAAGAAGTGAACCCCACTCCAGATCATCCCTCGGTAGCTGAACAGTATCACGAGCATACCAAGTACTCTCTCGAGAGCATCTCGATGCTTCCTAGTCCTGATTTTGCGAGCAAACCTCCGGTATTTAAGAATTACCTCAGTGATAAGTCCATCGATCTGATGCCCTACCTCAAGGGCGTTCAAAGCCGCTCGTCTAAAGATTCGACTTCTAAGGATCTGGCATCTCCAGATCCGGGAACTGCGGACTTAAGCGAAGAGCAAGCATCGATCGCGCGAATTTCTCGACTTCTATTTCACACGGGGGGTATCACCGGAAAAATTGAGACCGAAGCAGGAACCCAGTTCTTTCGAGCTTCCCCTTCCGCGGGTGCGCTCTATCCAACGGAAGTTTACTTAGCTTCTCAAGATGCCATCGGCCTCCCCGATGGGATTCATTACTACGCGGTTCGCTCCCACGAACTCATTCCTCTTTGGGAGGGCCGGTTCAAAACCGAGTTCAACCGCTATTGCCTCCGTGAACCATCTCTCAAGTCCTCCAAAATGTGGATCATTCTTTCGGGAATCTTCAAACGCAGCTCTTGGAGGTACCATGAGAGGGCTTACCGTCGGATCCTTTTAGATACGGGACATCTATTAGGTAACCTGGTCTCCTACGCCTCTGAAGAAGGCTTGGTCGCCAATCCCATCGCATCCTTTCACGATGACGCCATCAACGATCTGATGTTCTTTGATCGAGACGAGGAAGTCTCTCTGGTGGTCGTTCCTCTCCAGGAAGCGAGTGAGGATTTTTCTGAACACGTACAGGCTCCTTTCCCCTTTACGGTTCCTGATGAATCTCCCCCTCAGACCGGCGCCGAGGCGAAGCAACTTTCAACTCGGGTCAACCCTGAGGATGACTTGATGCGAACCCTGCATCGCCATTCTTCCCTCGAACCCAACACCGAGAAAAAAACGGAATCCCCTAAATATCCGGCTCTTCAAAATTCGATCAAAGAAACTCGGGATGCATCAGGACCCGTCGTCTTGCGTTCCAGCAGCAAACTAACGATATGCGACCTTCCCCGAGTCATTCGAGAACGTCGTTCCACTCGCCAGTTCGATCGCACTTCATTGGCGCTGAGAGAAGTCAGTGGAATCTTAAAAGATGCGTATGCCCCTGTAGCTAACTATCGGTCATCGGATCCTTGCAGTGGGCGTGCCTCCTTTCCTTACATCGATCCCACCTTGATCTCGACCTATCTCGTCGTCCTTCGAGTCGATGGCATGCCCCCGGGAATCTACCAGTACGATGAGGTGGAAGGATCCTTTCATTTAAGAAAAGAAGGGCAGTTCGAACTCGAACTCTGGCGCCTGTGCTTAGACCAACAATTAGGACGTGATTGCGGAGCCGCCATCATCCATACGAGCGATCTCACTCAAGCGGTCGATCGGTACGGTGATCGTGCGTACCGCTACATTCACTTAGATGCGGGGCACATCGGCCAAAGAATCAATATCGGTGCCATTTCCGTCGGCCTCGGGGTATCGGGTATCGGTGGATTTTTCGACGAAGATATCAATAATCTATTAGATCTGCCTCAAAACCAAATCACGGCTTACATCACCTTATTGGGAAGCCCCAGCCACTAGATTTTTCTCTGGCCTCTTCATGATACTTCAATGTTTTATAAGGTCCTATGAGCACTGATCGCCTCATCTTAAAAGCGACTCTTTTTGCAGCTGAGAAGCATAAAGATCAACGACGTAAAGGAGAATCTCAAATTCCCTACGTCAACCACGTCATCGAAGTCGCCGAATTATTAGAGCGATTCCAGCACGACACCGAAACCATCATCGCAGGCTTACTCCACGATACGATCGAAGATACAGCCACCACCCCCGAGGAAATCGAAGAGCATTTTGGAGTAGAAATTCTAAGTGTAGTCTTGGAAGTGACCGACGATAAGTCTCTTCCGAAAACGGAGCGCAAACTTTTACAAGTGGTCAACACTCCAAAGAAGAGTGATTCCGCCAAGAAAGTAAAAATCGCTGATAAGATTTGTAACCTTAAAAGTATCCACACCGCCCCGCCCGAAAATTGGACTCTCGACCGCCAAACCGAATATTTCCACTGGGCTAAACAAGTTGTCGACGGAGCCCGCGGAGTTTGCCCCCACTTAGAACAACTCTTCGACGATGTGTGGCTGGCCGGGATTCGGGAGTTAGAGTAGTCGTCTCGCTCCGCGAGGCGGCTCCTATCGACGATCATTAATTGTTCGACTAAAAACCTCAACTCGATCGAGTATTCATAAAAACCTAATGGCAATAACCCGACTCAAGACCTTCAGAAGACCTCTTTTTAAAACGAACTGAAACTCGTTCATTTATTCTAAATGCTCTAAATCGCCCCGTGGAACGGGACGACTACCAAAGAGACATTAATCAAAGAACTAACTACTTTAGGGAGTGCGTGAGCGTAGCGAACTTGCACGATGGAGCGACCGTTAGTCGCGACCATTATGACTGCGGCAAAATCGCCGTCGAAGCCACCTGACCGCCGCAGTATTGTTCGCCGACGTAGCGAATTTCTTCGATTCCTTCCTGGAGCTCCTCGAGAGGAATATCGGCAGGCGCGAAGAGGACTACCAAGGCTCTTACCGTTCGTTCAGCGATCCGGGTGCGGTGCGAATCTTGAGTCGGATTCCCGAAGGGCCCCTCGCCGTCGACGAGAATGAGCTTCCCGCTGGTATTGATCGTGTTCTGTGAAATCCCAACGTATTCTTCGTTGGGTGTCCCGATGCGAACGAGGACGGGAAGTGCCAATCGATCCCAATCGTACAAACCCAATGGGAATTGTAACTTTAAAGAGATGAGATTCATGGCATCCACGAATGAGTTAATTCGTGGAAGTGGCTTATCCTTTAAAACCCGACGCAGTAGCTTTTCCGATGAGGGGCGTTGCTTCGTGGGATCGAGCCCGATGTGATGGTAGAGCCGGCGGGTTCTTTCAACAATCGATAGACTTGATGGAGGGCGATCACCCAAACTCCGTTTAATTTCTCCCGCCAAACCATCTATGGCGAGATTGAGCTCCGGATATTCATCGGAATGAACATTTAAAGAGTTGAAGGTAACCAGTCCGAGGCGAACGATGTCTTGTAAGGCCTCAGACAATTGAACTTGATTCGAAATTTGAGGCTCGTGCATAAAATACTCTTCTTCGAGTGCTACTCTTCGAGGGATAGTTCTACTTTGATGTATCGGAAATTTACTCGGCGCACTTTCAATCCATTCTGTTGAATTTCTGTTGAATTATTGATGTATTACAAAAATCTTTCTAAATTGCTTTATCAACTAATGCGCTCCTTATCATACGCTCTCGATGCCGACCTCGCCCGAAATTTTAATAATTCTTAGATTCGGGGAGGTTGTGAATTTTTGAGGATTCATTAACTAGCCCGGAGCGTAAGCGACGGGAGGCGTCATCGTGCTGAATTCCCTATAGGCCTGTTTTTATGGAGAACTCAGACATTTAGCGTCCACCAACGGAATAGTTTAGCTCTGTCCCGTCGCTTACGCTCCGGGCTAGTTAATTTTGGTGCGAAAATAATGGGTGTAAAATTGGGAATCATCGGGATCTAAAAATTCACAATCCCAGGGCGGCGTTTTGCTCTGCCCGGGCTAAAAAGTTGCAGGCTTACAGCCCTTGGTGATAATGTGTGCGAATGATGTTTAAAAAGAGGTAGTTATTAACTAGCCCGAAGCGCTAGCGAGGGGTGGGTCAATAAAGCGCCTTTAAACCATTGTTCACACTTAATTTGAATTTACTACCTACTCGCTTCGCTACGACTCGCGGAGCTCACCGACCCAGGGCGACGCTTCGCTCTGCCCTGGGCTATAATGTTTCGGGCTTACAGCCCTCAGCGATTATGTGTTCGAATGATGTTTAAAAAGAGGTAGTTATTAACTAGCCCGAAGCGCTAGCGAGAGGTTGGTCAACAAAGCGCCACTAAATCGTTGTTCACACTTAATTTGAATTTACTACCTACTCGCTTCGCTACGACTCGCGGAGCGAGCCTACTACTATGCCTCGAGAGAGTAAGATATTTAAGATTGGTTCTGCGGCGCCTCACTTCAGCTTGCCGGATTTTAAAAATCAGCAAGTGGGCTTAGCCGAATGTTTAGTGTCGGGACCGGTATGGTTGGAGTTCATCCGGGGAACTTGGTGTCCCAATGCGCGGAAGCGCTTAACTGAAATCGCCCAATGTCTGCCCGAATTTACTGAATTTCGAACGCAACCGCTGATTATCGTGAGTGAAAATCCGGGGAATGCAGAACGCTATTTTAGAAAAAATCCTTCGCCCTTAACTCTGCTCCTAGATCCCGACCGTAAAGTCGCTAAGGCCTATGGCGTTTACTCCAAATTGTCTTTAGATGGCTGGAATGTGGCCCGTGCTTCAACTTTCCTCATCGATCGAGTCGGATTTATTCGCCACATCTTTATTTCTGGTGACCAAACTGAAACTTGCCCCATCGACACGCTTTTAGGTCAGGTAAAGTCCCTAGACCAAGAAGCGAAAGCTTAACCACCTTCTCGAAGATCAGCGACTCTCATAGATCTTTTGAAGCCGGGCGTAATCTTCGGGAGTATCCATATCTAAAAGCACGCCTTCATGCTCTACTGCGACTTCGACTCTTTGAGAGTTTTCAAAAGCAGCTTTAGGTGTATCTCGATCACTTAAGTTTAATAACTTCTCTTTGATCTTCATGGAGCATAGGACGGGATGACCTCTCTTTCCCCGGTAGCTCGGCGAAAGGACACAACCCTCTGACGAGAATTCATCTTTCTCTTGAAGCTGGTTAAAGGCATTTAAAAGCGCTCGATAATCCGCAGATCGAACCAAAGGATAGTCGACAGGAGAAAAAAAGAAGCCAGAACAATCTCCATCCGAGATTTCATTCAAGGCCAGCTTCAAAGATGTGAGCATCCCTAATTCGGGCTGAGGATTCGTCACCCAAACCACGTTTGACGACAAACTATTTCGATGCAGGGCTTTAATTTCATCCTCATGGTGACCGACGACAATAATATGATCGTGAATACCGGCTTGTCGAGCAGCGTTGATTCCCAACTCCAGTACCGTATTATCACCAAAGACCAAATTGGCCTTGGGCTGCCCCATTCGTTTAGAGAAACCAGCGGTAAGAAGGATTTGGGTGATCATGGTAGTAGGCTCGAATGTAGTCCGCTCGCTCCGCGTGCGGCCATCTTTAGAAAGTGTATTGAATAGAAGATACCTTGACACCTAAAGCGAGCGACTCGATTTTGGTTCTCTTTAGCTTTAAGCCTAAGACCGTCGCTCAAGAAATCCGCACGCAGAGCGTGCGGACTACAATGCGGACTACGTTGACTACTTAAAAAACGTCTCCATCTTCTGAACGCAATATTTGAACGTTCCCCGAATTCGATTCGCCGGTGGTAAGGACTTTATAAATTTTTGTCCGTAGCTTTTTTGCAAAATGCGAGAATCTAAAACGAAAACGACTCCCCTATCTTTATCCGTTCGGATCAAACGACCGAAGCCTTGTTTAAACTTTAAAATCGCCTGAGGAACAGTGTAGTGAGGAAAGGGAGAGATACCTCGGCTCTCCAATTCTTCCACTCGAGCAATTTGAACCGGCTCCGTCGGAACTCTAAAGGGTAGCTTTGTAATCACTACACACTCCAAGGCTTCGCCCTTAACATCGACCCCCTCCCAAAAACTATCCGTCCCAAAGAGAACACTATTGGGATGCCCTTTAAAAGCTTCGAGAAGCTCCGTTCGCCCTTGCTCACCTTGACGCAGGATTCGAACCCCCATTTTAGTGAACTCAGGCTCCAATCGTTCATGAGCTCGAATCAGTGAAGCATAGGAGGTGAACAAAACAAAGGTACGCCCTTTTAATCTTTCGATGATGCGGTAGATCGCACGATGGGTATTGATTTCAAATTCAGGGCTCCGAGGGTCGGGCAAATCTTCAGGAAGAAGCAACAAGGCTTGAGAGGGATAATGAAACGGAGATTGGAATTCCTGAAAGTGATAACGATCATCGGGGAGTCCCCTCAACCCCACTCGATCCTCATAGAACGAAGCGTGACCCGAGATCGATAAGGTCGCCGAAGTCATCACCACGGATTTCATTGGCTCATAGACGGATTCCTTAAGGATTTTAGAAACCCGCACCGGACTGCTCGCCAATCGAAGTCGATTTTGAAATTCTTCTCGCCTCCTCCGCGAAGGACGGACCTCCAACCACTTGACATTCTTCTTATCGTGATCATCGCGAAAGAAAAGTACCGTCTCCATCAGGCGCTCTAAACGAGTGCTCAATGAACTCAGCTCAAGCATCAAGCTGTCTTTTCTTTTCGCTTCAAGCCCCCCACTCGCCTTGAGTGCCTGTAAAGCTCGCACATTCAGCCTGGACAGACGAGTCAATTGCTCGTGGATCGTATCCAAGCGCTCTCCCATCGCTTGACTCAATTCCACTTGTTCGACTTCTCCCGTTAGTCGTATGACGAAGTTGGTGGGGCGGTCATCCCCCTCCCGCAATTCTTGGGAGCCGCGTTCACTTCTGAAATTTTCTTCAAACTGTTCGAGATAGTAAACCAACTCATCGAAAGCATCTTCGATCCGCTGAGCGATATCAGGCACCTCAGGAATGAATTTCGTTTCAATTGTTTCAGCTGCGGGGGCGGCCCCTTCTTTTCTCAATTGCCGAGCTAAGTTGGGCAAGACACCTTTCTTCTGGTTGTTCTTCGAAACCAGGCGCCCCATTCTTTGCTGTACCCCCTCTTGCGTGAAGCTGTGACCTAAGTGGGCTGAAGCCACATCTTCTAAGTGATGAGCCTCATCAAAAACGACGCGGTCGTAAGCTGGCAAGAGCATGTCGTATTGGTAGTTGTCGGTTTCACGACGAAGGGCCAGATCCGCGAAGAAGAGATGATGGTTAACGATTAGAATGTCGGCTTTAAAAGCTTCCCTTTTCGCCTTGTAGTAGAAGCACTTGGAATAGTGATCGCATTTAACTTTCAGCGACTTATCCGTCTCACTCATGACGTGATCCCAAACCTGGGGAGAGGGAGTCATCGCCAAATCCGAACGAGAACCATCTTCAGTTTTTCCGACCCAACTTAAAAGATCACTCAACTGCTCAGAGAATTGCTCGTCATCGAATAAATTCGCCGTTTCGCCTCGAAGCTCTTCCGCTTTTCTGATACAGGCGTAATTTCCCCGACCTTTGATCAAAGCGTAAGTGAATTCTACATCGAGGGCTTTCGAGAGAAACGGTAGATCCTTTTGAATCAGTTGCTCTTGCAGATTGATCGTGTTGGTAGAAACGATGACCCGCCGCTTGTTCGCCGTCGCCCAAAGAATTGAGGGAATGAGGTAAGCAAAACTCTTCCCCACGCCGGTCCCGGCTTCACAGGCGACGATCCGGTTTTGATTCAGAGCCAAAGCGATATCTTTTGCTAACTCAATCTGCCCCCGCCGAGCTTGGTAAGAACCTTTTCCCTCAGCCTCGGTCAAGGTCTCATCGAGGGCTCCCCCCTCATTAAAATGATTTTCAACCAGGTTGGGATCGATGTCTTGAATCGGAGTGGAACGCAATGGAGGGACGACGAGATAGCATCGTTCGGCCTGGTTGTCGATGATCGCGAAACCTACTTGGCGGTTCCCGAGCTCCGAAGCGACTGATATATCGGCTTCCGAAGGAGTTAAACCACCACTCGGGTGATTGTGAATCGCGATGTCCCACTTCTCAGCTCCCTGAATAATCGCTGGAGCCGAAACGGAATTACCCCGAGCTAAAACATCCAGCTCTCCCAAGGTCGCCGAGTCTTCTTCCTTTCCCCATTCAACTTTGCCCAAAAAGAAGACCTCATTCCCCCCCGCTTCGCGAATCGTTTCCACCAGGAACTCGCGTTTATTTTCAGGAATGATCAACTTGAAATCGGACATCGACGGAGTGCTCTGTGTAAACAGTTCTTAAGGTTTTTGAAGCCAGTGAGGAAACAGTTAAAACCCAGCTTTACATTTTAAGGATTTTACACTGCTGAAGAGCCTCTCCCAGAGAATCACCCAAAGTCTTTAAATATAAACACTTAAGTATTTATTATCGGACCTTCCTTTTTGGAACACCGCTTGCTCTTATACGGCGTACACCGGGACGCGAGGTGCGTTTCGGGAGTAGGAAGGATCAGTTTTCGGTGTGGACGATGGACGTATTTCCTCAGGGAGGTTCTCCGTTCCATGGCGAGAATGCCTCGGCCCGGTGTGCTTTTTACTCTTCAGTCGCTAAAAGTTTCTTCGAGCGTTGAGTGAAGATCAAAGCTAATCTTAAAAGAAATCACATAAGCCTACCCAATCGAGGCGATCATTGAATAAGAAGCGTTCAATGATCGCCTTTTTAGTAGTCCGCACGTTCGTAGTCCGCACGTTCGTAGTCCGCACGTTCCACGTGCGGCCATCCCAAGCTACGACCATCAACCTAAGACTAAAGAAAACTAAAATCGAATCACTCTTTTAAGGTTTCACATGTGATCTTAAGTTTATGAGTAATTTTAGGAAGGCCGAACGTTCGTAATCCGCACGTTCCACGTGCGGCCATCCCAAGCTACGATCACCAACCTAAGACTAAAGACAACCAAAATCGAATCACTCTTTTAAGGTTTCACATGTGATCTTAAGTTTATTAGATATTTTAGGAAGGCCGCACGTGGAACGTGCGGACTACATTAAACACAAA
>JANQLS010000104.1 GCA_028280485.1 Planctomycetota bacterium
ACGCTCCGGGCTTATTAATATTGGTGCTTAATTCTTTGTTCTGAATTTTGATTCCATAGGAATCTAAAAATTCACAACCTCCCCGTGAGCCTCCGACTATCCGTATCAACCTTACCGTCAAAGCTACCAGCACGAAGGGCTGGGGGCTTTGGAAGTGCGTGAGCCGTAGGCGAACTTGCACGCTAGAGCGGCGCGCAGCCGCGACCATCATTGCGGAGCCGACTTCTATAAATTCCGCAGGCGGAGCCGGCGGACTACCACGAGCCGACTACTAATTCCGCAGGCACAGCCTGCGGACTACACTACGACTTAAAATAATCCTGCATGGCCCGCACGCCGAGCGATTCGGCCTTCATGGCTTGGATTCCACTGACGGCGGCTCGAGCAGCGGCGATCGTGGTGATACAAGGAATTTGGTTATCGATCGTCGCCTGACGAATTTTGGCTTCGTCGAGGTGAGACCCTCGCCCACTGGGGGTATTGATAATCAAATCCACTTTGTTCTCATCCATGAGATCCAACATGTTCGGTGAACCTTGCTTGATCTTCACGACCTCTTCAACATCGTTGATCCCCGCAGTAGCTAATTGACGTCGCGTTCCCGGAGTGGAATAAAGCTTGAACCCCAATGAGATAAAGGCACTCGCCAACCCAGGCGCAAACTTTTTATCCCGATCGTTGAGGCTGATGTAAACATTCCCTTCTAATGGCAAGCGCTGAGAAGCCGCCATGTGCGACTTAAAGAACGCCATCCCGAAGGAATCGTCGATTCCCATGACTTCACCCGTCGATTTCATCTCAGGACCGAGAATGATGTCGGTATTGGGGAAGCGATTAAACGGGAAGACTGATTTTTTAATCGAGATATGAGAGAGGCGCACGGTTTCGGTGAAACCAATATCTTCAAGCTTCTCCCCCACCATCACGCGCGCAGCATACTTGGCTAAGGGGCGATTGATGGTTTTCGATACGAATGGAACCGTTCGAGAAGCACGTGGGTTCACTTCTAAAATGAAAACGGTATCTCCCTGGATCGCGTATTGAATGTTCATCAAGCCACGAACTTTCAAAGCCTTACCCAGCTTCATGGTGATCTCGCGAATTTCACGCTGAATCGAAGCTTTCAAGGAGTAAGGAGGCAAGGCACAGCTCGAATCTCCCGAGTGAACCCCCGCTTCTTCGATGTGCTCCATGATTCCAGATACCACGACGCGCTCATCGTCGCAGATCGAATCGACATCCACTTCAACCGCTCCATCCAAATACTTATCGATAAGAACGGGGAAACCGGGATTCACATCCAAAGCGTACGCCATGTAGCGTTCGAGCTGTTCATCGTCCCAAACGATTTCCATCGCTCGCCCGCCGAGAACGTATGAAGGACGAACGAGAACGGGATAAGAAATTTCGTTAGCAACCTCACGAGCTTTTTCGTAACTCAATGCCGTTCCATTTGGAGGCTGAAGAATTCCCAGATCATCCAAGAGAACTTTAAAGCGGTCACGATCTTCAGCTAAATCGATGGAATCGGGACTGGTTCCAAAGATGGGAACGCCAGCTGCTTCCAATCCACGCGCGAGATTGAGAGGCGTTTGACCTCCGAGCTGAAGGATGACTCCATCCGGTTTTTCTCGATCGTAAATATTAAGAACGTTCTCAAGCGTCAAGGGCTCGAAAAACAGTTTGTCGGAGGTATCGTAATCGGTCGAAACCGTTTCCGGATTCGAGTTCACCATGATGGTTTCCCATCCGGCCTCTTTCAATGCGAGTGCAGCGTGCACACAGCAATAATCAAACTCGATCCCCTGACCGATACGGTTGGGGCCACCACCGAGGATCATTACCTTCTTTTTACCCTCTTCGGTGGCTCGAGTTTCGTCTTCGGATTCGTAGGTAGAGTAGTAGTAAGGGGTGTAAGCTTCAAATTCAGCGGCACAGGTATCGACCAATTTAAAGGTGGCTTCGATTCCCATGGCCTTTCGGACCTTACGAACTTCCATCTCTTCAGTTTTCCACAGATAAGCCAACTGAAGATCGCTATAGCCCATTCGTTTTGCTTCCAGAAGAAGTGATTCCGGTGCAGAAGCCAAGTCAGGAATCTTCTTTAGTTCTTGTTCAAACTCGTAAAGCTCAAGCAAGTTATCCAAGAACCAGATATCGATCATGGTGAGTTCTTGAACGCGCTCTAAACTGAGGCCTTCTTCGAATCCGCGATGGATCGCCAACAATCGCTCAGCGCTGGGAGTTGAGAGTTGTTTTTCCAACTCTTCGATGCTGAGGGGTTCTGGTTTTTTATGAACAGGTGCGAACTTGGGATCTAAGCCAAATCCCGTGGCTTTGATCTCTAAACTTCGAATCGCTTTTTGCATCGATTCTTTGAAGGTTCTTCCGATGGACATCACCTCTCCCACACTCTTCATCCGCGTGGTGAGGGTTTGATCCGTGTCGGGGAATTTGGCGAAATCGAAGCGAGGGATTTTAACGACGCAGTAATCGATGGAAGGTTCAAAGCAAGCAGGCGTTTCTTGCGTGATATCATTAGGAATTTCGTCGAGAGTGTAACCCACCGCTAACAGCGCTGCGAACTTCGCGATAGGGAATCCCGTTGCTTTAGACGCGAGGGCCGAACTCCGTGAAACCCGAGGATTCATCTCAATGATCACGAGCCGCCCGTCTTTTGGATTCACCGCAAATTGAACATTCGATCCGCCGGTTTCAACTCCGATAATACGGATGACATCCAAGGCTGCGTTTCGGAGGATTTGGTATTCTTTATCGGTGAGCGTTTGGGAGGGGGCGACGGTGATACTGTCTCCTGTATGAACTCCCATGGCATCGAAGTTTTCAATGGAACAAATGATGACGGCGTTGTCTTTCTTGTCGCGCATCACCTCGAGCTCAAACTCTTTCCACCCTTCGATCGACTCTTCAAGAAGCACCGTACTCACTGGACTGAGATACAAACCCATCGCAACGATCTCTTCAAACTCTTCCATCGTTCGAGGAAGACCTCCCCCCGTTCCTCCGAGGGTGTAACTTGGCCGTACCACTAAAGGCAGACCCAGTTCTTTGAGAGCTTCACGAGCTTCTTCCATATTCGTGACCACAAAACTCTTCGGGAGTTCGAGGCCAATTTCCGTCATAGCTTGCTTAAATTCTTCGCGATCTTCCGCACGACGGATAACTTCTTCCTTGGCTCCTAAGAGTTCCACCCCGTGCTTCTGTACAATACCGGCCTTCCACAGGTCCGTCGCCAAGTTCAATCCGGTTTGCCCTCCGAGTGTAGGCAAGATCGCATCCGGCTTTTCCTTTTCGATGATCTTCTCTAAAACATCGACGGTGAGGGGTTCGATGTAAGTTCGATCACTCACCTCAGGATCGGTCATGATGGTCGCAGGGTTCGAGTTGACCAAGATGACTCGGTACCCCTCTTTACGGAGAGCCTTACAGGCTTGAGTTCCCGAGTAGTCGAATTCACAGGCTTGACCGATGATGATCGGGCCACTACCGATGATGAGTACGGATTTGATGTCAGTCCGCTTAGGCATGGAAGTCTATTTCTGGCAAAAGGCTATCAGTGGTTTCTCTTCAATCCCCTCCCAAGTGCCGCGTTGACAGAACGGAAACGGTTGCAACACTCAGCCATTCACGTCCTCAGTACGGAACTAAGAATTCCGATTCAAAACTGTCAGAAAAACGAGAAGCGATTACGTAAAGTCTCCCCATATGGGAACTAATGTAATTCTACCCATTGTGTCTCACCAGCTTTGAACTAGCGTGAAGGGGGGTCCCTGACCACGTGGGTCAAAGAGTAAAATTTGTGGAACATACCACAGTGAGACAATGAGAATCAACACTATTGCAAGTAAGAGCGAACAAGGCTATTTTCAGTGCCCTTAATCGTGATTTTTGGACCGATCTCGTTCTCACGGTCTGAGCTCTGATCCTTGTCTGAGCACTCCTATTTCCGCGAGATTCAGAGTTCACAATTGGTTCTTAACATCCGATATATCGTTAAGCACAATACAGAATTAAATAGTTCTCCCCCCGATTGCTGGGGGCTCAAAACCCTGACACCTCACAAATTTGGAATTTGCTGTGTACCCTGAGATTCAACAAAAAGTCTCCGACGCCCTCTCCCGCCTGAAAGCTACGGCGGAGGCTATCAATCTAGAAGCTCAGGAACATCGACTTCGAGATATCGACCACGCGATGACTCGACCGGGATTCTGGGATGAGGCCGAGAAGGCCCAAAAGATCATGGATGAGCGGAAAGCGATCACTTCTGAGGTGGAACCCGTTCAATCTTTGATGAGCGATTTCACAGATATCGGGGAAATGGCCGAACTCTCCCATGAGGAGGGCGATCAAGACTCACTCACCGAATTAGCGGCTGAAGTCGAGAACCTGCTCGAAAAGCTCGATAAGGTGGAGCTCACCACCACCCTCAGTGGTAAGCACGACAAAAACAATGCTTACCTAAGTATCCATGCCGGTGCCGGAGGAACGGAATCCTGTGACTGGGCCTCGATGCTTCAACGCGCTTATATGCGCTGGGCTGAAGAACAGGGCTTCAAGGTTTCCTTGATGGATATATTACCCGGTGAAGAAGCTGGCATTAAAAATGTGACCTTCCAGATCAGCGGCCCCTACGCCTACGGTTACTTAAAGTGTGAAATTGGAGTTCACCGCTTAGTTCGAATCAGCCCATTCGATGCACAAAACCGAAGGCACACCTCCTTTGTTTCGGTCGACGTCGCACCCGATTTGCCAGACACCGCGGATGTTGAAATTAAAAAGAGCGATCTTAAAGAAGATACGTATCGAGCCGGTGGCGCTGGAGGTCAGCACGTTAACAAAACCGATTCAGCAGTTCGACTCACTCACCTTCCCACGGGCATCGTCGTTCAGTGTCAAAACGAACGATCTCAGCACTCCAATCGTGCTCAAGCGATGAAAGTTCTCAAAGCACGCCTCATTCAATTAGAAGAAGCGAAACGCGACAAAGAGCTCTCCGATTTATATAGTGAAAAAGGAGAGATCGCCTGGGGAAACCAAATTCGTTCCTACGTGCTTCAACCCTACAAACAAGTCAAAGACCATCGCACCAATCACGTCATCGGCGATGCTAAAGGCGTGTTAGATGGCAACCTCCAACCCTTCATCGAAGCCTACCTCCACCAAAAGCTAAAGGCCGGCAAGGCGGATTAAGGTAGTCCGCAGGTTCCGCCTGCGGCACATCTATGTCGGCTCAGGTAGTCCGCATGCTCTTATTGCGGTACATCTAGGTCAGCTCACCCCGAGGCTGTGAATTTATGCGATATCCATTAGTAAGCCCGGAGCGTAAGCGACGGGATACGTCATCGCAATGAGTCCACATCGCTACGTCCTTAGGGATAACTCAGGCATTTAATTCCCATCCACGAAATACTTTAGCATTGTCCCGTCGCTTACGCTCCGGGCTTATTAATATGGTGCTTAATTCTTTGTTATGAATTTTGATTTCATTGGAATCTAAAAATTCACAACCTCCCCGTGAGCCGACTTCGAAAACAATCCAACATTCAAAACACCTATCACCCAGGAAGCCCGAAGCTTTAGCGAGGGATCCATCGGGCCAGAAAACGTAATCATTTAGTAATGTGAACCTGATCAGATTTACGCCATCGCTTCGTACGGCTCGGGGGCCGAGCCTACCACTAAGACAGCACCCGGTGTGTGCTTATTAACCATGGGAGCCCTTTGCTTACAGGTGTATTATCGTTATCCTCGCTTTGGCACTCGCGGGCTTTAAAGCTTTTGAATAAAAGTGACAAGCTGAACCCGAATTAAAATTTGTATATTCCTACCCCTTCGAGGAAGATGATGCCCATCGGAAGGTGTATTCATTTACATCGAGAAATGAAACCATTCGAGCCTCTTACATTTGAAGGCTCACCTGAGTGTCGAAATATTTGAACTGGGTTTGTAATATGCGAAAGCTATTTCCCTCTCTCGCCCTCTTCCTTTCTGCTGTTTTTTCATCTCCTGTCATCGCAATCCCCAAAGACCCCTTCGCTGGTCGCACGACCAAAAAATCTTTAACTAAAGAAGGTGGAAATCGAACGACAGAAAAAGCCGTCGATATGGCTTTAGACTATCTAGTTCGAAGTCAGAATGAAGATGGAAGCTGGAGCGCGAGTCAAGACTCCGATACTGATCAGGGTGGTCGCGTTAGTAATAAGAAATATAAACCTAGCAAAGGGTTCAAACCCGGTATCACCGGATTAGCCGTTTTGGCTTTCACTTCGTCGGGGCATACTCATTTAAAGGGAAAGCCCGAATACGTAGAGGCGTTAAAAAAAGCCGTCGACTACTTAAAATCTGTTCAAAAGCATTCACCCGATAGAACTCGAGATGGTTTGATCGGGGGAATCGAAGTCTTTGAGGAAAATGACTCCTTTAATGATCATTGGATGTACAATCACGCCATCGCCAGCTTAGCCCTCACCGAACTTCTAATACTTTCCAAAGACGAAGACAATTTAAAGGAGTCGGTTCAGGCAGCTATCGAATTTTGTCTTCACGCTCAAAATGGTTCAACTTTCAAGAAAAAGAGTCCCTCTAAGCACTCTACTTACGGATGGCGTTACCAATATCAGGAGGGTACCAATGACTCTTCGGTAACCTCCTGGATGGCTCAAACCATTCACACGGCTCAACATGCTTCCTTAGACATCCCCTCCTCTGAGTTTAAAAAATCGTTAAAGGGAATTAGCAATTGGTTTGAAAAAGCTACAGCAAAGAAAAAATCGGCTCAAGGTTCCAGGAAAAGAAGAGGAACTCCAGTGCCCTCTTTAGCCGGAAGAATTGGCTACCAAATTCCCGGAGATGAAGGCGCGAGGTGGGCAAAACAAATGCAAGGGTCCATCTACCCTTTTTCCAAAAAGGAAACGCAGTCGATGACAGCAGCGGGAACGTTTTGCAAATTATTGAATAAAAAGAGTTCTCGTAGTGTTAGAGATAGTATCGATTGGCTCATGAAATCGATCCCTGAGTGGCGAGAGTATAAGAACGCTCGAACACTATCGAAGGTCAACTTTTATTATTGGTATTACGGAACGAACGCAATGTTCCAAGCAGGCGGTACGAATTGGAAAAAATGGAACAAAGCCATGAAGAAGGTTCTCCTCGCCAATCAAAGAAAAAGTGGGGACGAAAAAGGAAGTTGGGATATCAAAGGTGAATGGAGTCCCATCGGTGGCCGAGTTTATACCACCGCCCTCAGCGCCATGTGCTTACAAGTTTACTACCGCTACCCCCGCTTCGGCACTAAAGGATTTTAGTAGTAGGCTCGCTCCGCGAGTCGTAATGATGGTAGTAGGCACACGCCGTGTGCCGTCCGAAGCGAATCGATGCCCTTAATTAATTCAGCTTAAAAATCAAAAAGGTCGAGTCGAACAATTCTTCCCCTCGCTAGCGCTTCGGGCTAGTTAAAAATTAGTCGCCTCATTTCAAGCCCGAAGTGTCAACGAGGGTCGGGCTAATAAATAATTTAAAAGGCTCATGACACTTGGGGCGTAGCAGGAACAATGAAATCAAAACGCCAATACGTCATCGCTTTAAAACTCTAAGAAAACTAACTTAATAGTTTTAAGATGGGAGCTTCATGTTTTCATCCATTATGAATTAACGATTGACGGCACACAGCGTGTGCCTACTACCCTATGAAAAGACTTAAACTCGGCTGGATACTAGGCGCCGTTGCAGGCGTTATCATCTTCAGCCTCGCCTATTCCATTTACGATAAACACAAACTGTGCTTAGATTCCTGGTGGTCGGATCAGCCGGTGATTGTGGGTCATTGGGAAAACATCACCCCTAAGAGTGCCTTCAATTTGATGGTCCTTCCCCCGAAAGTGAATTTCGATAAAAAGGGGCGCTACCAGGCCATTCAAAGTGACAACTCATTAAAATATTGGGCCTCTGGCTCCTACAGCATCGAAGGCAACCACCTGATGCTGTTTTCAGATCTCTACGATTCTAATTCCGATTTGTTGTACGTAAAAATTGAGCGGTTAGGTTGCGATATCGTTTTGACTCACTCGGATGCAGACCGAACTTATACATTCCATTATCGTCGTATGCATAACTACAAAACCCCAACGAAGAACGAAGAACCTTAATCTAAGCCCAGCGCCCTGTAGGAGCCGGAGCAAGCCCAACCCAAATCCGTAAAGTCGATTACAATTTTTGAATTGATTGATGGCGTTCAGGGAAGCGGGTGCCCACAAGGGACGATCCTACAGAGGTGAGAGGAAATACGAATCTGCTTCACGAACCTCAGCACGTCGTCCGAACCGCTTCCAACTGTTCCTTGGCTTCCAGTGCGGCTTGTCGAATCGCATCTCGCCAAGGAACCTCAGTGTTCTTCTCATAGGCGAAGATGACTCCCCTTGAAGAATTGACAACGGCTCCGATGCCTCCGGGGAGAATATGAGGTCGAACGGCTTCTGCTCCCGCCCCTTGAGCACCAAATCCAGGCACTAAGAAGATCGAACGTTTCAAAAGACCTCGAACGTTCTCAGCCTGTTCAGGTGCCGTGGCCCCCACCACCACTCCCGCAGGACTGAATCCATCTTCGTCTGTGTACTCATCGCTCCACTGGGCGACTCGCTTCGCGACGTGAATATAAAGGGGTTCCCCATCACATTCCAATTCTTGAAACTCGACGGCAGATGGATTGGAAGTACGCACTAAGATAAACACTCCCTTTTGTTGAGCTTTAGCGACATCTAAAAAGGGCTTCACTCCGTCGATGCCGAAGTAAGGATTGATCGTCACTGCGTCAGAAACTTCTCCCGGAGTATCCGGCAAGTCTCCCAAACAAGCATGCGCGTAAGCTTCCGCCGTAGAAGAGAGATCTCCTCTCTTAGCATCCAAGATCACGAGGAGTCCTTTTTTCTTGGCCTCTCGACAGGTCGCCACGAGAGCGTCGAATCCGGCAGGCCCGAAACGTTCAAAGAATGCAGCGTTGGGCTTGATTGCCACGGCATGTTCGTGGACGGCTTCGATCACTTCACGGGAAAAAAGAGCCATCGCGGCGGCGGCCCGGGCTGAAT
>JANQLS010000184.1 GCA_028280485.1 Planctomycetota bacterium
ATCTGCCGCCAGCTCAGAAGTGATTTTTACGAATTCCAACCAACTCATCTTTCCCGTCCTGGAAGAAGATCAGGGATTCGACCTGAATGGAGATGGCTCGATCTCATTCGACTTGATCTACCATCTCGTTCAACTCGATGAATTAAGCAATTCGATTCCTCAATTCATTCGCGGAGATTGCAATCGTGACGGCACGGTGAATTTATCCGATCCCATTCAAACCCTCGTCGACCTTTTTCTACCTAAAGAAGGCGAACGATTAACCTGCGCCGATGCTTGCGATTCAAATGATGATGGTATCGTAGAAATTGTTGACCCAGTTATTACTCTAGGTTATTTATTCTTGGGTCAAGGGGGGATTCCACTACCGGGCGCCGTTGCATGCGGCGAAGATCCAACGGTTGATGCCTTGAGCTGTCTACAGCCTCCGGTATGTGCGAACTGACTAAATCAGGTTCCTATTCACCAGAAGAGAAAGACCTCAGGTCGTATTGTGGGCACTGTGTTGTGGGCGCCGTGCTTCAGCTTACTTGAGGTTCACCGAATGAACTATGAACCTTACTCAAAAAGCCTCTCTCTTATCTATTCTTCTCACTTCGATATCCTTCCAATCGTCCTTTGGCCAAGTAGCTTCAATCCAAGGTGAAAACCTTGGAGCAAAACAGATGATCGTCATTGGCGATGTCCTACATTTTCTTCAGTTGGAATCCTTCACACAAACCGACCTCAATCAAGATGGAGATCTCAACGATCAAGTTCACCTCTATAAAAATTTAAATACGGGTGAATCTGGCAACACTAAAATTGCAGGAAAAAAACTTAATTCTCATACATGGAAATCAAGTGAAGAACCATGGCTAATAGTAGAAGTTGAAGAAAATGAGCAAAACCAAGACATCAACCATGATGGCGACCTGACGGATTCAGTTATTGCCCTCCATGATCTCGAATCTCATGAATCGGTCTTAATCAATCTAGCGGTTCATGATTATCAACGATCACATAGAGACAAACTGCTCCTTATCCATGTCCCAGAATCGTCACAAAACGCAGACCTTAATGGCGATCAAGTCATCTCCGAGGATAGGAACATATTACACATCTACGATATAGATACGGGCCTCATAAAAAATATTGGAGTCCAAGCGAAATTAAAAAGTGAACTCCTAACCGAATTCCTCTTTTCATTATCAGAGGGCGAGAATAACCAAGATTTTAACGAGGACGGAGATAAAAATGATTATGTCTTCCACTTCTTAGATAAGGCCAGCTTAACTTTAAGAAATACTAAAATCATCAACTCAGATCCAACACGGCACATTTTTAACTTCGTCCAATTTGGCTCTCTTGAGTGGATTTATTTTTTCAGCCCAAATAGCTCAACCGGCGATGAGGTTGAGATAAATGAAGACGACCTTGAAATCATTGCCTACCACGCCCCCTCAAAAACCTTTAAACCTATAGAGGCAACATCATTTTGGACGACGTACGTCCTTCACAATTTAATCATCTACCAAAAGGACGAAAAAATTGAAGTAGTGGATCTAAATGAAGATGGAGACTTGAATGATCTAGTTGCACACCTGCAAATTCCCGACACCGGTAAAATCACCAACCTAAAGATCGCCGGCTCCTTTAAGTACATAGAGGGAGATTCACTCTACTTTTTAGTGAGTGAAGAAGCTCAAAATCAAGATCTTAATGAAGATGAAATTTTAGACTCCGAGATTTACTTCAGGTACGACCTTCAAAAAAAGACACTTACAAACATGAAAATCAACGGGCATATAAATGACTACTTCAAACTTCCCAATCGGGATTGCGTCATTCTTTCTCGCCACGAATCTAATTTACGAAAAGATCTAAACGGAGATGGGGATTTCCACGACCAAGAAAGCCTCAAGCTTTATCCTCCAGTCAATGCTGAAGGAGTCATCACCAATCAAAATATTGAATTCACCTCAAATGGAAAGTTTTTAACCTGGCTGCTCGAAAGAGAAAACGGGAAAGATCTTAATGGCGATGGTGACCTCAATGATGAAGTGATTCATGAACTCAACTGCGAAGGTAACGGGTTTATGAACCTGGGATTCCCCGGATTTATTTCAGGTACGTATAAAGATTACCTTCTTCTTTCTATTGAAGAAGATTCTGAAGACTTAAATGAGGATGGTGATTCAAACGACACCATCTTCCACCTTTATAATTTCACGACCCAAAAACTTATAAACTTAAAACTTCCTGGAAGATTTGGCTGGCTCGATGATGGTATCGCCTATTTACGAGTTTCTGAGCACCAGGCAGGAATCGATCTTAATGGGGATTCACGAACTAATGATGAAATAGCTCAGCTTTACTATTTCGGTAGCGACGAGATACTCAATCTTAAAGAAGCTATATCATTAAAATTTATGGTTGGTCATCGGGCTGTCGGAACGATCTCTGAAGCACACAAAAACATGGATCTCAATGGTGATGGAGATAAAAAGGATGAAGTCCTCCACATCGTCGACACCCTAACTCGTGAGATTTACAACCTACAAGCAACGACTCTCCATCCCGTATTTAATTACCTCGAATTCCATCACTTACTCTATTTTGTTTCTGAAGATGAGGCAGGAATTGATCTCGATGGAGATGGCCTTATCTCCAATTCTCCCATAGCTCACTTCGTCAACTTGAAGAGGCTGCGTGACTATGTTCCAGACTTTATTCGAGGAGATTGCAATCAAGATGGCTCCCTCGATATCTCCGACCCTGTCCAAACTCTCGTGGACTTATTCCTACCAAAAGATGGCAAACGCCTCATCTGTGAAGACGCCTGCGACACGAATGATGATGGAATCGTAGAAATCGTTGATCCCGTTATTACTCTGGGATATCTATTCTTAGGCCAAGGAGGAATTCCAGCGCCTGGGGCTATGGATTGTGGCGAAGACCCGACTAACGATGAGATAGGATGCCAAAGCTTTGAAGCTTGCAGGAAGAGACCTTAGATTAGCTCTCCATTCCGAGGTTATGAATCACTAAAGAATTCACTCCACCTTCGGCGCACCCTCAGTTCGCCACTTCGACAAGGTTCTTCGAATTTGTCGAGCCGCTTGTTGAACCCGCTGAGGATTCTCGATGAAAGCCATACGAACATAACCTTCACCTTCAGGTCCGAATCCGATTCCCGGTGATAGGGCAACTTCTGCTTCTTCCATCATTTGAAGAGAGAAGTCTAAGGATCCCATCGATTGAAATTCTTCAGGGATTTTCGCCCAAAGGAACATCCCGGCCTTCGGATTTTCTAATCCTGGCCACGCATCTCCATGACTCAAGCCTTGAATCAAGGCATCGCGACGTTCCGCATAAAGGGCAGATTGTTGGGCGGGGAAATCTAGGCACTCTCTCAGACCGATGATGGATGCGATCTGAATCGCTTGGAAAATTCCGTAATCGTAGTAGCCTTTCACTCGAGCTAAACCATCGATAATTTTTCGATTACCCGAGCAGTAACCAATTCGCCAGCCCGCCATGTTGAAGCTCTTCGACATCGTGGTGAACTCCACGCCCACCTTTTTGGCGCCAGGAACTTGCAAGAAGCTTGGAGGTCGATAGCCATCAAAAGAGATTCCGCCGTAAGCAAAATCGTGAACGACAATCAGCTCATGCTTGAAGGCCAGCTTCACAATTTCCTTAAAGAAATCCATCTCAACCGTCTTAGCTGAGGGATTGTGAGGATAATTGATGAAGAGAACTTTAGGTTTAGGGAAGTAAGTCTTACAGGCTTCGTCGACCGAACGGAGGAAATGTTCATCATCGTAGACGGGGATACCGTGATATCCACCACCAGCTAAGACCACTCCGTAACTGTGAATCGGATATGAAGGCGCAGGGACTAATGCCGTATCTCCCGGTCCGATGACCGCGAGGCAGAGGTGACTGAATCCCTCTTTCGAGCCAATCGTAGCGATGACTTCGGTGTCAGGATCTAAATCGACTTCATACTGACTGTCGTAGAACTTTGAAATTTCCCGACGAAGATTGTAGAGACCCCCCGCAGCTGAATAGCGATGGTTTCTAGGATCTAAAACGACTTCACAGAGTTTTTGAACGATGGGCTCCGGTGTAGGATCCGTGGGATTTCCCATCGCCATGTCGATGATGTCGACGTGCTCACGACGCTTCTTAGCCTTACTCTTGTTGATCTGAGCAAAGATATAAGGAGGCAAACGAGACATCCGCTCACAAAGCTTGACGAAGTCGGGAATCCCGTGATCGTCGACTTGAACCCCTTCGGGAATTTCAAAGGGCTTCTCTTCGGAGGTGGAGTCTTGAGGGGTATTAGTGGTTGAATCTGAATTTTGCATGATGCGGCCGATTATAAACTTTCTCCACTCACCTTCTCCAGGTCCAAGCTGCGAATCTTATCAAACCTTTTGAAGGTCCACCCGACGAGGAACGCGGGCAATAGAGCTGACAGTAACCCTAAACAGACGGGAAGGTAGGGCAATCCAGAGGGAAAACTGAGTAATGTAGAATCTCCTTGAGACTTTAAATTCATGATTTGAGCCAGCCAGAAGCCGCCGACGCCCAAAAGGCAAAGCCCTTGAGTCGCCATCAACACTGCAAATCCTCTATGGATCGATTGTCGAGTTTGCTGAACCAGGTTCAAGATTCGGGGGACCTCTCTGAGGTCTTCACCACGAAGAACGACATCTGCGGCTTCGGCCAATCCTTCCTGACCGACCCCGAAAGCGATGCCCACATCGGCTTGGGCTAACAGAGTAGCGTTCGAAACCCCGCCCGCGACCATGACGACTACATCTCCGAATTCCCGCATCTCGCGAAAGGCTTCCTGAAAGCCCTCCCGTGACAACCCGGCCCTCACTCGATCGACGCCCAAGTCTTTTGCCAACATTTCAACGCTGACTTGAGATTCACTCGAAATCAACACCGAACGGGCACCCAGGCGTCGCAATTCTTGAATAGCTTCCTGTGCCTCATCCCGGCGCTCATCATTTAACGCGATGAGACCCAAGGGTTCCTCGGTCTGAGCGAGAACAAGAAGACTCTTCCCCTCCGCTCCCAGTGAATTGATTTGTTCTTCATACTCACTGAGATCGATTCCGAGATTTTCGACGTAATCTTTAGTGCCTAAAAGCAATTCTTGCCCCTGGTGAACAGCGCGCATTCCTTGACCTGGTACATTTCTAAATCCCCGTACACGGGGAATGGTGCGAGCACTATCCGCCAATTCTAAAAGTAAAGCTTCCCGAAAAGGATGCTCCTCTTGGGCTTGGAGAACAGCCGCCAAATAAATGACTTCATCGGCAGGAAAACCCGGTCTTAGTGGGAGGATGTCGGTGACTTGAGGGCACCCCACCGTTAGAGTTCCCAACTTGTTGAAGCAGAAGACAGCGGGCCGAGAGAGCTTCTCTAAGGCTTTATTGCTCTTTAAGATGTATCCTCGCTCTCCAGCTCTGAAAGCTCCCAACATCTGAAACGAGCGTGCGAGTAAACTGAATGCCGAAGGCGAACTCGACACAAAGAAAGTGATCATGAATCCCAAAACTGTCGCATTCAGACCAACGTTCACCAAAAACCCACCGGCGACTGCAAATCCCGCTAAAAGAAATACAGCGAAAACCCAGTAAAGACTGAGACGCTGCGACATCTCAAGCAGGGGAGTGCCTGAGCTCCAATCTCGTGATCCCGATACATGAGAACTCGTTCCCGCGTTCCCTCGAATCAAATCCTTCCACTGAGCGCTAAACAACCGGTCGATTCTTCTCTGCCAGTTATTTCTAAGTTCCTGCCCCAAGGTAGCCCCAAGGATCACCAAACCAGTCGTGGTGTAGTAGAGAGCTGGATGCGGCAAGCCCCCACTCATTTCCACCCAATGAGCCGAAGCCAATTTTCCTGAGGCAAAGAGAACGGAAACCAAAAAACTGTAGGCGAATGAAATCAATGCAGCCACACAGAGCAAGGACTCACTGTCGGGGCGCAATCGATAGATCAGCTTCTCCGCCCCTCGCCGTAAAGTTTCATGCCCCATAATGAGCACTCCCCCCGCGAGCAGAAACTCAATCCAAATCGCCGCCTGAGTTCTCCCGAAGAGGAGATCTACCCCCATTAGCAATACGACGAAGCTCGTCATCAGTGGAAGGACGCGACGCTCTTCAGTACGCGAATTCAACTTCCCGATCGTTACCCGATGGGCTTGTTGACTCACTTGAGTTTTCTCGACACTTTCTACTGAGACTTTATCCATGAGATTTCCTGGGCAAAAAGCTGCTGGCAACTGGAATTAATATTTCGCATCCCTTTATAAATCGGACATTTGGGAGGATGAGTGAAGCTTTAGGAGGGGGGATAGAAGGGGCGATAAGGTCACCCCATGCGTCAATTAGCCGCTAGATTCCTCGGCTTGACTGGCATCAGGGGCGATTTATAATGCCCAAATTCTCACTGAATACAGAATCTCTTAACTGTTCTAAATTCTTAACTTAGAAAAAAACACACCTAAAAAGTTGGGAACAGCCAAGAACAGCGATCAGAGCGAAACAGAACGGTAGCTTTCATTCGAAGAATGAGTGATTCCCCAACCCCTTCAGAGCCAAGTTCACCCCCGGAATCCCCGGCGAACAGTCAAGGACCTGAACCGGGAAAACCCCCGGCTTCAGCACCGCTACCGGTACGTCTGGATGAGCGAAATTTCACTCAACTCGTCCCCCAATTCTTCATTTTCCCCCTCGTTTTGGTCACGATCATCGTCATGATCTACGTGCTTTTCGGCGCCTCCGCCGAGAACAATCGCACGGTAGAAGAGGTTCTCCACGATCTTCATTCAGGCTGGCTGCAGACAAAGAATCGCGCTGCTTACGAACTGGCTATGCGGACGAAGGATATGGAGGAAAAGAGTGAGAAATTCACTCCAGAAGTGACGGAAGAGATTCTGAGAATTCTCTCCTCTAACGAAGACAGCAAAATAAGAAGCTACTTGTTTAGAGCCCTGGGATCGGCGGGTGATCCTGAACTCAGCCTCCCCGCGCTTTTAAAATTCCTCACCGAAGGTAAGAGCGACAACTTAGAAGAGAAAGTTGAAGCTATACGGGGCTTAGGTCTCTCAAGGTCACCAGAAGCTTTGCCTCCCCTCTACCAACAACTCCAATTGTTCCAAGGGGAAGAAAACTGGGAGCCCCGTCTGATCACCTTGAGTGCCATTGCTCACATAACGAGTAGCGCTGGCGCCAGTGAGGAGATCCGCAGGCCAGCGATCGAAGAGCTAAAGAAAGGTCTCTCGGATCCTAAATGGATGGTGAGCTGGAATTGTGCTGCCGTTTTGGCCGATCGCTATAAAGACCCCAGCGGTGTCCACATCTTGAGAAACCTCTTAGATCGAGAGTACATCAAGAAGGTCGATAAAAATTTAGAACAAGAAAAGTTCCAAGAGGATTGGGTGATTACGGCGGTTCGTTCATTGATCGCTTTAGAAGATGAAGTCTCTTACAAGAAGATTGAAGAGATGCGGCAGGATCCGAGCGCTCGAGTTCGGAACATCATCTACCTCTGGGAAGATGCAAAAAAGAAGGCCGAAGCAAGCAAAACGAAGTGAAGCTGACCTCGCAAGGCAAAGTGCGTCATTTTATCGCAGCCCCCTTGTGTAGCATGCCATAGCTAGGGGTTTCCCCTGAAACCTGAATCACTTTATTTGGGTGAGTTCACTTCGCTGATAATGAGGCCGATAACTTTACTGGAACTTGTTTTCAGTGAGCTTTTTTAAAGCTTTTTTTAAAAGATGACGGGTTCTCGGTTTTTTGATTGAATCGTAACCCAAGTTTAAATAGGAAGGGGTCTTTAATAGGCTCTTTTGGAATGTGCATCACCATTGAACTCCCCTGTTTCGACAGATTGGCTGAGTGATGGTAGTCGCGTATTAAATTTGAAAGCCTCAATTCTTCCCTGCTGGAGGTTGAAGGCTTCTTGTGTCATTCCAATTCCTTAAACCACTAAAGTGAACTGTTCACTCTGGAGCTAAAGAGTAATGGCAGATAAATCAAGAAGGTCTTTCCTGGAAAGCGTCGCCGTAGGGTGGACGATTTTCACTGGAGCTTCAGTCGCAGGATTAGCAGCCTGTGTGCGATTCATGTTCCCCAACGATCTCTTCGAGCCACCCACTCAATTTAAGATTGGTCCGCCTGAAGATTTCGCCGAGGGAGTCGATGAACGCTTCAAAGATCTCAATTCGATCTGGGTGGTCAAAGACACCGATAAGATCGTGGTTTTAAGTACGGTTTGTACTCACCTGGGTTGTACTCCCAACTGGCTGTCTGCCGACTTGAAATTCAAATGCCCCTGCCATGGTAGTGGTTTTTATTCAACGGGCATCAACTTCGAAGGCCCGGCCCCCCGTCCCCTGGAGCGCTTCAAAGTAGGCTTGGCTCCCGACGGACAAATCCTTGTAGATAAAACTCGTAAGTTCCAGCAAGAGCTGGGGCAGTGGAGTGACCCAGACAGTTTCTTGCCTGTCTGATCCGAATCCAACCTGGTTGAGTGCCTCAATCAGGATCTATACGTATAGAAATCAATTTAGGGCCCTTGGGCTCAACATGAAACTTTGGAGTAAATATCGTGTCCCTTTGGAATTGGATTACTGAAACTCAGGTTTGGCGGTCGATCTTTCGTCATAAGTATCCCGACAATCCTAGAGATCAATCTCTTGCAGTTCTCTCCAATGTCTTCCTCCACCTGCACCCCATTAAAGTGAAGAAATCAGGCGTCCGCATGAGCTTCACCTGGTGCATGGGAGGGATTACCTTTTTCCTCTTCTTGGTGGAGACGATCACCGGCATCCTTTTGATGTTTTACTATCGTCCCACGGTGGAATGGGCCTTCAATGACATCAAAGCCCTTAGAGAACTCGCTCCATTGGGAATTATGCGTGAGCTGCATCGGTGGGGAGCCCACTTGATGGTCATCACAGTGTGGCTCCACATGCTTCGAGTATTCTTGACCGGTTCCTACAAACCCCCACGTGAATTCAACTGGAATGTGGGCGTGATTCTACTGGTTTTAACATTGTTATTGAGTTTTACCGGGTATCTCCTCCCATGGGATCAATTGGCCGTTTGGGCTATTACCGTGGGAACGAACATGGCGCGTGCGACTCCGTTCCTCGGTCATGAAGGTCCCGGTGCCAGCTTACTGGCATTAGGAGATGTTCAAATAGTCACTGCCGGAAGTGACGTTCGTTTCGCCTTGTTGAGTGGAACACTGGTCGGCCCGGCGGCTCTGTTGAGATTTTATGTTCTTCACTGTATCGCGATTCCTCTAGCGGCTGGGTTGCTCATGGCAATTCACTTCTGGCGCGTACGTAAGGACGGCGGAATTTCAGGTCCTCTATAAACAGAGGCCCTTTAAATCAAAAATTGATCTCGTTTACCGCCGGGTTCACTTTCTCGAGGTGAACGAGTGTGACCTAACAATTAATTCAAGAAAACTTGATCTGAGTGCCTTCATTGATGGCATTCAGCGATCAAGTTCGCTGATCTATAAAACCAGAGGTTCATCTATTTTGTCGGATCGAGCCTTCAGTGATCAGTTCTCTCAGGGTTTCTAAGAAGTGGCCTTGAGATCAAGGAGTGACGACTGTGCAGTATTTCGAATACGTAAAATACATTATCGACGGGTATATCCTCGGTCCGGTAACCTTCTTCTTCCTATCGGTTGTCGGTCTGGCGTTCATGTTTGTATTCCGATCGTGGTGGACAAAAGGCTCCGTAGCACTAACCGTGCTCATCGGGTCAACCATCTTCACGTTCTTGAGCATGAGCGACCCCGACTTCGCAGCCATCGTGAAGAAACCAGATAATATCCCAATCATTATCATGTTGGGATCTATCGGATTCTGCCTTTGGATCGCTTTCAGGAAGATGGTGATCAATGATCAACTCATCGAGAAAGGTTTACCCACTCTCGAGGAACAGGAAGTCCGGAAACGGGTCTTCTGCTGGCCGGATTTGGTTTACGCGGAATTCTTGATGCTTCTTCTGGTCACCATATTTCTTCTCTGGTGGGCGATTGTCATCAAAGCCCCCTTGGAGGAACCAGCTGCAGCGTCTAAAACTCCGAACCCGTCCAAGGCGCCGTGGTACTTCCTGGGACTTCAAGAGATGCTCGTTTACTACGATCCATGGCTGGCGGGAGTCATCTTCCCGGGCATGATCGTCAACGGCCTCATGGCCCTCCCCTATTTCGATCTCAATCCCAAAGGAAATGGTTACTACACCTTTAAGGAACGTCCCTTTGCGATTGTCACGTTCCTCTTTGGATTCATTATTCTTTGGGTACTTCTGATTCTCCTTGGAACCTTCTTACGGGGTCCCAACTGGAGTTTCTTCGGCATGTACGAGTACTGGGACGTTCACAAACTGGAGGCGTTAACCAACGTTAACCTCTCGGAGTTGTTCTGGAATCATCTGCTCGAAAAACCACTACCTACGAATATTCTCTTGAGAGAAGCTCCCGGATTCATTCTGGTGATCGGTTACATGGCAGCGCTACCGCCGCTATTAGCTAATACGATATTCCGAAAGATCTACGTACAGATCGGATTCTGGAGATTCAACATTATGATCAATCTCTTCCTTATGATGGCCGCCTTACCGATCAAAATGCTCTTAAGGTGGGTCTTCAACCTGAAGTACATCGTCGGTATCCCCGAGTGGTTCTTCAATATTTAGGTACGAGAAAGAAAGTCGCACGTCGATAAAAAGATAGCGATTCTACAGAGAGCCAACCGTCTTTCATTATGCCTACTCTGGTAATGGCTGGCAGAACGCTCTTCGAAGAGAAACTTTAAACTGACTTCTGATCCATTCCTTGACCCCGTTGTGCATGACTTGCATACGGGTATGAGGAACGATCATTTAAACTAACTATAACCTTCGATTTTTTAGACGATCGACAGGAGTATTCGATGGCTTGGGACAAGAACCCGAATCCCGAATCTACACCCGTCCCCAGTGGCGGTGCCCCAACTGATGCTGAAGCTGCGAACATCAACACTTCGTTAGTCGATAGCCCCGTGTTCAGATCACTGGGCAAGGTGGCTTACGATGATCCAGACAGCGACACCACTCTGTATCGCGTCCCCTTCCTTAACGCGACCTTTGCCATTTGCAGCCTGGTCTTACTCGTATTGACCATCTGGGCGATCTGGCAAGATTACGATCGTGAGTGGAAGCGCTACCAACACGAATGGTATGACTACCAAAAGGGAATTTATTCCGACGCCATTAAAGCTGAAGAAGATCGTATTGAGAAAGAACTCGCCACGGTTCAAGTCGAGTATGATCGACTCAAGAACGACATCGACAACAGCCCCGATATCCCTGAGGCCGAGTACCACGTCCGAATCGCTGAAAACAACGCCTTGCAACAAGACAAGGAAGTTAAAAATCATAAAGCGAACATGGACTGGGAAAAATTCCTCTTAGAGCATCATAAGAAAAAAATCTTCGATCAAAATAGTGGAGACACCCCCGAAGCTATCAAGCAGGTTACAGCTCTCGATGAAGCTTATCGAGCGAAGTGGGTTGTCACTTACGAAGCAAAACAAAGAAAATACGAAGAGCTTCAAGGTATTGCGACTGAGCAAAGAGCTGAGCTCGACCAGAGAATTCAAAAATTCAAAGACACTGAGAAAAAATTCAACAGCCTAAAGAGTAAGCTCAAGTTGCTCAACACCAACCTCGGTAACGTTGACGCAAATGCGAAAAACACGATCAGAAACTTACCTCTCTTAGACTTCTTCGCTCCTTCAGCCAAGATTCATAAAACAGTTTCAGAGATCACTGAACCTTTAAACTTTGCTGACGTCCCCCGTATCGATCGTTGTAAGAGTTGTCACATCAATATCGACGATGTCGACAAGACTTTAGACGACGTTTCGATGCCGGACGCTAAACACGAAGGACTGGTCTTCCGCAGCCACCCTAACCTCGAGCTCTTCATGAGTGCAGCAAGCCCTCACCCTTACCTTGAGTTTGGTTGCACGACTTGTCACTACGGCGACGGTCACTCCTTAACTTTCACCACAACTTCTCACACGCCTCAAAACAAAGATCAGAAGAAAGAGTGGATCAAGGAATATCACTGGCACAAGATGCATCACAATGAGTACCCGATGCTTCCCAACCAGTACATCACCGCGACATGTGCAAAATGTCACGCGGATGAAAGTCGAATCCCTGGCGCCGACAAATGGAACAAAGGACGTAAGCTCGTCGAAGATTACGGTTGTTTCGGCTGTCACAAAATGCGCGGCTTAGAAGATTACCGTAAGGTGGGTCCCAACCTCGAGCACATCGCCTCTAAGGTCGATGGAGACTTCCTTTACAAGTGGATTCGTAGTCCCAACAAATTCCGCCACCAAACGAAGATGCCTCAGTTCTTCGATCTAAGTAACTCAACTGGATCCATCGATGTGATCGGGTTTGACGGAAAGAAGAAGGTCCACGACTTCAACATTCGAAATGGAGTTGAAGCCCTGGCGATCGCCACCTTCCTTGAAGACAAATCGACTCCTCGAGCTGATGTTTACACCCTTCCCTCAGGCTTCACCGCTGATCCTAACAACGCCGAGCAAGTCACTCGCGGTAAAGGAATCATGAAAGAAGTCGGTTGTTTAGGTTGTCACACCGTCGAAAAAGAAGGTCCGGAATTCATGGTAAATGATCATGGCCCTGACCTCTCGACCATCGGTAGTAAACTCGACGCCGATTACTTAGTGGACTGGATCGTCGATCCTAAGAAGTACGATCCCAATACGAGGATGCCTCGCTTAAGAGTCGAACAAGATCCCGTCAACGATCCTAAAGACAAAAAGCGAAAAGGTCCTCAAGTCTTAGCTGACCTGGTCGCCTACCTCCTCTCACTGAGAAACGAAGAATTCGACCAAGAAAAAACATTCGTTATCGACGATAGCAACCGAAGCTATCTCAAAGATTTGGTTTACGGCTACCACAGCAAGAAGACGACTCGCCCCGACGCCGTTAAGAAAACGGATGCCTACTTCCAAGATGGGGGTGGCGGAGACAAAGCGGCTCTCTCCTACTTAGGAGACAAACTGGTCGCTCGTTACGGTTGTTTTGGTTGTCACGATGGAATTGAGGGTTACGAAAACGCCCAGCCCATCGGTGCTGATTTGACCGCTTACGGTGCCAAAGACGCTAAGAGCTTAGATTTCGGTCACTGGGGCCACCAAGAAGATGGTTCCTATGCGATCGATAAGAACCGTATCGCCTGGTTCACCGCGAAACTCAAAAACACTCGTGTTTTCGATATGCTTCCCAGTAAGAAGGTCTCCGACGAGAAAGTTACTTATGAACCTTCCGGTCAGAGAATGGAGAAGGGTGTTGAAGATCTTCTGAAGATGCCTCTTTTCAACTTCTATAAAAACAATGAAGAAGTCGAAGCCGTGGTCACCTTCTTAGCCGGGCAACTTCCCGACAAACTCCCCTTGGGTAAAATTAAAACTCTCAAGGGTGACGAGAAAGTGATCGAAGACGGTCGCAAACTGATTCGATTCCTCAATTGTCAAGGCTGCCACCGAGTAGGGGCTGACACGAACTTAGTGAACTTAAAAGAGCTTCCTCAATACTCTTCAGATGCCACTGAAGAAGAAGAGAAGTTCAACGCCGCTGAGGAAGAAGTTTGGCTGGCGAAAGAATTGGTCTTGGAAGAAATTAAAGATGCGAACGGAAAAACGATCATTCCGAGAACCGTCTTCCCCAAGCATACTTTCTTGAGTGCTAAATTCCCCTGGATCATGCCCAGTGACGATCCAGAATCAGAACCTGAATCCGAGGAGTATTCGCTCACTCAAATCTTAGCCAACTACTACGAATTGGCGGGTGTCGCCGAACACAATCAATTGGTCTACGTTCAAGGATTGAACGAAGGAAAGGTTCGAGATTCGATCAATCCTGCGATCGATTTCCGTTACCTTTCTCCTCCTCTCCTTCGGCGACAAGGAGAGAGAGTTCAAGGAAAATGGTTCTTCGATTTCTTGAGAGAGGTCCACCCGATCCGTTCGAACCTCAACATACGGATGCCCGACTATGATCTGACGATCGAAGAGTCTCGTACCATCGTTGAAATGTTCCGAGCACTCTCCGATATCGAAGGCCCCCACGAAGTCTTCGCAACGGACGAATACAATCCCGCCTCGATGAACGAAGGTAAGAAGATCTTTGCCTCACTCGCCGATAACGAGAAAGATATTCAACCACCGCCACTTCGTTTGGGTTGTGACTCCTGTCACCCCATGGATGGGAATCAGCCTTCAAACGAGGATATCTTCAGTTGGGGTCCTGATCTCGACCTCGCTGCCAAACGCCTGCGTCCCTCATGGATGAAAGCCTGGTTAGCTCAACCAACCGCCTTCATGCCGAACTCGAAGATGCCCGCGTTCTGGTTAGATAAAGATAACTACATTTTCCCCGAAGACCGAGCTAAAGCTTGGGGAGTCGAACCTGATCCTGAACTCACGCTCAAACCGGATGTACGAGCTAAGCTGCTCCATATGCTGCCTTGGATGAGCAATACGACGATCACGATCAATGAAGGCTTCGAAAACTGGGACCAGAACATGGACGATATTCTCCAGTACATGGTGAACTCTAAGAAGGCTTCAGAGTAGTTAGTTTTTGGCGAAAAAAAGCGCCCCGTGAACTT
>JANQLS010000139.1 GCA_028280485.1 Planctomycetota bacterium
CCTACGCAGTAATAATGGAATAAAGACCTAGGGTCTTTATTCATGGCCGAGTTGATCCCAACTCGGCTTAGTTCCTGTTTAATCAACAGGAACTAATTATTCTACAAGCAGTTTTGCGAGAGAATAGAACGAGTTTAAACTTTTTGGATTTAAGAGGTTAAGATCTTTTTAAAACGACTTTTAGTTTGCTTGTAATCACTAAAATACTTAAAAATAATATTATTAGTTTCCTCCGAATTTTTTAGGAGATCCGATGAATAGCCCTGCTCTCTCTGAGCCGATTTTAGTACTTAATAAAAATTGGTTGCCGATCCGAATTTCTACGGTTCGACGCGCTTTAGTATTGGTATGGAAAGATTTAGCGCGAATTATTGAGCCCAATAACTACGCTCTCTATGATTTTGAAAGTTGGGCGGATCTCTCGGTTGCTCATGGGGAACATTGCGTTAGAACTGTTTCGATGCAAATCAAAATTCCTGAAGTCATCGTTTTGAAACACTGTGACCACTTCAAGCAACCGGAAGTCATCTTCAGCCGACGCAACATTTTTAAACGCGATAAAAATACTTGTCAGTATTGTGGAACGCGTCTGCCGACCGAAGATCTGACGATCGACCATGTCCTTCCCCGATCTAAAGGTGGAAGTAGTTCCTGGACGAATTGTGTTGTCGCCTGTTGCCAGTGTAATTCGAAAAAGGGAAATACCCTGCTTCAAAACTTAGACATGAAGCTGATCAAAGAGCCCCAAAAGCCCCCGGCTCCGATGGCATTCTCTTTGCCCATCGGCAGACGAAAAAAGAGCTGGGAGCACTTTGTCTCTGAGGCCTATTGGAATATTGAGCTGAAGGACTGAGCGCCGTATTTAATTTTAAATCGAGGTTGATCCTGTAGCGCCACCCCTTGTGGGTGGCCTTTCTTTATAGATCCAATGGACCTTTATTTATGGGCTCGGCCTGGGGCAAGCCCAGGCGCTACAGGTCGGATTCCATTTAAAATTTGATAGAACGCAAAAAGGCCACCCCACGGGGTGCCTTTTCTTGAAATAGCCTTAAATCTTCCTTCCCCTTCTTTACAATTGCGTCGATATTAATAGGGTATATGCCCAGTTTGGGCTTCCGATAATAGCAACCCCAATTTCATTCAATACTCAGCTCCTTTTAAGTATATGCCTCGTCTTCAATCCTCTTCTTTAATTCTGCTACTCGCCCTATTGCAATCCCTCTTTGGGCTACGATCAGGGGAAGCGCAAGAGGTTCTCGATCAATTCCCTATCACGCTGTTGGCGGGTAGGAGTCGATTGATTCCCCAAGATAGCCTGGGCATCGAAGGGCAAGTTCTTCGAGATTTACCCTTTTCATCCCAAAGAAGTTACGGCTATGTCGGGGGGCATGGGACTTCGCGCCGACGCTCCTTCGCATTTGGAGGAGATCCCCGTTGGCCGATCGTTTGGAGAGAAAACCCTCGTCGCTACACCTTCAGTCTCGCCGATGGGACCTACCACGTGTCGCTTTGGTTTTTAGAGACCGATGTCGCCGTTTCTGGTTTGCGGAAATTTACTATCGAGGCAGAGGGAAAGCCGCGAATTCAGGATTTTGACATCGCTCAAGAAGCCGGGGACTTTCATTGGCACAGAAAATCGTTTCTCGTTTCGGTTAGCGATGGTTGGTTGGACTTGGAGTTTAAAAAGGATAGCCCTCTGCCTCCGAGAATTTCCCGTATCGTCATTCAACCCCAATCAAATATTTCAAAATCAAACGAGAAGTTGAATCTTCTCGCTGAGTCTCAACCTTCGAAGATCGTTCTCAAATGGAATCTACCTCAACTCGATCCAGCAGGTTACGGTATCTACCGTTCGACAGAGGTTGAAGGTCCTTATCAAAGTCTGGTTGAGTATCCGGTTACCGCTCCCCGATTTGTCGATAACGACGTTGTAGCGGGGGAAACCTATTATTACCGTATTCAATCTTTCGATGCGGATGGAGGGCAAAGTGAGCTTTCGGCTCCCGTCACGGCGACTTCTTTTAGTGAATACGACGATGAACTGTTGAAGCTTTACCTCGTCACCGAGCCTGAAGGAGCCAAGGCCCTGGCTCAGCGATTGAGTGAAAATCGTGAGGTTGAGGCCACCCTCCGTAATGGGAGTTCTGAATCGGTGGTTTGGGTTTCAGCCGAGCGTTCAGTTGACGATTGGCAGTTTAATAAAAGCTATAACTTCAAAGTGAAGTCGGGGAAAAAGTTTCGAGGTTTACAATCCTTCTCCTTAGATGCCGAAGCGGGAGATGCAAGCTTCATGCGGGCTCGTTTGTTTCATTGGGCCTACCAAAAAGCAGGGCTCGCGAGCTTTAAAGTGAATCCTGTTCATCTCACCATCAATGGCGATTACCGCGGTGTTTACTTGATGAGAGAAGGAGCGGTAGGACCCTTTCGAAAACGTAATCGCTTAGACCGGATTGGAAACTACACGCAGTTAGAAGATCGAGGTCAGCTTCAATTCGATTGGAAGCCTTACGGAAAACCTCTCACTCATGAAGGCTCACTCTGGAACTTGACGACTTTTGTTCATGAACTCAATCGAGTGGAAGAAGGGGAGACCGAGAAGTTCGTCCAACAGAGGTTTTACCTCGATCGGGTATTAAAGCGACTGGCGATCGAATCCATTTTCGGAGTGAACTCAGAAAGTTCTCGAGCAAAGATCTACCTCGGCGATTCGAGGAACGGTAAGTGGGAGTATTTTTTACCGCAGGCTTCAGAGGGGATTCTCAGTACTTTTAATTTTCTGGGTCTGCCTCATTCTCAATTTACAAAAGAGCAAGCCAAAGAAGCCTTGACTCGAAATGCGATCACCCGGAAGCTTCTTCCCTCGAGATCTTTCGATCAGGTTGAAAGTCGCCTCCTGTCCCATCCCACGATATGGAAACAATATCTTGATACGGTTGAGGCTTTACTTCAGGAAACCTTTACCGAGGAAGCCCTGAAGAGTCGGGTTTCTCAGTGGGACGAGCAGATACAGAGCATCGCCCAGGGAGCAAAACGGCTTTGGCCTCTCGACGGGGGTAAGCAATTGCTAGCAGCTCCTCAGGCCGTCTTAGCTCATTTTGAAAGCCGCAGAAAGGCTTTTTATCAAGCGATCGCCGAAGAGAGAGCCCAAGCACCGGAGCCGGTTTTACTCAACGAAATGCTTCTCCTGCCTGATTCTGAAAATGAAGAAGGTTCGAGATGGATCGAGCTTGTTAACCGCTCTTCGGAGGAGATCAACCTCACCAATTATCGTATCTCATTAGATCCTGGATTGAGCCAATCCTTCGCCTTACAGGGTAGGAGCATCGCTCCAAATTCAGTCTTAAAAATTGAACTCATCGGAAAGAGGCACCTTCCCTTGTCCAACGAAGGGGGAGTGATTTACCTTCTTAAACTTGAATCACTACGCGGTCGTTATCGAGTTTGCGATGTCCTTCACTTCGCTCGCCAGTCGGCCGGGATTAGCTACGGACGATCCAATGATGACGCTCGTCAATGGGGATATTTTCGTAAGCCCAGTCCAGGGGAACCCAACGAGGGTCTAGTTTTGAACGGACCCGATTGGATCTACCGATGGAAGATTGAGCTGATCAAGGATCGAGATATTTTGATTTGGATCCGACCGAAGCGAAAGGTGGAGAAACTTACGCTTTTCTTCAAGCCACCTGAGAAAGATCACTTCCTTCCCATCAACGTTGAGTGGGAATCTAAACGTTACCGCTATGAGGTTCTTTTGCCTCGTGGTGATGGAGACCTCAAGATTCCCTTTTATTTCTTGGCGACTTCTGAGGATGAAATCGCTCGACCCTATCCTCTTACCGGTGAAGCCTTACCGTTTCAAATTCCTGGCCGATTGCCCCTCTTTATCAATGAGGTCTTGCCTAGGCCGAGCGAATCTAGCCCTCACGGTGAATTTATCGAAATTTACAACGCCGGGGATGTTCCCCTTTCAATCGAAGGCATGTTTCTTTCCGATTCCCAAAAGAATAGCCGCAAGTGGCGCATTCCGATTAAGGAGCCGATTCCTCCCAAGGGATTTGTGGTTTTGATGGGAGATGGAAAGGGAGTCGGAAACTCCACGAGTTTTAAATTAGGAAATTCGGGAGATTATTTGGGTTTATTTCATCGCTTGGAAGCGGGAAATGTGAGGGTCGATCACATCGCATTCGCTGCGATTCCCACGGATCAATCGTGGGGTCGAAGAAAAGATGGAAAGAAGGGGGGGCGCTTTTGGAAAGACCCAACTCCGGGAGGGCGCAACCTGCCCAAGATTCCAGAAGAGTATCTGCGCGAACGTAAAGATGCGAAAAAGGTTAACACTAAAATTGAAGTAGAAGAAAAAGGACCTCCTTTGCCAAATTTTTTAAAGAAGAAACCTAAGGAATGAGAGATGGGAATTTTTAGAAAGGGTGAAACTTTGATGCAAAGGGGGCAGGATGGTATCCGCTATCGCATCCGTATCAAGACGGTCGATGGTCAGGAACTTTTCTGGCACAAACGAGGGCAATTGCATCTGGTAGAAGAAGATGTCGCACGAGCCTTCGTTGAAAATTTTAAGCCCGATGTTTTTGAAGTCCTTCCCGATGGATCTTTTACTCCTCCAGTTGAAGGAAAAACCAGTCGGGTTGCCCAACTCACGATGGAGCCTGCTCCCCTTGAATGAGGCTTCATTTTCCCCTCCCGCCATCGATCCTGACACTCCGATCGAAATTCTGTATCAAGATTCCGACCTCATCGCGGCCAACAAACCAGGGGGATTGTTAGTTCATCGCAGCCGTGAGTCTGCGGATCAAGTGTTCTTGCTTCAGATGTTAAGAGAGCAATTGAATACTTACGTGAACCCGGTGCATCGACTGGATCGTGCTGTTTCGGGGACCATTCTTTTTGCCTATGATACGGACGGCACGCGAGCCGTTCAGGAGCGACTGGTCGCTGAGGATTGTGTTAAAGAATATTTGGCACTCGTTCGGGGAGAACCCGCAGAAAAGGGTTTTTGTGACCGACCTTTAAGCGATAAAAAAGGAACTAAAAAAGAGGCCTATACAGAATACGAACGCCTATTGGTATTCCCACCTTTAGATTTCATTCGGGGCTTGACGCTTTTAAAAGTGCGAATTAAGACCGGTCGGCGTCACCAAATTAGGCGCCACCTCTCTCACATTCACCATCATCTGTTGGGTGATACATCTTACGGGAAGGGGCGAATCAACACGGAGTTTAGAGAACGTTACGGTCTGCCTCGGCTATTCCTTCATTCCTATCGACTCAATATTCGTCACCCCGCAAGCGATGAACGCATGGAGATTCGTTGCCCCCTCGCCAAAGACCTCGCGGATTTCATCGCGCAAGTTCCCGGGATGGATTTAGATTTATTAGATGAGTTGAGTCGCCCGAACGAACCTTAAATTCGTTAAATCTCTTCATCCTGAAGAGCCCGCGTTATCCCCTGCTTATATTCTTTATGACCTTTGGCGTCTCGTAGATTTTTCAAGTCACCGTCGATACTCATATTTTTAAAGTGAGTCGAATCTAGGAGGATCGATTTTTTCAGATGTTCTCTCGCTTCTTTAATCTCTTTGTTGAGAGAGTAAGAACAGGCCGTGTTGTAGTGTTGAAGAGCAAGTGCGCGGTCATTGAAGTTCACTTTCACCAGGGGGTGATCCTTGGGAAAACGAGTACGTACGAGTTGATAGATCCCTAAGATCCGCTTGTAGCATTCGATCGCCTGGCCGTATTTACGAATTCGGTACGATAGATTCGCGAGTTGTAAGTTGGCATTGAGGGATAAATCAGGATTTCTCGAATTGACGTGTTCTTTAAGCTTCTTGATATCGTTATCTACTTTTCGAGTGTCCCCTAAAATGGCGAGGAGGATTCCGAGTTCTTCTCGAATGAGGGGATAGAGGAACGGATCATCGATGAGAGCTTCAAGTCGAGGCTTGAACTTTTCATCCGCAACGTCCGCAAGGGCGTTGATACTTCCCATTCGAACTCGAATGTCGACAGTTTCATCATCTAAGAGACTGTGAAGAGCTTCGAGTGCACCGGGGATTTCTTTAAAGGCATCGTACTGACCATCAAAGACTAAGCCCGTTGCGAGTTTCTTCTCGATGACTTTGGTGAGTTCTTGTGAGAGGAGTTTGACAGAGATCTCTTTCAGCCCCTGAGCTTTGTCTTTATGGGAACTTTTAACTTTTTCGGAAGCTTCTCGGACGGCTTTATGGTGCTCGGACCCTGCAGACAGTAAAGACTGACGAGCGATTCTCGCTTTTAGGGTGGAGTCTGCCTTTAAATAGGTTTGAATAAGCTGAGCGATGTCCTTTGATTTTGATTCCTCATTTGTGGCTTTTAATGCGGCTGAGGGAATAATTGAGGCAGCAAGAAGAAGCAAAGTCAGTAGAAACTTCTGAGTCATCATGAGTAACCTGTTTTTAATTCTGATAGCTGGTCGGGTATCTGGCTGATTTTTAGTTCTGAGAGGGTGATTAAGCACATTTATCCTAACTCCAGATTCAACCAGAGTACAACCTCGTCTGTTGAACCGAATTAGATTCTGTTCAATTTATCGGCAGAACTGCCCGTGATCTATGTCGCCATTTCAGCTGTTTTTAACTAGGAACTGAGTTTGAACGCGAGTCCACCGTCCCCCGAGAACGAATTGGCATTGGGATCCCCCAAGCCGGCTGGTTCTGTTTCGAACAGAGACAAGGGCGAATCGCGTCAAAGTAAACTTTCTCGGAAGATCTTCCTGCGGTTCTTCATCAGCCTGCTCTGTATTCTTACCATCCTTGGGATGGCCGTTTTTTGGGTCATTCCTCGATTGGGGGAACAGGGGAACCTTAATTCCCTTGTTGAAGATCTCTTACGTGAATCCTTAAACATTCCCGTTCGCATCGATCGCATCGAAACTGATCCTCTGTCTCGTCTGGCGATCACCCACATGACGAGTTTAAAAACTGAAGAGGATCAACGCTTATCTTTTTCCTGTGATCGTCTCTCCATCCTCTACTCTCCCTGGGATCTCGTCAGCGGGCAGATCGAAGAGTTAACCCTGGTTCGTCCTCGCCTGAAATTGAATTTAGATTCTCAACTGAGTGAAGTTTTCTCACTCCCAACTTCGGAAACGACAAAAGGACAAGATGAGCTTCAGCCCTTCATTGGTCACTTAGTTTTAGAAAACGGTAGTTTGGATCTTAAGTACGCCGGTGAGGAATTTTTAATTCGAGATCTTCAGTTAGAGGTTTGGGGATTGGGAGGAGACGATCAACAAGCCTTTGATTTAAAAGCAACGGTTTTAGGATCACCCTTCGAGGCCTCGGGAGAGATATGGCCGGTTCTCAATCAAAACGGGCAAAAAAGCTATAAGATCTCTTCGGTTAAGCTCAAGGTTGAACAGCTTAAAGTGGATCCCATTATGGGGTTGTTAAGAGTCGTGTGGCCTGGGCTTGATGTGGATGGAGCTGTCGACTTGGAAGGCCAAATGAGTGGAGTTTGGCCCGATGCACTGAAGGTTCACCTTTCTACTCAACTGAACAAAGCGAGCTATAAAGGAGAAGAGACTAAAGTTGAATCGGGAAACTTAAACCTCTTTTTAGATGCTGAACTACTAGACGAAGTTTCGACGATCAACTTTGACATTCAATTAGAAGGCCAAGGACAAGTCATCACTACAGTTTCTCCCCTTAAGCCTCGGCTCCAAGCTAAAATTAAGGGCGTTTTTCAGCAGAATGTGCGGGGCGGTTTACTCAGCTTAGAACAAGGTAGCGGGATTGAGTTTCAAGGTTTTGGGCGATTAGGGATCGAAGGAGAGGTGGCATCCTTATTCGAGGAACCGGAACTCTTTTTAAATGCGAATGCTAAAGACTGGAACTTATCCACTTTTCCATTAAGTGAGTTTGAAAAATTAATCCCCGGTGATTTATCACCGGGTTGGTTAGCTGAACTGGAAGGAAAGGCTTCGGTCGCTCTTAAATGTCGGGGGACTCCCGATCTTCCCGAGCTCAGCATCAACGGTGAATTTAATATCGATAAAAGCTCGGAGGCCTTCAAGTGGCCGGGTTCGATTTCATTCGAAGTGGGTAAGCTTTCTGGTTTTTTGAAGGCTGGCTCAACCTCGATGGAGAACATGACTTTTTGGGTTCGAAATTTAGAACTCGATCAAGCTATACCCGGTTTAGAAACTCCTGATCATCGGAGCGCTAAATCAGGGAAAGTGGATTTCATCGCCAAGGTTGGATATTGGCGTACATCTGAATTACCTAAAGATGTCGAACTTGAGTTCACCGTTAGAGAACTCTCTTTTGCTCTCTTTGAAGATTTTTTACTAACTGAAGATGCCAAGTTTTCCGGTTCGATTAAAAGCCTGATCAATACCCCTGCTCCCCAAGAGGGTGAAAAGCGTTTCCAATTGGAATATTCTCTAAAATTTGAAGCCCCATTTCTCGCGATCGGAACGATTGGTTTAGAACTCGATGATGATGCCATTCATTTAGCAGGAAAAGCAGATTGGCAACAGTTCCCTCTAAAGATTCCAGAGCTCTTTTCGAAGTCTCGGGTTAATTTCTTAGCTGACTTAGATTGGCCGGAATTCGGTCGAACAGAATTTACGGGGATTTTAGATATCCATCACAAAGAAGATCACTTGATGGTGGAACACGCCAAATTGAGCTCGACTTCAAAAGGAGTTCGAACTCAGGAGGTCTTCAATACTTATATTCGTGATCCCCTTCAAGAAGACTACCCTGCTCTTCAAGAAGCCGTACTCACCGGCAAGAGCATTTTAGATTGGCGATATGAATATCGAGAGAGTCAGGGACGTCTTGAACTGGATTGGTCTGCCGATGAAGTCACGTTTCAGATGCCTCGAGTCGGTTTAGAAACCAAGGCCTCTCAATTAGTGCTTCCGATGGCATGGGGGAGCTTAGAGCGTGAAGCTTCAGATCCTCAATTAGGTTTTCTCAAATTCGACTTTATCAAGTGGCAAGACTTACAACTGAGGTCCCGTCGCATCGATATTGAAATGGGCCGAGATGCCTATCGCTTTTCACCTTTGGATTTAGAAGAGCTTGGGGGGAAGGTGAAGATCGATGCTTTGAAGTGGAGTTCTCAAGGAGAAGACCAAGGTTTCACTGGTTCTGTTTTAGTGGAGGAATTAAATCTTCAAACATGGTTATCACAAAAGCTGGGCGTCGATGTGAGCGGAACTCTCGAAGGTAAAGCCCGTCGTTTTCGATTTTTTGATGACCGTTTAGAAGTGCAAGGGAATTGGAGTTTAGATGCGTTCGGGGGACGTGTTGATCTCGGAGATTTCTCCGTTGAGTATCTCTCACAGCCGTACTTTGTTCTTCAGTTCTCCGATGTTCATTTCACGGAGATCCATCTCTTGGAACTCGGTAAAGTCTTCGACTTGGGAGTCTTATCTGGAGTACTTCAGGGAGAAATTCGTGATCTTCAAATGACTTCTGATGATCTCTTAAGTTTTGAAGCTGACTTAGAAACCATAGAGCGTTCAGGGGTTGGGCAGTATATCGATCTCAAAACGATTGAAAGTTTTCAACGCATGCTTTCAGGGCGATTTTTTGGATTAGAATCCTTTCTCTTTTCCCGCTTTGACTACTCTCAATTTGGATTTTGGGCGAAATTGTCGGAGGGAAGCTTTCGAGTTCGTGGAAAGTACAAATATGACGACGTAGAATACTTAATGTATAGTCCTTGGTATTATTTCCCTGGAGTTCGGATCGCGAATTCGCTTCCCGGAAAATCCTATAGCTGGGATCGAATCGTTAAGAACATAAAGTCTCTCTTCGGTTCAAATTAAGAAAGGGTCGTAGTGACCTCAATGATTCAGCTCTTTCAATTAGAAAGTTGATTTCATGAATCCTGAAACTTCTTATTCACTCCATTCAGTAAAGAACGGCACTTCGTTAAAGTGGGCCATGGTCACTTTCTTGTGCGTGAGTATCGGTCTTTCAAATTTGGCTTGTACGATCGTTGTCAACGTGTCGTTCCCGACTGAAGAAATCGAAGACGTTGCCGATGAGATCGTGGGGGAGGTTCGACCGACAGACTCCGATGAAGAGACCCCCATCGAAGAATCGGAAGAAATCGATACGGATAAAAATACCGAAGATGCAGCCTTGGCGATCCCTTCTAATAAGTCTTTATTAGCCAGCTATAAAGTCATCGATTCTTCTCTATTAGTTGACGATGATAAAGATAAGGAAGATGAGATCGTCAAGACGATTAAAAAGTCACTTAAAGAACGGTTTAAAAAATTACTTCCTTATTACAACAAGCTCAATATCGGGGAGAACAATAAAGGCCTACTGACGATCAAGAGTCAAAAAGGATTAAGCGTTAAAGAGAAGCTCGAATTAAGAAAGCTTTTCTCCGCCGAAAATAAAGATCGGATGAATCTTTATAAGCGGGTAGCTCAATTGAAAAAGATCCCTAAAAAGGTGGAGGCAATCCAAAAGATCTTCGCCAAAAGCTGGGCGAAGGGCGCGAAAGTCGGTTGGTGGATCCAAGACGAAAAGGGGAAGTGGGCCAAGAAGAAAAAAGCGAAGAAGAAAGATAAGTGGGCATAAAAAAGCCGCTCGGCCATTCCCGAGCGGCAACCCAGAGAGGGGAATTCCCTAATAGAAAGGTGTAATTCGATGCACCTAACAATCGAACAACGTATTCTTTAAGTTGAAACAATCTCCATTGGATTTTGTTTCAACCGTTCCAGCAAATTAAAAATTTGCTTTCACTCACGGCCGAGTTGATCCCAACTCGGGTCAGTTCCTGTCAACAGGATCTGAATTCTTTAATCGATCAATTCTTTCGCTACCTTCACCACATTCTCGCTGGTAAAGCCAAACTTCTCGGCTAAGACACCAGCAGGAGCCGACGCGCCGAAGCGATTAAGACCGACGACTTTTCCTTCTAAACCGACGTAACGTTCCCAACCGAATGGGCTTCCTGCTTCAACGGCAACGCGTTTCGTACAAGAAGAAGGTAAGATTTCATTTTTGTACTCATCTGATTGGGATTCAAAGATTTCCCAACAGGGCAGGCTGACGACTCGAACCGATTTACCTTCTTGAGATAAAGCTTCCGCTGCATCGATGGCCGTGGTGACTTCACTTCCAGAGGCGATCAGAATCAAATCGAGCTTGTCACCTTGTTCTTTACGGATGACATACCCACCTTTTTCGACTCCCTTTCCGTAGGCGCCTTCTTCTCGATGTGGCAAGCCTTGTCGAGTGAGAGCCAAGACGGTAGGCCCATCTTTTCTTTCTAAGGCCAACATCCAAGCAGCTGCCGTTTCGTTGGCGTCACAAGGACGAATCACATTCAAGTTGGGCATGGCTCTGAGAGAAGCCACGTGTTCGACGGGCTGGTGGGTGGGACCATCTTCACCTAAGAAGATGCTGTCATGGGTGAACACGTAAACGACGGATTGTTTCATCAAGGCTGAAAGACGAACTGAAGGTCGGCAGTAATCACTAAAAATGAGGAATGTACCGCCGTAAGGACGCATACCACCGTGGAGGCTCATTCCGTTGAGCATGGCTCCCATCGCGTGTTCGCGAATTCCAAAGTGAAGGTTTCTTCCGCCGAAATTTTCAGGAGTGACCGAGTCAGCACCTTTGACATCGGTGTTATTTGAAGGAGACAAGTCAGCCGATCCACCGATGAGTTCGGGCATTGTGTCAGCGATTGCATTGATCGTAGCACCGCTTGCAGCTCGCGTAGCGATGGCTTTGTCTTCTTTGGTCCAGCTTGGAAGTTTCGAAGCGAGGTCTTGAGGAAGTTCACCCGCTTGAATGCGTTTCCATTCCTGAGCTAATTCAGGATTGGCACTTTTGTAGGCTTCATACAAACTTTCCCACTGTTTGCGAGCTTCGATACCTTGATCGGCAGCTCCTTTGAAGACGGAGTAAACTTCATCGGGGACTTCAAAGGGGGGGAGATCCCAGCCTAAGTTTTCGCGTGTGGCTTGAACTTCATCGTCACCTAATGGCGCGCCGTGGGCACCGTGCGTTCCCGCTTTGTTAGGACTACCAAAGGCGATAGTCGTTTTACCGATGATCAAAGTGGGCTTCGTGGTTTCTTCTTGTCCTGCTTGAAGAGCATTCGCAATCTCTTCGCGATTGTGCCCGTCGACTCGAATCACATGCCAACCGTAAGCTTCAAATCGTTGACCTACGTCTTCGGTGAAAGTGAGAGCGGTGTCACCTTCGATGGTGATGTTGTTATCGTCGTAAAAATAAATCAGCTTACCGAGACCTAAATGACCGGCGACTGAAGCAGCTTCTTGAGAAACTCCTTCCATCAAATCTCCATCACTCACTAATCCGTAGGTATAGTGATCGACAATTTTTTGATCAACAGTGTTGTAGCGAGCAGCTTGGAGTTGTTCAGCTAAAGCCATCCCAACACCCGTAGCAAAACCGGCGCCTAAGGGACCCGTAGTGGTTTCGACTCCTGGCGTATCTCCGTATTCTGGATGGCCCGGAGTCATCGATTCCCATTGACGGAAATTACTGAGCTCTTCCAGAGGAACATCGTATCCCGACAGATGGAGAAGGGAGTAAATCAACATCGACCCGTGTCCGGCGGAGAGAATGAATCGATCTCGATCCGACCATTCGGGATTTTTGGGATCAAACTTTAAGAATCGGCTGTAAAGAACAAAAGCGAAGTCAGCGCAACCCATAGGGAGACCGGGGTGGCCTGATTTGGCTTTTTGGACTCCATCCATCGATAGAACTCGAATAGCGTTGACCGCCTGTTGTTCTAACTCTTTATTTGCCGTAGCTTGAGCGCTAGCTGAATTAGACATTTTGCCTCCAGTTTTAATTACTATAGTTCTTCTCATACATCGGCCAAACCTTCACCTCACCTTGGAGTTTCTCTCATAAAGGGTGTTTTCTTCTTCCGGCTCGAGATTTGAAGGGAGTCCCTTGGAATGAGCCGGCTCACCTAGGGGCGGGGGCCGATGGAAGTTCTGATAAATAAGCTGCCTTTACAGAATGCTTCCTGCATTCAAAAGCCCTCAAACTCCTTCTATAACCCATCGTGGGTCATGGGGCTTTGGCTCAGCATTTGGAGGTTTATTTAGGGTTGGGTGCTCATTCACTTGATGATGGCTCGAATTCTCATCGTGAATTTAGGGTCTTTTCAGGCTTAACCTGGAAAGGACCTTAATCCAAAACGGATTTGACCCGGGTTGAACCTGGATTCAAATTGGGATAAGCAGAACCGTCCCTCCAAAAACCGAATCGAAGATCGTAAAGCTTTTAAACATAAGCTTCAATGAAAATAACCTCAGATCCTGACACGAGGCCAGCGTTCTGAGGAAGCCCGAATCAGAAGATCAGAAATTCTTCTCTTCCCGGGAACACTGCCCAAGGTTTAGACGTTTTTTTAACCTAAATCCCTGCATTAGCTTCGGGGATGGGTCTCCGGTCTGAAATCTGGGTGGAATCCCGGCTTCGAGATTGTTTACTTGAGCCCTAAGGGCCGGTAAGATGAAGACTTCTTGTCTCTAAATTCTTCAGTGAAGAGGATTCTCAACCCAAGTTTTGAGACTCAAGCGCAGGAACGGCAGGGTGTGGAGAGTTATCCCCTTCATCCTGAATCTCAGCTTCTAGCATTATTTTTCAAGTTGAAACATACTCCTCCGGATTCTGTTTCAACCGTTTCAGCAAATCGAAAATTTGCTGAACTCTAAATTGAAACTAGCTAACACTCTTTGCATGCGTTGCTTCTATCAAAGCCCCGCTGGACTTCTCAGATTGTCCTGTGAGTTTTGATAACAAGCTTTAAATCTTAGTTAATTAAGTCCCTCTGTAGCTCAGTCTTTTGTACTCCGACCTACAGACTAACGTGAGGGTCGTACAACTTGTCCACTCACCCTGTACAACAAAATCGCTTAGCTTTCTCAAAGCTAACCTCAGCGTTTGCTGTTCTCGTTCTCTTCTGTTTGACCACTCTGATTCCTCTCAATGCTTTTGCCGATGATTCGCTCGTCGCCTTGATTGGGGGAAAGGTCTATCCCATTTCGAGTGCGCCCATCGATGATGGTGTCGTGCTGATTAAGAATGGAAAGATCACTGCTGTTGGTAAAAAGGGAGAGGTCAAAATTCCCAATGGAACTCCACTCGTCAATCTCGAAGGACGTTCCGTCATGCCCGGGCTTGTCGATATGCTTTCAGCCTGGCCGTTGGTTGAAGATCCTCAAAATGAGTATTCAGTTCAACCTCATTTTGATGTTATCGACAATCTCAATCCTTACGATGCTCACATCCCGGTACTACTTCGTGAAGGTATCACCAGTGTTGGGATCGTGCCTAAGAGCCGGGGATCGATCGGAATTTTGGGTGGAGTTATCAAACTCGGTCCCGGATCGATCAAAAAAGAAGCTGAAGGCCCTCCTGCTCCTCAGCCTGAAAACCTCGAGATCGTCTCTCGCAGAGCCTACTTAACTTTTGAACTCGGTCGTGTTTCTTCGAGTCTCGGTACCGCGAGTACGACGACGACGGATCGATTGAATCAGTTCTACTCTCTTCGATCTTTATTAGACGGAACGGTCAGCTATAAGAAGCAATGGGAGGCCTATCGTAAAAACGTTGTCGAATACAACAAGAAGGTCAAAGAGTGGAAGAAGGCAAAAGAGAAAGCTGAAGGTAAAGGTAAAAAACCTGAAGAGAAGAAACCTGAAGGTAAAAAGCCTGAGCCTAAAAAGGAAGAAAAGAAGCCGAGTCCAAAAGCGAGTGGAGCGGACCAAGCCTTGAAGGATCCGCCTAAGACTCCGCCTCAGAAAAAGCCGACTCCTCCGGCCCCCGCTAAAAAACCACCAGCAAAACCGAAACCCGCACCGAAGCCTCCAACTCCTCCCCGGATGCCTCGACCCAACAATCAATACGAAACTTTACTTCGAGTTCTCGATGGAAAGCTACCATTGATGATTACGGCCCACCGTCGGGACGACATCGCCTACGCCTTGAAATTGAAGGAAGATTTTAATCTGAAAAACATGGTGGTCTTAGGCGGAACGGAAGGTTTTAGAAACGGAGATCACCTCAAGAAAGCTGGGGTGAGTGTTTCCGTTAGCCCCGTACTTCTTCGCGTTCAAGGCTTACGTTACCTCAACCATAAAGAATCAAACTCAGCCGAGTTGGATTCTGCTGGAGTGCCTGTGGCGATCTCTTCTCTAGAAGACGGTTTCGAAGCCTCCAAATACCTGCGTTGGCAAGCTGCTGTCGCCGTTCGCGGAGGTTTAAATGAAAATAAAGCTCTACGCGCCATCACTTTAGAACCGGCCAAGATCTTGGGCGTAGATAAAAGAGTGGGAAGTTTAGAAGTGGGTAAAGATGCAGATCTTATCGTTATCGACGGAGATCCCTTGGATGTTCAAGCCAAGGTTCTTCGCGTTATGGTCAACGGTCAATTTAGCCTTTCGAGAGAAATGGAGTTTTGATCGATGATCCAAGCAAGAAATCGGAGTTCGAATATGAAATTCAATTGCCTTTCCGGCCTTCTTGTAGCGCTTCTATTGCTGTCTACAAGTGGTCTCAAGGCGGACTCTCACCTGACTGTCCTAAAGGGGGCTCGAGTTGTAAGTCCCGATGGAAAAGGTGGAGTAACGGTTTTAAAGAATGGAACCGTCTATCTCAAAGGTCAAAAGATCCAACAGGTTGGTGACAACCTGCCCGTGCCTAAAGGAGCAAAAGTAGTTGACCTCAAAGGGAAATGGATCCTTCCCGGATTCATCGATGCTCATTACCTCTCCGGATCGTTCACTGGAGAAACCAATGAGTATAGCGATGCGATCACCCAAAACTTTTCTCCAACTGTCGCCTTCGACCCTTGGGGAAAAGGATTCGCAAAGCTCCACCAAAAGGGAGTGACGACGATTGCCGTTTCTCCTGGGAACCAAAACGTGGTGGGTGGAAAAGTTGAGCTCATTCGAGTTTGCCCCGGAAAATACCCCTTAGAACGAATCGCCGGCCCTGACTTGATCAAGGCTGCAGTCGGCTACGAGGCGACAGTTTCGGGTGGCCTTCAACGCGCTCCCACTTCAGTGAGTGGTGCGGTGAAGATGCTCAGAACTTGGATTGAGAAAACTTTTAAGCCCGCTGGGAAAGGGGCGAAAGATCTCACCCAGGCTAAAGGAAAAGAGGAAACTCTAATCACTCTTCCTGAGCCCAAGACGCAAGAGGCCGCTGCTCGACTCTTAATTCACATCGAAGCCAGAACTCAAGCTGCTCGTTTACTCGGTTCGATCGAAGGACGAAATGTCGTTCCTGTTCTTCTTCACGGATCCGGAATCACCCCTGAAGCTTGGCGTTTGGTAGAAGGTTATTCACACGCCGTCCTGGGCCCCCTTTCTTTTGAGTCTTCGATTAAAGCCTTATCGATTCCTAAAGAATTAGCGGCCAAGAAAATCAATTTCGCCTTCGCAACCGATGGCGATACGGAAGATCTCCTCACCAGCGCAGTCTTAGCCATGAACAATGGTTTGAAGTTTGAGGAAGCCGTTAACTCATTGACACTCAATCCTGCGAAGATTTTTGGTGTGGATAAAAACTTGGGAAGAATCGCCAAAGACTACGATGCCGACTTGGTCGTCTGGTCGAACAATCCCTTTAGCTTTAAGGGGAAAGTTGAAAGTGTTTGGTGTTTAGGAAAGAAAGTTTATGACGCTCCTTCCACGGTGAAAAAAGCAGCGAAGAAGGAGAAAAAGTAATGCGAACATTAAAAAAACCAATAACTCTCCTCGCGCTATTAAGCCTCGGCCTATTGAGTGTTACTGCGCTTCAAGCCGAAGTGACCGCCATTCGCGCCTCAAAGATCTTTACGGGTGCAGGGGCTCCAATAGAAAATGGAGTCATCCTTATCAATGGCGATAAGATTACCGATGTCGGTCAAAAAGTAAGTATCCCGGCTGGTGCTAAAGTGATCGAAGTTAAGGGCGTTGTCACTCCCGGTTGGATCAATGCTGGAAGTACTGAGGGGATCCAAGGCCGACTCGCTGAAGAAGTTGAAGAAGTCACTCCTGAAATTCGCGTTTTGGATTCGCTGGACCTCGACAGTAGAAACTTCAAGTCAGCTCTCAAAGAGGGAATCACCACCGTCGCCATCAGCCCCGGCGAAAGGAACGTGATCGGTGGCCTCGGAGCCATCGTTCGTACGAAGCCTCAAAGCTTGAGGAAAATGGTGGTCAACGATCAAGCCTTCCTCTCTGTTTCGATGGTACTTTCCGCTGCTTACAGCAACCGTAGCATGCGAGGCGCGGCTCCTTACTCGATTTACTACCGTATCCCTACCACTCGAATGGGAACGGTGTTCTTGATTCGTCGAGCCTTTACCGAAGCCAAAACCTATTCAGATAGCAAAAAGATTACCCTTCCTCAAATCGGTTCATTAACCCCGTTCTTGAGTCAAGAGGGACGAGATATTCTTCTCGCTTGCACTCAAGGAAAAAGAAAAGTCCGAATTCGCGCGGATTATAAACAAGAGATTCGTTCCGCCATCATGATGGCGAAAGAATTCGGTCTTTCGTTGACGATCGAAGGGGCTTTAGAGGCCGCTCAATTGATTCCAGAAATCAAAGAGAGCAAGACTCAGCTCTTGATTCGTCCCGGTGCTTACTTTGAAACCTTTTCAAAGGAAGATCCCTCGCAGTTCTTAGATCTGCCGAAGGCCTTAACCAAAGCCAAAATCCCCTTCGCCTTTTCGACAACCAATTGGGGTTCCTCCGCTTCCTTGAGAACGGGGCTACGCATGGATGTTCGATTTGGCTTAAGTGAAAACGATGCAATTAACGCTGTGACTTCACAAGCTGCGAAAATCCTTGGAATCGATTCCAAAGTAGGATCGATCGCTAAGGGTAAAAACGCTGATTTAGTCGCGTTCACCGATTCTCCATTTTCCATCACGAGCCAAGTCGATTGGGTGATGGTCGATGGGAAAGTACAAAACGACTAATACAAATTAGGACTTAAAAATATAAACAAGATCAGGGCTTCTAAAAGGTTCAAATGAAGCCGATCCAACTTCTAAGTGAAAAGAGCACACGATGAGCTTTGACCCAACTAAGAACATTAAGATTGGTCTTAAGCATAGCCTCGCGCTATTAACATTGTTCTTTGCCTTCTCCGGTTTTTCAGCTTCTGCTCAAGAGTCTTTGGCGATTCGAGCAGGAAAGATTATCACGGGTGTCGGCCAAGAGATTAAAGATGGAACCATTCTGATCGAGCAAGGCAAGATTGTCGCGATCGGAAAAGAGATTCAGTTGCCCGCCAACGTTAAGGTGCAACGCTATCCCAATGGAGTCATCATTCCTGGATTCGTCTTCGCCCACTCGCAAGCGGGTCTTCGAATCTCGAACGAAAACCTGCCCGTCGTTCCTTATATTTCAGTTATGGATGGAATCGACCCCATCAGTAGAAACTTCCCGAACCTTCTTCGTGAGGGAGTCACTACTGTGCACGTTTTACCGGGTAACCGAACTCGTATCGGTGGTCAGGGCGCGATTCTTCGTCCCTACGGTAAGACGGTCGATGAAATGTTGGTTAAAAATGCCTCAGCCATCAAAATCTCCTTGGCGCCTGGTTTCGGTCAAAGCCCGATGTCTCACATGGCGGCGATGCGAAATGACTTCCTCTCTCTCTACAACTACCTAAAAAGTTTAATCCCAGTTGAGCCCGGTCAAGAACTTCCTGAAGCCGGCACTGCGGTTTCAAGCTTGACGGGTCTCGTTCGACCGGCTCCCAAATGGTCAGCTATCGATTATAAGAAGATCCCAGAAGGTAAAATCGATGCTCAAAGGATGCCCTTTGTAAAGCTGATTAAAAAAGAGATCCCGGCAGTGATTTATTGTTCACAAGCTTCTGACGTCTTGAAAGCCTTTGAGATCATGGATACTCACGGTATCAAGGCTCGCATCGTCATGAGCTCAAGTGCTTACAAAGCTAAAGACATTCTCAAAAAGAGAAAAGACTTAGGTCCGATCGTGATCTCTCCCAATTTGGAAACTACCGAGATCGACCCGATCACGGGTAAAGAGAAGAAAATCAAAATCGGTAAAGTCCTCCACGACGCTGGAATCGAATTCGCGGTTGAAACCGTCACTCCAAGTGGAATTTTCAACTTGAGTGGCTCTTACCATCCTTGGTTCCAAGTTGCGACCTTGATCAAACAAGGTGTTCCCAAAGACGTCGCATTGAAAGCATTAACTTTAACTGCAGCTAAAGCGATCGGTTTAGACCATCGCTTGGGAAGCTTGGAAAAAGGTAAAGATGCTAACTTCGTGATCTTCAGTGGCGACATGTTCGATGTTCGCACTTGGGTGGATCACGTATTTATCGAAGGTCGTGAAGTCTACGCACGATCTAAAGACCACGAGCTCCAGGAGCTTCTGAAGGACAAGGAGAAGGGCAACTGATGTCACCTTTAGTCGTTCCAAACCACAAAAATAAATTGAAGAGCCTCCTGCTTCTTTTGCTCTTTGCTTTGATGGTGAGTCCAGCCGTTCAGGCGGATGATCATAAAAAGAAAGAGAAAGCTAAAAAGAAGGAAGCTCCTAAGAGTTACGTTCTCAAAGCAGGGCGGCTCTATACGGGAACGGGTGAACTTCTAGAACCCGCTGTGGTCATCGTCAAAGATGGAAAAATCACCGCGATCGGTAAGAAGTTAGACCTTCCTAAAGATCTTCCTGTTCTCGATTACTCAACGCAGACGATCCTCCCTGGATTTATCGCCTTCAACCTTCCACTCGCTGGGCGCAATTCCGATGCGAGAAGTCTTTCTCCTGAATATCTCGCATTAGATGCTTACGATATTTTCAGAGAGTACAATTCTCTCTTGAGAGCAGGAATCACTTCTGCCGGTATTTCTACTCGATCCAATCGCTTACTCAGCGGTCGAGGATTAGTGGTAAAAACCGGTGGAGCTAAAGGTGAAGAACACAAAAGAATTGTAAGAGCGGCTGGTGGATTTGAAGTTCAACTAGGTGAACCTTCAAAGCGCCCGCCGTCCGTTTACAATCCTCCCGTGTTGGCTTCTCCCGATGACCCGTTCAAGGTTTTACCCATTCAGCCCCCCGTTTCACGAGCGGGAGCTCTCCACGCTCTCAGTGAACTGATGGCGATGGCTAAAGCTTACGATGCGAAACGTAAGGAAAAGGGAAGTAAGACCAGCTTTGAACCCGGATTGGAAGCCCTGAGAGACTTAGTCTCAGGTAAAGACTATCTTAAGGTTCAAGCCGACCGTGCGATCGATATCGTCGCCCTTGCTGATCTCGCTCATAAGAATAAAGTTTCCGTCGCATTCGAAGGAGCGCGAGAAGCTTATCGTTTGCGAGAACTCTTAGCTCAGCGAAAGATCCCTGTCGTCTTAACCGGAACTTTTGAACCCGGAAAACTTTCACGGGAAGATCTCAGTCAAACAACGATCTACGGTGCTTCTCAAGATGGCATCGTCGGCACTCTCCTTAAAGCTGGAGTGAAAGTCGGTCTTCAGACTCCTTCTGATTCTCCAGACTTGCTTCTCTTCCAAGCCTTAGACGCCGTTCGTTTAGGTATCTCCACTCAGGATGCCCTAAAAACCATCACTTCGACTCCCGCAGAGATTCTGGGAGTTCAAGATCGTGTGGGAAGCCTACAAAAAGGTAAAGACGCCGACTTCGTTGTCTTCGAAGAAGATCCTTTCAAGACCGGCGGATCTCCAGTCGCCACTTTTGTCAGTGGAAAGATGGTGTATCCCCTTCTTAAGGATCAACCTGAAGATATAACCTTGATTCGTTGTGGAATCGTCTACCCCGTAAGCAGTGCTCCCATCCACGGTGGAGTGATCGCTCTTAAGGATGGAAAGATTCACGCTGTCGGTAACGCAGCTGTTTTGGGAATGTTTCCGAATGCGAAGAAAGTGATCGATGCTACGGATCAAGTGGTGATTCCCGGAATGATCGACGCCGTCAGTCAATTGGGAGTTCACTCTGAACGTATTTTCCCCACGACCAGCCGAAACCATCCTTCTGGGGGTGGTGGACGAGCTACTTACCGACTCTACGATGCACTCGATCCTAAAGATCCTGATCTTCAAGTCGTCGGGAACGTGGGTTTCACCACCGTTCTTCTGACTCCAGATCCGGTTGGATCTTTCTCGGGTCAAATCACCGCGATCAAGATTCGGGGAAAAGACCAAGATCCTAAAGTCGTCAAAGACCCTGTAGCCTTCTTGATGGGTTCAGTTTCAACGAGCACGCTCAAGTCAGCCCAAAAGTATCACGAAACTTGGGTGAAATACGAAAAGGCACTCGAAGATCACAAGAAGAAACTCGAGAAGGAAGCTAAAGAAAAGAAGGAAAAGGAAAAAGCTCAAGCTGAAAAAGGTAAAGAGGGCAAGAAGCCTACTCCTAAGCCTGCCGCGAAAGCACCCACAGAGCCGACTCGAAGTAAAGACATGGATGTTTTACGTGCCATCTTTACTGGGAAGTTGCCTGTTTTGGTCAACGCTCGTAGTGAGAGCTACTTCAAAAACATCTTCGTCGGTTTGACCGACAAGGTGAAAACGAAAGTCACCATCATGGGACCCAGCGGATTGAGTTCGGCATCCCGCGATGAACTTCGTCGTCGAAAAATTGGTTTCTTGATGCATCCTTCTTCGATTCAGAATAAAGCCTCTTTCCCGCAGCAACTAGATTCAAACGGTATTCCCTTTGGAATCGTTTCGGGAACTTCAGTTGGCGCAAGGGACTTACCCTTCCAAATCGCCTATGCCGTTCGCGAAGGCTTGTCTGAAAAAGCAGCTTTGGAAGCTGTGACCTTAGCTCCAGCTCGCTTCTTTGGTTTAGATAAGAACATCGGTTCTATCGAAGATAAAAAAGATGCGGACTTAGTTTTCCTAAGTGGTCGCCCCTTCGGGTTGACAACCCAAGTCTTGCGCGTCATGGTCGACGGCAAGTTTGTTTACCAAAAAGAAAAGTAGAACTGAGGCACGATCGTGCAATTCATTCAAAAAACTATGAAGTTCAAAATAGAAGCTCTACACACTCTGCCCGCTTTGGCGTTGGTAGCTCTTTTGACTCTGGGATTCAGTACCGATCTCTTCTCCCAAGAGAAGAAAAAACAAACGGTCAAAGAACTCCCCAGCAAGATTGCATTGCGAGTTGGAAAAGCCGTAACGATCACCAAAGGTAATGTGGATGGAGCGTTGATCCTCGTCAAGGACGGCAAGATCGAAAAGATCCTTAAAGATCCTTTAGGTAAGGTCGCTGTTCCTGAGGGATACCACCATATCGATGCTCAAGATCGCTGGGCTGTTCCTGGTTTCATCGATCTTCACGCACATGTTGGAGGTTCAGACCTCAACGATATGGTTTACCCCGTCAACCCAGGTTTTCGCGTCCTCGACAACATCATGCCCAACAACCCTCGCTTACGAAAATCAGTCGCGGGGGGAGTGACAACGATCCTCTTCATTCCGGGTAGTGGAACGAATATGGGTGGCTTTGGCGCTGTGGTAAAAACTGCGGGCAAAACGGTTAAAGACATGCTCGTACGTTTCCCTGGTGCTCTCAAGATCGCCCAGGGTGGAAACCCTGAACGTTACGGTGGCGACTTAGGTCGAGACCGAATGGGAATGAACTACCTGATTCGTGGCGCCTTGGAAGAAGGCCGAAAGTACACCAAAGCTTGGGATGACTTCGAAGCGGGTAAAACCAAAGTAAAACCCCATAAAAATCCTCGTTTGGAATACTTCCGCGGTCTCTTCCACAAGAAATTCCCGGTCGTCGTTCACACTCAAGGAGTTCAATTGATTCAATCCACGCTTCGCATCCTTCACGATGAAATGAAGCTATGGGTGGTGATCGATCACGGAACCTTCGATGGTTACAAATTAGCTTCTGAAGCCGCTAAGCGAGGGGTCATGGTGATGAATGGCCCGCGTCAATTCCGCTTCGACCGCGAATACGGACGAGTGGTTGGATTGGCCAAGGGCTGGTTTGACGGTGGAGTTAAAAATGTGGGAGTCAATACGGACTCTCCAGTTATTCCCCAAGAGGAATTCTTTTTCCAAGCTGCGATGGCGGTTCGCTTAGGTCTCGATCCTCAAGTCGCCATGAAAGGTTTGACGATCAATCCTGCCAAAGCCATCGGTTTAGATAAACAAATAGGTAGTTTAGAGGTAGGCAAGGATGCGGATATCGTTCTTTGGTCGGGAGACCCTTTAGATATTCGTAATCACGTGTCTTTTGTCCTGGTTAATGGGAAACTCGCTTACGACGCTTCTCAAGAGCCCAGGAGGTTTTGATCCATGAATTTCAAGCGGCCTCGCCATATGAAACGTGCACTATTAATTACTCTTTCAGCTTGTTTCACCCTTTTGGTTTCAACCAGTTGGCTTCAAGCTGATGACAAAAAGAAAGAGGATGAGAATCAGCTCAAAGCTTATCGAGCTGGAACGATCCTCCCGATGGAAGGCCCCGCGATTAAAGGCGGAGTTCTTCTGGTTAAAGATGGCAAGATCGAAAACATTCTGAAAGCGGGTGAAAAGCTTCCGGATGGTGTGAAAGCCGAAGATATGGGAAAAGACTCCGTTATCCTTCCCAGCTTCATCAATCCTTACACCCAAGTCAACTTGCTGGGATCCAACGTTAAAGGGTCCCGTTCAGGAGTGACTCGCGGTTATGTTTCCGCCTCAACTCGAGATGGATCCAAGTACAAGGCTTTCGATCAAATTCAATCTACCGCCAAGATCTTCAATCAACTCGCTCAACACGGTTACGGTACGTTGGCAGTGATCCCTTCTTACCGCTATATTCTCAGTGGTCGAGCCGCGATCATCGATACGATTGAGACTAAAGACAAAAAAGAAATGGCATTGAGTGAGGATGCGTTCCTCGCGATGCAATATACCGTTGGTCGAACTGCGAAGAGCAGTTTAGAGGCTCAATTCAAAAAGGCTCTCGAAACGGCTAAGAAGATTCGCGAAGAGCGAGCAAACAAAAACAAGAAGCCCGCTGCGAAGCCTACTAAGCCCGAAGCTAAGAAGCCTCCGACTCCACCCAAGCCAAGTCCACGGCCTCCAATTCCAAGCCCTCGACCTCCCAGTCCAGTTCCGATTCCAGGGCGAACCGTATCTTCCAAGCCTCCAACTAAGCCCACAAGCTCCAGCAAAAAGCCGAAGCCGACCGTTGCTACACCTCTTTCACAAGTGTTCTTAGGTGAGAGAAAAGCAGTCGTGATTATCACAGTTCCTGCAGCTATCGATCACTTTGTGAAGTTGGTTAAAACTCTTCCTGAGAAGTTTAAGTTCACCTTGGTGACGGCTCCTATCTTGGAAGAAGACCAAGTTGAGCGCATAGCCTCTCTGAAAGATCATTTAGAGGGCGTAGTTTTAGAGCCTTACATCAGTCGAATCTCTGACACCACGATCTACATCAACACCGCACGCTATTTTGCTAAGCACGGGGTGAATGTGAGTTTGATCCCCATGTCGGATGATGCTCGGGGTCATAAAGATATCTTCTACTTCTTAGCCAATATGGTTAAGAGCGGAATGGATTCTGAGACGGTGTTGAAGTCCGTAACCGTCAATCCTGCTAAGATGTTGGGAATTGAGAAGAAGCGGGGTTCATTGGCAAAGGGCCGAGATGCCAACTTCGTTATCTTTGATAAAGATCCACTGTCAGGAATGGCAGAAGTTAAAAAGTCATTTTCACGCGGAAAGATTGTCTTTCCCGTTCCCGAGAAAAAAGATGAAGAGGAGAAATAAGAACAATGAATTCCTCCTTTTCAAAAACACAAACCACTGGAGCTTCTTGGATGTCTAAACTCGCAATTTGGACTTTAAGTTTAGGAATCTTCTTTTCAGCTACCCTGGGAGTTAATTCTGATTCACTCTTGGCGCAAGACGACAAAGCGAAGAAAGAGCAACCCAAGGCTAAAGAAGAAGCCAAAAAAGAAAAACCGGCTCCCAAAAAACCGGAAGATGTCGTTCACGCGATCGTCGGTGGAACCGTTTATCCCGTTTCGAGCGCTCCGATTCACCGAGGCGTCGTCCTCTTTAAGAACGGAAAGATCATCGATATCGGGAGTGAATTGACGATTCCTGAGGGAGCGAAAGTTCACGATGCTACCGGAAAGCACGTCACTCCCGGGCTCGTCGTTCTTGAAGGTACGCTTTCCAATGCCCGTAGCTCGGGTGGTAACTACCAAGATGCTTTAGACCCCTATGGCCGTGACATGAAGTTTGCCATCGCAAACGGAATTACGACCATGCAAGTCACTGCAGCTCCCTTCTTCGGATTCTTCGGCTTTTCTTTCGCTTCCTCTTCTGGAAAGAATAACGCCATTATCAAAACGACGGTTAGAGACCTCGATGGCATGTTTGTCAAAGAACCCGCATCGATCTATCTGAGCTTCCGAAAATCGATGTTCTCGGTTTTTGACCTTAAGAAAAAGTTCAAAGATGCGAAGAAGTATCTCGAAGACGTGGCCAAAGCGACCGCCGCTAAGCAAAAACCGCCGAAGATGAATCGTACCTTGAGTCTATATGTGGATATCCTCAAGGGTGATTTACCTACTCTATGTGAGGTTCACGATATCGAGACCATGCGAGTTCTCATGGAACTCAAAGAAGCTTACGGAATCGATCTCACCTTTTTAGGAGCTTCCGAAGGTTGGAAGATTGCCACTGAACTTGCTGGTGCCAATATTTCTGTTGCCGTGAAAGCGCGTGGCCCTGATTTCAATTTCGATTTGGAAGGACCTCTCTTTGCCGATGGCAATATGATTCCTATCCGTCTCCCGAATGCTTACGCTTCTAAGGGAGTTAAAACTTCGATATTACCTTATCGAAAAGGCGTTTCTTACGACGGACTCGCTGGTAGAGATTTAGCTTCTTATCCTTTAGAAGGCGCTTTCGCAGTACGTGGTGGAATGCCTGAGTCAACGGCATTGAAGTCATTGACTCTAGAACCCGCTAAGATTCTTCGAGTCGATAAAAAAGTGGGAAGCCTCGAAAAGGGTAAAGATGCCGACATCTTGATTTGGAATGGTCAACCTCTTCACTATCGAAGCTTTGTCATGACAGCAGTGATCAATGGTAAAGTTTACTACGAGTACTCGAAGTCGAGACTTTACAAACACATCTCTACTGAGCGCTAAAATAATTAGGTTCTGTTGAAAAAAGGTCGGAACGACCTTTTTTCAAACGCTCCAAGCAGTTCTTCCTATGCATCTGGCATAGCCCTAAAAGGCTGCGGCGTCGCTCCACTAAACATAGGCTTTCAGCCTATTGCAGTGCTAATTAGTTTCTGTTGAATCTTGCTCCTTCGGAGACAGCTTCAACCGTTTCGACAATTCTTCGAATTGTCTGCACTCCGCTAAACATAGGCTCTACGA
>JANQLS010000022.1 GCA_028280485.1 Planctomycetota bacterium
GAACTGCGTCGCTCCACTAAAAATAGGCTAAAAGCCTATTTTTGTGATTTGCGTGATCCCACGTAAATATAATTAGTTCCTGTTGAATCACCCGGAACTAATTGCTTCAATAAATCAATCAGGATCCTTCTAAGTTGCTTTATTTATGCGGCTTATGTGAATTCTCCTTTTTCTTTGCAGGTCCCTCCCAGAAATTGCGCTGTCTTAGATGACGGCAATGACTAGTTCCTCCTGAACACTTTTAAAAATGTTCGACGGATCCCAATCGGAGACCTAAAAATGAGAATCACTCACCCTCAACATTTCTTCTCAAATGCTCTTCAAGCATTGAGTTTTACTTTTGCCATCAGCTTGTTTCCAAGTCTGATTTCTTTTTCATTATTGCGGGCTCAAGCAGACCCAGTACTTCAAGAATCAGGTAGCCAATTAGGTTTTGAACATGAATTTCAATCTCGGTTGTCTGAGTTTTCAGGCTCAGACCTTGAATCCAGAGTGATTGATAATTGGAATGACCTGGGACGCGAAAATAAATTGAGATTGATCTTTGATATCGACAATTGGCAAGCCAATTTAGAAGCGAGAAGAATCGACCTCTATTTTGAAGAAGCTCGAGGTGATTCTTGTCACGTCGATCGACTTTCTGATCTAGATACCGTTCTTGGTGATTCACCTGATCTTATATCTGATGAGCTGGATGCACTTATTAGAGGATTTAACAGCCTTGCGAGTCATCCTGGATCAAATCTTCACGGAATCGTCGACAGTTGGATCAGCAATGATGAGATTATCGATTTTTCATTTGGGGACCTACTCAACAATACAACCATTGATGATGGTCGTAAGGTCAGGGCCAGTACGGTAAATGTATTTCGCTTAGAAATCATCGGATCAATTCAACATCGAAGAAAGCTTCTGGTTTCACATATCAATGCCATCGATGCGGCACTCCTTTACACTCAAAATGAGATTAGTGATTTTTTTAGAGACTTAAAAGACACTTTCCAAGATCAGTCGATCTCAACCTTAGATACTAAAATGTCCGAAAATTTCAGAGTCCTTTTTGGTGAAGTTGATTTTTTAGGACAGGAAATTCAAAAGAATAGAGATCAAATCATCAGACAGACGAATATTGAGAATGATCGGATTAGAAAAGAAAACAAAAAGGGATCTGGAGGTGATTTAGGCAAGGATTTATTAAAGATCGGGCTGAATACTGCAGCGGGAAAGGTACCTGGAGTGGGTGATTATCTTCCTGGAGCCATCGATGCGGCTTATGCTATCGGTGGAGTTTTATCCTACCGAGATAGAAAACTAATCAGCTCGTTGGATCCTCATTTAGGAAACGGTGGTTTAAATGTTAATTTAAGCACTCTCAAAGATGGCCCTGCTACCACTATCCTTGGATTGAGAGACGATATCCTCGTTCAGATCGAAGTGAATCGAACTTACCTTCGTGAAATGAGAAATTTTGCCCTTCGATCACCCTCAATCCTGAAAAGTTGGCAACCCATCGATCCAGAAGATCCAGATAATCCTGATCAGGGCGAAGCACTTGCCAATACTGTGTTGAGAAGTGTTCGTCAAGCCTACTGGTCTCTATTTTCATCCTTGTTATTAACATTAGAGATTCCGGATCAAGGTGAAACAATCTCTGATTTTGGCCTTGTCGCTGGAGCGATTGGCCCACAGACGCTCATTTCTAGAGCGCCGCAATATACAGGCAGTACAGTCAACCTCCAGCCAGTGGGAACTGCTGGTGATGGTCGGCTGATGGTCACAAGAGGGATGAATGGTAAGAAGTGGTTTCATCGAAATATCTTTTCTGCTCGTCCGTATTTTATTGAGAACTCCTTCTATGGGATTAACGAAGACGGGGATTTGTTGAAGCTTTCCTTTGAATTTACTGAAGCTTCTGAATTAAAAGACATTTATCCCATTTGGAATTCGCCCATCAACCTATCAGAAGAAAGTGAAAGTAAGAATCCAAACGGATATGCCTTTGCTGGTGAAGTTACCGTGATCGACTCGTTGGTTTTTGGAATTGATGCTAGAGGACATCTTCTTCAATTGGATATTCAACAAAGTGAATGGACTGATTTATCTGAGGCTCACAATGCGAAGGAGTTTAAGGGGCCCGTCACAGCAGTGAAGGATCCCTCGGAGGGTGGAGATGAGATCACGATCGTAGGGGTTACGACGGACGGTAACTTAGGTCAATTCAATACGATGGAAGACGGTTCCTGGAAATGGTTTGATTTATCTCATTTACCAGAAGCGCCATTTCAGGGATTTGAAGGATCCATCACTGCGGTTCGTCCAAATTGGGAACTTGAATTTTTACGGGTAGTCGATGGTCAAGTTAGAGACATTATTGAGAAAAAGTACCGACTGATTACCATCATGGGGCGTTCCAGCGGCGGATCCCTTATCTTGCTCGAATCAAGTGGAGGTCGCGAAAACCCTGATCATTGGAGGTGGAGGCCCTTAGGGGGGACTGACTTCATGGTCGATGATCCCAATGAGCCCTTCCAAGCTGATTTCGGTTCTCCGGTAAAAGAAGGGGATCAGCAAGTGGGTGAAATTCGGTTCCATGGACTTATTACCCAAGCTAATGGAATCAAGTGTATGGGAACCCAGGCCGTGTCGTTTGAGCTGGGTCTTGGTTTGAATAGTATAAAGATCATCAGCCCTCCCCCTCGACGTTCCAGAACCTGCCGATATCTTGACCAGCAAAAATTTGGATTAAGGCTTCGCAATGGGCCTTGGTTAGAGGATGTTGGGATCAATAAAGAGTGGCTTAATAAGATCGTGAGTTTGCTCTCTCGAGAAGGGCTCTATCGATTGCTGGCGCATGAGGATGGAGATTTCGGTGAAATGCAGCAAGCTTTTGCAAGGGTATACGATTCTGAAAGCACTTTACAAGAAATTGAGATCCCAGTTGAGGAACCCCCCGTTAGTCCTAATGAAATATATCGATTTGTCGGGGTTGAAGATCCCGCTAAATTTAGTGCGATTGGATTCGATTCGGGAGATTGGGATATCTTTGATACTGGATCGAATAGAGCAAAAAAATACGTCCAACATTTCTTACCCAATTCAGAATATATCTACTTAGTTGGGGATAACCAGTATCTCAGACTTCCCATCAATGAGGGGCGACTTGCGACCAAATCTCTCGACTTGCTTGAAGGAGATTGGATAGAAGGTCAATTTGTCAGAAACTCAGTCTTCGCGAGAAGGCTTTCAGATGTCTTTAATCAAGTTACCTACGAACACGCCAGTTATCCTGAAGTTAAAACCGATTTTATTCGAGTTTCCAATGTAACACCTGGTGCGCGGGAAGACTGGAGGCAGGTCATCGGTTCACGAATTTATGATCTGGAATTCCTTGGATACTCCGAGATCGAATTTCGTGGAGGTTGGACCGACGAATTTGTCCGAGTGAGAAATTCAGCTTTGGGCGAAACCTTCAGTTTACATCCAAGGGCATTGACGTCCCAGCGTCCCGTTCGACTCTTAGTCGATGCTGATAAGGACATTGGCGCCCAGTCTGGAGTGAGATGGGATCAACATTTATCTCGCGAAGAAGGGGGTTGTGGAGCAAAGGTTTCTTGGCCAGAAGATCCGGATGAGATTGGAAACCATTTAGAATTCAATTATATCAATGTATTCAGTAGGGATACTGGGTCGAAGATCATTGTACCGGGTGAGACTGTTTGGTTGGAAGTTGGATACAAGCTGTGGTGTGACGAGGAAATTCAGGAAAGAGAAGAGATTCCCCTCGTCTTTGGAATAGAAGATACTCCCATACGTTGTAATTGGAGTGGGGCTTGGCGATACCCTCCAAAATATGAAATCGATAACACTCAGGTGGCCTTTGAGGCACCGGCTGTTCCGGGTACCTACAATCTCTATGTGACCCACGACGGATCTGCAGGAGGTGCCTGTGAAGATGGATTGAACGCGTACGGTGCATTGGTGCGTGCCGGGAAAGCGACTTTGGTTGCTACTTTCACTGTTTCGGAAGAGCGGGTTGATCCTTGCATCGTCGATCCTCCTGGGGCAGACAATGATTGTGATCGTGATGGTATTTCCGATAGTTGTCAAATTGAGTTCGATCGTTCCCTCGACCTCGATGAAGATGGGCAACTTGACGGTTGCGTGCAATCAGGGAGTCACTGGTTGGTGAGACATTCTGAAGTTTATGGAGCTGATGGGACAAATGAGGTGGAGGGGGGTGAACCTGTTGCCATCGATTTTGATTTCCTTCTCAGAAATCCTCCCACTTGTGAATCTTGCTTAGTTCAATTTGTCGTAGGCTATGAGAATACTGCTGTCGAATGCGTATTTGATGGAAATACGACAACCACTTTTAAGAGTCATTCTAAAACAGTGATTTTCGATGCACCGATGGAGCCCGGGGAATACACCGTTTACGTCACCTATGAACTCCAGTTTAATTGTGGAGATGCTAAAAACCTATTTAGCGCTGCTCGAGCGACTGGGAATAGAGGTGGGGCCATCGGGACTTTCACCGTTATAGGGGATGCTCCAAGCTTCCGTCGAGGAGATGATGATGGCAATGGAGTATTAGAAATCACTGATCCTATCAGTAATGTCACTTTCCAATTCTTGGGAACCTTCACTCCTCCTTGTCTGGATGCCTCTGACTTTGATGACAATGGCAAGATTGAAATCACCGATCCCATTGCTAATTTATCTTACCAATTCTTGGGGACGGCCCCTCCTGCTCCTCCCGGAGCGGACACTTGTGGGCAAGATCCAACGCCTGACGAAGTGGAAGGCGCTGATCTTGGTTGTTTGGTCTACGATCAGTGTTGATTCTTTTAAGAAGCTGATCTGAGACAACTTATATTTTGGCAATTGGAAATGCCCCTGAAGAGCTTGGCTTTTCAGGGGCATTTTTAGTAGTAGGCACAATGTAGTCCGCACGTTCCACGTGCGGTCAAGGTAGTAGGCACACGCTGTGTGCCGTCTGAAGCGAAGCCATAGTCATAACCCGAATGACATAAAAAAAAGAAAGCGTCTTCCTGATCAAAGCGATCCCTCGTCTAAGCTTCGGGCTTTGAAGTAGTAGGCTCGCTCCGCGAGTCGTACGAAGCGAAACGGTAATCATGACCCGGATGATATAAAAAAAAGAAGCGATTTTATGACCGTCGTGATCCTTGGCTTAAGCTTCTGGAAGGATGGGCTGGTTTTGCTTTATTAATGAAATTATACTACACAGTCCCTTAGTGAGTGATTTGTACTTACGATCATTCAGCTTTACTAATACTTAATCTATTGAGAAACTTCATGCCTACCTTGCGAACATTCTTTGTTCTGATTGTTTTTCTTTCATTTGCAACTCTCGCTTCAGCCATCGAATCCGTTCAATACGACCTCGGCCGAAGAATGGTGATCCCAGATTTCTTTAATGGGGCAATCCATTCATCATTCGATCCTACCCTTCTATGACGAGGGTTTGGAAGTACAGTAAGCCAGAGTTGAAAAACATCACTCAGTGCCCCGCTTACAGGGTCCGATGGAAAAAGATTCAGAATATTAATCATTAAAATACTGAGCGATGAGAAAAAATAGCACCTAAATTATATCGGAGAGAGCATGCGCGAACTTGTTTATTACATTGCAGTCAGTATGGATGGATTTATTTCAGCCCAAGATGGCGGATTGGATGACTTTAATATTGAGGGGGAGCATCTCCAAGAGATCTTCGATGAATTCCCAGAGACTCTCCCCGAGCACCTGAGTGCACTCTTGAAGATTAAAGGAGAGGCAAAGCACTTTGATACCGTTTTGATGGGGCGATCGACTTATGACGTTGGAAGGAACTTAGGCTTTTTAAATCCTTATCCTCATTTGAAGCAATATCTCTTTTCAAAGACCGAACCAGAGTCACCTCATCCTGATATTCAATTGGTTTCTGAAAATGCTCTCGAAGTAGTTAAAGAATTGAAGCAAGAAGAGGGCTTGGATATTTGGCTGTGTGGAGGAGGCCAGTTAGCGTCGGCCTTATTCCCTGAGATTGATAGGCTCATTCTTAAAGTGAACCCCTTTATTCTTGGGGAAGGTCGGCCTCTATTTACCGGGGGAAGGTTTAAGGCCAATCTTCAACCCGTCTCTCTTCAGACCTATGCGAATGGTTTTCAATTGGCTGAGTATTCATTGGAATCTTAAAGTCTAAAACCATTTTGCTTTTCAATTAAGCTTGTGGAGTTGTCTGTCGGCGCTTTTTGATGAAGGTGGTTTTTGCACTTTATGCTTTCGGATCTGCTGCCAGCTTGCCACTTAGGAAAAGATAGCTTAACAAGGTCCCTGCATCGGCATCATCTTTTCTAAAGAGCAAAGAGGAGGTGATTTCAATGTTGAGCGAAAACGATAACAATCTTTATTTATAATCCTTCCATTTTTTTGCAATTAAAATTCAGAGACGACTCAGATCAATTAATCGATTCCCTTCTGCCGTACAGACCTTAATTTATAGGCTACGAAATCCCGCAGGGTGGGAAGAAGTCACATGGAAGTTCATCGGGGGTATTATCAGTTCCGCATTCAATGAATGGTTCAGTGGGAGTTTTACCACTCAGAAATAGGTAAGTGATAAGTGAAACCACATCCGCAACCTCTAAGAGGCCGTCGTCATTGACGTCAGCACTTTTCTTACAAGGAACACGGTTTTCTCCAAGAAAAAGAGTATAGAGAATTGCGATGGCATCGGTGATGTTAAGATTGCCACTTCCATCGGCATCCCCTCGCTTGAAGAACGATTCACCTATCACGGTGAGCTCCAATGAACTCATTTCAATTGGTGTTTGAGGGTCGCCATCGAAACTCACAACATTTCGGCTCGGTATAACTCCCTCCGCTAGAAGGCCATCTTTAAAAAAGATTCGAGCAGTGCAATCGGTACAAGTCGGTTCTACGAAAAGATGGGCGATTGTTTGAGGTTCTTCATTTAATTCTATTGGCTTCACTGCGCCAAAGCTTGAAAAGAGGTTGATAAAGGCACCATTCCCTTGGGGCGATCCTTCAACTTCAATTAGAGGGTCGACAATATTAGAGCATGCAGCACCAGAAATGGAGTCTTTTCGTTCCAGTGAAATTATTTTTAAGTTTTCAACTCCGATACTAAAAGAAAGAGCGTGGGGAGACGATTCTACCTTATTGTCCTTAACCGAAACTTCAATATTGATAGGTGTTACTCGTCGAGCTTGTAAAGTGTCTAATCCAGGCGCCCGAAGTTGATAAGTGACCTCAGCAAGATCACGAGGGGTAGGAGGAGGATCGATGCAGAATTCTTCAGGCGAAGCGGGTAGTAGCACTGAAGTTGGTAAGTTGCCATCGCAAAGTGCGTGAAAGAATTTTCCGCCGTCGGCAGCATGTACACTTCCATCGCCATCTAAGTCACCGGCTAAAGTACACCACGGAGTTGCCTCCCCGCTGTGGGTATAGTTAAAGAGTAAATCGACATCACTGATATCGATGTACCCATCACCATTAAGGTCTCCCAGGATAAATTGGGGAGCAACGTGAGCCGTTGTTATTAACGGTTGGCTACAACCTTTTCCATTTGCGGTAGCGATAATTGTGTATTCGTGATTCCCTTCTCCGGGGTTCTTATCGACAAATTGAGTGATACTCCCCGGGAAGGGTGAGCCTTCAACTGGAACCCCATCTCGAAGAACGATGGTGCTTTCATAGTCGATGAGCGTTGTTTTTCTCCAGCTTAGGTGTATCTCGTCAGGGCTAGCAGACCAGGTCAAGTGTTCGGGGCAGAGAGAGAGGGAACAACTGAGCTCCTCGCAAAGTTGGCCATCAACAACTGTACTAAGTGTGTATTCGAGGGAATCGAGAGATTTTATGTCTGCTAAGGTAATGGTGCTATCAGAGATCCTTCTTCTATTTTCTAAGAACGGTAAAGTTTGTATTACTTTTCCGTTTCTAAGTAGGGAATATGTACCAAACTTCGCTCTTCCTGGAAGGTGATAATCAATCAAAACTTGGCCAAACAATTCCCCGCAACCTAATTCACCAATAGGGCAATTAGCCTCCAAAGGGTCCTCTCCCCACAACTGAGCGTCAATGGAACAGTCCGTACTATCTAACGAGTAATTATGAATTTCGATCGCGAGTACATTCCTACCTTCGACAAGGCTCTCATATGGAATTGGAAAGGTCTGGGCTGAAAGGGCTTCATGAAGCCCTGAGGCTAAATCATTGTGAGCAAATTCTTGCCCAGGACGACCCATATTCCAACGTAGGACTTCCGCACCATTGAGATAAGCAATAAATCCGTCATCCCAGGCGATTCCTAAATAGAGATTTCCAATTTCAGCTTGTGTAACTTTTTCGAGTTGATGGCGAGTGACTTCAAATACTTTGCGAACATAAAAACTGGCGTACCCTGGCCTGCTTTCGGTCTTGCGCATATCATGGAGTGCTGTGGTGATCATGTTTCGACGTTCAGGATCCTCTTCTCCATCTTCGTAGCCAATCGGAGCACGCCCTATAGGCCAAGAAGAATGATCAAAATCTCGAGTACGCCAATCTTTAGCTGGGGGACCATCATCGGAAGGGGCTGTGCTACCCTTAAAGAATCTCCAATCGCTTCCCAGTTCAATGAAGACTTCGCGTGCGAATGTAGGGGAGGAGATTAAAATCGTTAGACTGACGATTTTGAAAATGAGGGGGAAGTCAAGAGAGGAACGATTTACAGACCCTGGGCGCAATTGGCCTACCCTAACTCGTGCCATGGACTCTGCTCCTAATTAGTTTTTGTTGAAACAAGCTCCTGTGGAGCTCGCTTCAACCGTTCCAGCAAATCATAGATTTGCTTTCACTCCGCTAAACATAGGGTCTCCGACCCTATGTTCGCGGCCGAGTTGATCCCAACTCGGCTTAGTTCCTGTTTATTCAACAGGAACTAATTAATAAGTAAACGATTCGAGCAATACTCCCTCGGCGGCCTACCCTCCGCTACCTAAATGAATTGGCATGACTCTTTCGAATCACAAATCGAGCAATGTCTGAACGCGAATCGCTCATGCTTTTAAGATGGTAAAACGCAGTTCAAAGGCTCGAAAGAAAAAAATGTTATATAAACACAGATCTGTAAATAGACCAAAGAATTGGGGGTGGAGCTTTGGCAAATAATTTTGCTGGCTTTTTAATTACATAATTCAAAACAACCATAACTCAGATAAAAGGCAATAGACGATTCATCTATTTGCTCGTTCAGCATCGGAGATGTCTATATGATCCTCCAGGTTAAATAAGTTTAGTGGTTTTGATTTTACTGTTGGATCGAAACCATGGTCATTAATCGCAAGCTTGATGATTCGTTGAATGAGTTTGTTGGTGATTACAATTTGCTTCGTAAGTCGCCAGATGGTTTCGCCGTTATTTAATTCTTCAGTCACCACTTCACAGTATGAAATACTTCCAAATATTCCAGGATGAGGTAACTCATAAGGCCAAATAGAGATGGATATAGATCCATCACTCCCTTTAGCTCTCCATCTATAGTCAATAGAATTTACAATTATGTTTCGGGCTTCTTTTTCTGATTTCGGCATCTGTTTTAACTAAGTTTGATTCTCCAATGAATGTAAAAAATCTGAAATGGAGTCACTGATTATTTCCCATTCACATCCTTTATCGCCGTTTAACCAATGAGTGCCTACGACTATTGGGGAGTTTTCTCCAGTTCGATAATCAAGGCCGATGGCGACGTCGTCTCCTAAGTTTTCATTGACGGCAATAAGTAATATTTTTTCACTATCTACCCACGGTAGTTCTCGTGGTTCTACTACAGATCCCTTATAGACAAAGAAGAGTTCGTCTTCTTCCTCAACGTAGCTAAAAGAAGATTCAAATAGCATCGTTTGATATGAATTTAAGAAAACCAGTGGATCTGTAATAAAGGGGACTACCTTTTGAAGTTTTTCATGACCCGGATGAATCCAAGTCCCATTACTCATTGCTGTTTTTAATTCTGGGGGGAGTGGTAGTGAATTCAATCGTTGAAATTCTGTTTTTAAGTTTGTTTCGATGTTAATTAAGTATTTGATGATTATAGTAAGAGGTTGATTAAAGAGTAAGCTTATTAAATGAATAAAAAAAGGGTAACGATCAAATGTTGAATCGTTACCCTCACTCTTTATTAAAGTGCCCTCAAGGGCCCTTTCGAGATGATGTCTTATATGTTCTTTGCTTATGATCTGATTGTTTTTAATAGAATTTCAACTCTTTTATCGTTGGGTTTCTATTCAAACAATTGGCACAAAAAAGGTGGCTAACTATGAATAATCAATTGGAACTCAAGCTGTTATTATAGTTTTTTCTTGGTAAATATTTTCTCTACAATTAGGTTATAGTGTACTTTAAATGGAGGAGTTGGTTGTGGCATTAGACTTTAAATTTATCTTCACTTTCCTTCTAATTAGTTTCTGTTGAATCTTGCTCCTTCGGAGGCAGCTTCAACCGTTTCGGCAATTCTTCGAATTGCCTTCACTCCGCTAAACGTAGACTCTACGAGCCTACGTTCGCGGCCGAGTTGATCCCAACTCGGCTTAGTTCCTGTTTAATCAGCAGGAACTAATTAATTGGCTCTTTCCTTCACTTCCTGAAGGTGTATTTATTAAACTCCCATGAACATGGGGTAGAGATGAGGCTCGGTATGATGTTGGCTCGATTTGTATTCATAGTTCTTAATTTCACCTTGATATTATCATTCTCTTTTATCTCAAATAAATCTTTTGCTCAAGATTGTAATCAAAACGGTGAAGCGGATTTGATAGATATTGAAAGTGGGGGAAGTGAGGATTGCAATGCTAATGGAATTCCCGATGAATGTGAGGAGGGGGAGCCTCGATTTGATTATCAAGCTCCAAAAAGTATTGAAGTTGGTCGTGAGCCTAACGATCTTCAGGTAGGTGACTTCAATGGAGATTTAAAACCGGATCTTGCAGTTCTAAATTTTCGTTCACAAGATGTTTCAATTTTGCTGGCAACTGAGTTAGGGCAGTATGAACTCAAATCCACCCAGCCTGTTGGTGATTCGCCGAGTGATATTGTTGTCGGTGATTTTAACAACGATCAGCATACAGATTTTGGTGTCGCTATTTTCAATGTAGGGATTAATTTGTTTTTTGGCAAAGGGAATGGAACATTCGATAGAGATCATCTCCCATTGGATTTTCATCGAGATAAGATTCATGTCGCTGATTTCAATCAGGATGGGAATTTAGATTTTATATTTGGGGCTAGAGATTCCGATGAGACTAGAGTCGTCATCATCTACACTGGTGATGGAGAAGGCGGGTTTGATTTTTTTGAAAAACTTCCGGGAGGTAATGTTCCAGTTGTTGGTGATTTCAATAACGATGGTCGTCAAGATTTAGCCGTCACTCATACGGGCGAATCCATTTTTTTTCTGTATTTTGCTGAAGAGGATGGCACTTATCGAAAAACTGAAGAAGTAAGGATTAGAAATTTAGGAGACTTGATCGTAGGTCATTTTAATGAAGATGATCACTTAGATATCGCAGCCCCTGTTTGGCCAAATAATATAAATGTTTTGCTGAATCAGGGAGATGAATCTTTTGAGGTCACCAATATAGAAATCCCCTCCTTTGCTGAACACCTGTCTACTGGAGATGTTAACAGTGATGGCCATCTTGATTTGGTTTGTGAAAGTGCCGTCAGAGACTCTGTTTATGTCCTAAAAGGAAATGGGCAAGGGGAATTTACTTTTATCGATTCGATATTTGCAGGAAGGTCGGCTCGGTCCCACGTTTTGGTTGATACTAATCAAGATGGGTTCCTCGATGTCGTTACGGGGAATTCTGGAGCTAATGATATTACGATTATTCGTGGTCGGGGAGTCGATGGCTTTGAACAAGAGAATAGACTTTCTGCGGGGAACCGACCCGGACCCATTGCGTTAGCTGATTTTACAAATGATGGAATTGTTGATTTAGTCATATCTCATGAGAACGAGTCGATCATTAAATTCCATGTGGGGGAAGGTGGAGGAAACTTTGAAGAACTCGCTGAGATGTTCAATAGTTCGGACGCTGTAAATTCACACATTGTAGATTTAGATTCTGATGGCTTCCTCGATTTCATTACGGTGCATTTTCATCTTCACAAGGTAAACATTCATTTTGGGAAAGGCGATGGAACCTTTGATACTGTCGTCATTGAGGACGTTCGTGAGTGCTTTGGAGTTGCCTCTGGTGATTTTGATCGTGATGGTGATGTTGATTTGGCTGTTGTTCGAAGAATTTCAAGAGCGAGTGAGATCGATATTTTTAGAAATGAAGGGGATCGAGATTTAGTCAAAGATGATCGATCTTATAACGGGGTACGTGACGTGATCGATATAAAATCAATCGATATCAATAACGATCAAATTTTAGATTTAGTTGTTGTTGGGTACTCGAGGGATTTTTTGACCGTTCTTAGGGGGACTGATGAGGGGCTTTTCACGGTGGGGGGTAGTATCTCTTTAGGGGCTAATCCGAGTTGGGTTGAATTCGTAGATTTTGATGGTGATGCTCTTACCGATATTATTTTTTCTGGCGGGTCAGATATAAGTTCTATGTATTTTTTGAAAGGTAGAGGAAATGGGACTTTCGGAGATTCTATCGTTTTAGATCGAAACGGAGGAGTCTTCAGATTTTTAGTGGCCGATTTGAATCGAGATTTGATTAAAGATATTGTCTTCACTGAACCTCGCCAGCATAGGATTTCAGTGCTTTTAATTGATTCTGAAAGAAAGGTTTCACAAAAATTAAGCTTCTCTTCAAGTACGTTACCATCCTACTTGCAAGTGGCGGACGTAAATAACGATGACCTTCCAGATATTTTTGTTTCGAACGAAGAATCTGAAAGTGTTTCACTTATATTTAATTCAACTATTCAAGAGTTATGTGTCGATTGTAATTTGAATGGGTTGCATGATCCCCTTGAGTTTAGAGAGCTTTCTTCAAATGCTGATGGATGGCTTGGATTTATTCCTGACCCACTTCAGATTTCAGTTGATTCAGAAGAATTCTGGAGTGATGCAAGTGATGTCAATGGAGATGGAATCATTGATTTCGTCATTGCGAGAACAGATAAAAATGATGTCGTCGTTTTATTTGGAGAAGTCGACAATAGCACAAATTCCATAGATTTTAATGACAGTGGTAACACATACCCAGTGGGTGATTCACCCCGGCATATTATTACTGTCGACATCGATGGTGATGGTGATATCGATGTTTTGACTGCAAATCATGAAAGTGATGATGGGTCTATTTTACTAAATTCTGGAGGGGGAGAGTATCTACCTGAGTTTAGATTTAGTTCTGGCATCATCCCTGAACTCCTGTCGGTGTCGGATCTAACGGGAGATGGCTTGATCGACATCATCGCTGTTACTATGAATGGCGATGGAGGCTTTTTTATTCAAACAGGTGATCGTGAATTTAGCTTACTAAATGAATTTTCTTCCGAGCAACCGGTGATCGATTTTGTTGTTGGAGATTTTGATCAAGATTCTCAATTAGATATGGTTTTCGCTGCAGACGAGTTTGGTGAAATTCAGTTTTTAAAGGGTTTTGGTGAGGGGACATTCGATCTACTTGATTCTCACAGCACCCATTCTAATCTTGTTGATATTAATAGCTTTGATATAAATTCAGATTTCAAATTAGACATCATTACTATGCATGCAGATGGGACAGTGGAATTTCATCTTGGTGAAGGTGATGGAACATTTTTAAAATCACATAGCTTTAATGTCGGCCCCAATCCTAAACAGATGGGGGTTCTTGAGATCAGTCCGATTCAGCCATTCGGTATCGTTATTACGTTTTTTGATGGGAGTGTTAAAGTTTTTACGATCGAGGAGGGGGTGAACCAAAAGTTAGTTCAATCTCTATCGAGTCCATCGACATTAGGGAATATAGAATTTTTTGATATAAATAAAGATCAAATTCCAGACCTAATAGGTCCGAGTGAAAATCAGTTAAAACTCTACCTGGGGCGTGGGTATTTAAAAGACTGTAATCAAAATAACGTTCTTGATGAATGTGAATTGAGTTCGGGTTTTATTCTTGATTGCAATGATAATGGGATTCCTGACTCATGCGAGATTAGGGAGGGAGTAGAATTAGATTGTAATCAAGATGGGATTCCTGATTCCTGCAACCTCGCTTCAGGAATTCCAGATTGTGACGAGAATGGAATCCTCGATTCTTGTGAGATAAATGAAGGGGCTGTGAGGGATTGCAATCAGGATGGAATTCCAGACTCCTGTAACATATCTTCAGGAACTCCAGATTGTAATGAAAATGGAGTTCCCGATTCCTGTGAATTAAAACAGGGTTCACAGGCCGATTGTAACGGGAATGGAATTCCCGATTCTTGCGAAATAATAGTAGGAACTGAGAAAGATTGTAATGAAGATGGAATTCCAGACTCCTGCAACATATCTTCAGGAGCTCCAGATTGTAATGGGAACGGAATTCCCGATTCTTGCGAAATAAACTCAGGATTTGAAGAGGATTGCAATCAGGATGGAATCCCTGATTCCTGTAATCTGTTGGCTGAAACATTTGACTGTAATAACAATGGTGTCATTGATTCTTGTGAAATTTCTTCTGGTGATGCCTCTGATGTAAATGGAGATGGAATTCCGGATGAATGTACTCAAATCGTATTCTTGAGGGGGGATGCGAATAGTGATGGAATCATCGATATCAGTGATCCCATTTATAGTTTAAGGCATTCCTTTTTGAATAAGCCTGCGCCTGAATGTATGAAGACAGCTGATTATGATGACAATGGAGTGATTGAAGTCATCGATGCGGTTCAATCTTTAGATTATTATTTTCTTGGAGATAATTCGGGTCCTTCACAGCCTTTTCCGAACTGTGGATATGATCCATCGGATGATGGATTAACTTGTGAAAGTTACTCTGCTTGTTTAGATCGCTAATGAATGAGATTCGCTATAAGTGCAAAGAGGAGATTTTTATATGAGGGGCTTTAAGATAGGACCTTCCCGTGATTCTTGATCCGTTTCGGGAAGGTCCTATTTGTAACTTTTTCTATTTTAAATCTACCTTAGATTTTTTCTTTCGTTGGGATTCAACCTTCGCCTTTCCAGCCGATTTCTTTTTCCCTAAATCTACTTTAGATTCTGATTTCTTCTTAGATTCAATCTTCGACTTTGAAGCCGATTTTTTCTTGGAATCTGTATTTGTTTTAGATTTCTTTTTAGACTCAGCTTTAGACTTCAAATTTGCTTCCGTCGCTTTAGACCTTGCCTTTGAATCCGTCTTAGATTTTAACTTCGACTTCGTAGCATTAGATTTATGCTTAGGAGCAAGAATACTCCTGAACGAGTTATCTGAAGCACCGAAGGCACCGTCACAGAAGGGGCAAGTCTTCATTTGATAGCCATTCAGTTTTTTTCTGGGGTAGAGTTTTGCCCATTTACCTTGAAGTCCGCTCATGCCTCTTTTGCGTCCCAGGGCGAGGTTCTTCTTCCACTCTTCATGCTCAGCTTCGGTTAAGCGCATGGACACTAATTTTCGGTTCACCCAACGTTGGGTGAGTTCCGCCATGGCGCTCATTCGTGTTTCTGCATCTTTGGAGAGAATTCTATCTCGCATGATTTTGGAGAGACCGCTGCCAAAATTATCTTTTCGGTCTTCCCTCTTGGTGGCCTTCTTAATGTTCATACTCCAGAGGTCCACTCGATTTCGATACGTCCGGAAAGCATCGATGGCAGGAATACAAATCGGACAAGCGGGAACAAAGTGGATGGGGAAATTGGCTCTACCTGGTCCTTCCCCATCATCGGTGAGCAAAATCATATCGACGACGTCATTTTTGACTCCGTCGGTATAGAGTCCTTCAAGAATAGAGGTAAATAGTAAGCGATTGAGTTTGACTTGATCTGCTTTGTGAAGATAAACGTTGTCATCTTCAACTTTGACACTCTTCTTGTTGAGAGGAGCCGCTCCTATTGCCAGAAGCGACATCAGGGTGATGCCTAAAAGACTGTACTTGAACATTGTAAACTCCAATTTGGGTGGTTGAGATATAACTTGGGCGTGGCGCCTCGCCCAATTGGATAGAGAGGGTTGAGTCGTTTTTTAAAACAGAAACTGTTTAACTTTGAAGTTAATGGGCGCGGGCTTTTTTCATGCCCGCGGGTTCCTTCCACTTGAAATCCCATTCTCCTTTGGGATAACGGTCTTGGTGCTTCTTGTACCAGTGAACCCAAGATTCGTAGGGTTTTCTCAACTGGTGGCGATGCGATTTCTCCCAGTCTTTGGGAGAAATCATGGAAGGTTGACCGGTCGTTCGCATCAAGGCTCGGCAGGCGAGAGAGCGGACGTAGCCGTCTTCATCTTGAAGTAGTTCGATCAATTGCGGTACATACTCTGCTGGGGCTAATTCCGTTGCGATTCGAGCTGCGGAGTGACGCTTTTTTAGTTCACTGCCGTGACCCTGTTTGGATTCTGTCGATTTAATATAGCTGAGAAGGGGAGGAACGCACGATACTCCTAAGGCCCGAATATCTCCTTCTAATAAGTAGGAGACTTTGCTTCTACCAATTTTAGCTAAGAGCTTATCGAGGCGCGCTTTCAGTTCTGGGTCTTGCTCTCCTTTGATGACCAAGAGTTCGTTCATCCAGGTGGTCGCACGAGCGATGTTATAGAATTTTCCTTTTTCGATGATCTTGTTGTTTTCGACCTTTGCTTGTTCTCCGCCTGAAAGTAAATTTTCTTCAGAGTTCTTCCAGTGTTGGCTTTCTAAGCGAGCTTGACCTTCGATGACACTCACGACTGTTGTCGTGTTCGAGTGATCCACATCAAATTGAGTTCCTACCGCAACGACCGCTAATTCTGAAGATGGAATACCTACTTTAAAGGGAATTGTATTTTTCTGAACGGAAGACCAAATGCGTCCTCCCGCTAATTTAAATTCTCGTGAATTTGTAACTGTGAGCTCCGTATCACGATTTAATCTTAAGGAGGAGCCATCGGGATTGACAATTTCGCAACGTGAATCAGAAGCTGTTCGAATTGTAGTACCTTCGACGATAGGTTCGCCTGGTTTTAAAATCTTCCACAGCTTTTCTCCCAGAGGTTTGGCCTGAACGATCCCTGAAGAAATATTGAGGTGAGCGGCGATGGTGGGGACGATGATGGGTTGGAGTGGGGGAGTGACGAAGTTTTGATGGATGATGGTCGAGCAAATGAAGCCTGCAGCCGCTGATACGATAGCGATAACGGAGAAGATCGATAACTGTGATCGTCTGGTCGATAAATTAGTAGTCGTTCGATCTGAAGAAGCTTTGGATTGAATCACACTGATGGCTGCTTCTACGGCTTGATGAGCATCGTCCTGAACGCCAGTGAGAGTTTGACGTAAGAATTGATCTTGCTCGGTGATTTCTTCCAGCATCATGCTGCACGATGCGCACTCCATGAGATGAGCAGCCAGCAAGGCGTCTTCCTCGTGGGAGATCTCATGGTCGATACGTTTAGAAATGAGGTTGAGTGCGCGTTGGCAGTCCATCATGATTTTGATTCTTGATTGAGTAGCTTTTGTCGAAGTAAAGTGCGAGCCTTCGTCAGGCGAGCGTTAACGGTCGCCGTAGATGTATTTAAAAGCTCAGCTAACTCGTTATAAGAATGTTCTCCGTAGTAAAAGAGAAGTAGAACCTCTCGGCATTTCTCGGGCAGTTCATGGATCGCAGTGAGTACTCGTTCCATTTCTTCTCTCTGCTCTAATGTTTCGATGACCGACTCCGTGGGCTGGGGAAGGTCGATATCCTGCGTGGCGGAAATTTCGGAAAAACTTCGAGTTGAAATTTTCCGCTTCCTTAGCCAATCGATGGAAGCACGATTGGCGATACTTTTAATCCAGCTTCCAAATTTTGCCGGATCACTTAACGATTCTAATTTTTCGAATCCCCGCACTAAGGCTTCTTGAGTGAGTTCTTCGGCAATGTCTCGGCGCCCGGTTCGGGCTTGGCATACCGCTAGCACGCGGGATGACCAGCGACGAGCGAGTTCTTCGTAAGCCTCGCGTCGCTGGGCCAAAGCATCTTTCACGAGCTGGGCGTCAGAAATCGACGAATACTTATTAATCATGCGGTTCATGCTCTAAGTCGAGTGAGAGCCGTAGTGTAATATAGAAATCTTAGATTATTTTTATTTTGAAGGATCGGCGGGCTTATTTGGGGATAAATGAGGTCTATTGGTAGGAGTTACAAGGGAGTTACACAGGGGAGGGAATGAGGATTATTTAAATGAACAGCGTGGGGCCAGGTCTGTAAGTGAAGTTATGGTTTAACCCTAGTCGCTGGGCCTTGGTACACTGTCGAGATCAAGGTCTGAACTCCGTTTGACTCAGTCGCGGTTGCGATATTTTTACAAGCCATGCTACCAATAATCTTTAATAAAAATAATCGCCCTGTAGGGGCTGGGCTTGACCCAGCCCTTTTCCCTGAAGCCATCAGTCTGCTCAGGATCTTCACTTCGTATCGGGAAGCGGGCGCCCGCAAGGGATGCCCCTACAGAATGAATCATGAGTTGGACGGTGGGGAATCGGTTTACTCCCCTCCATCCCGAATCTCAAATCCGTAGGTTCCCGTTCCGGCGCCTCGACCTCTTACGGTGATGGTGTACTCTCCTCCTCGTTCGAGAGTGCGGGCACCGATGGGATTGACTGTAAATAGAAAGTTGAAGTTGAAGATTTCTGTCCCATCTTCATCGACACAATTCCACTCGAGTCCACAGCAGGCGGCTTCTTCATCGAAGAACACCGTTTGACCGGCGGTTGCCGTAAAGGTATAGATGTCGGCAGCACCCGGGCTTTCAATATTTCCTGCTCCTGCCATAGGTTGCCCAGCGGAGATCGTATCTCCAATTGAGATTTGAAATTCTTCTGCTTCCGGAACGGTCAAGATTTGAAAACCATAGCTACCGACTTTGTTTCCAGATCCCGTCACGGTGATGGTGTACACCCCTCCACGATCGAGGGTAACGGCACCGACATCTAATGTTTCAAAGATGGAGTTCGATTGGAAAACCACTCCACCATCTTCATCGACACAGCTCCAATTGGCGGGGCAGCAACCCGATTGTTCATCGAAATAAACTCGTTCTCCCGGATTGGCAGTGAATTTATAGGTGTCTTGTTCTCCAGGTATGGCGATGATCCCAGCGCCTTCACCCGGTGTGTTATCAGATACGACATCTCCGATGGCGATCTCATATTCTGAGGTAGGAGGAACAGTCCAAATACTGAAGGCATATTCTCCACTTCCCATGATCTCTATCGTGTACCGCCCACCCCGTTCGAGAGTCCTGAGGCCGACTTGGAGGACGTCGAGGTTGTTCTTAGCAAAGACTTCGACTCCATCTTCGTCGTAACAACGCCAGTTAGCATCGCAACAGGGAGTGCGTTCTTCGAAGAAGACCGTTTGACCCGCATCCGCCGTAAAAGAAAAACCGTGGGGGGCCATTGAAGTGAGTTCCCCTTCCCCATGGAAGACTTCTCCATTAGAGATGTCGGTTTGAAAGACTTCGAAGGTCCATGAGAATTCTTGATCGAGAGAATTTTCGGCGAGATCGGTAGCCGTCACTTCAATTACCGCAAGGTATTGGCCTTCGGGGAGCGGTTCTGAAAACGCTAAAACACTAAGGTTCGTTCGTTCTGGGCTATAGAGAGAATCTCCTTCGAAAAGAATATCATCCGCTGTACCCAATTCTCCATCAGGTCCTTCACCGTAGACCTTTAGAGCTGATTCTAAGCTTTCACTATCGATGGGCTCATCGAACACCATCGAGATTTGCTTGACTTGGTTGATGGCTTGGATTGAATCTTGGGATGGCGTGACTGATTGAACTGTCGGTGAAGTACTATCTTCAATGAGGGTAATTTCAAGTTCACGCGAACTGATATTACCTCCCGTGTCCGTCGCTCGAGCTTCGAGGGTCATGGTTGGAGATTCTGAAATAAGACCGGCATTCAACCGAACTTCAAAGGGGTATTCTCCATCTCGAGCTATCCGCTCGTCATCAAGGTAGAACTCGACCTGACGTACTTGGACATCATCCTCAACCGAAGCGATCACGGTGAATCTTTGTCCCTCGACGATCTCGGTCTCTCCCGAACCCGTTCTAAGAGTGACTTCAGGGGGCGTCGAAAGTAAATCGTTTTCAAAATAGTTAATCACCTGTAGGCCGTTCTCGCCATCGGCGATGTAGGCGAGGGCTTCATTGATGCAAACGGCGTACGCTGTTCCTGGAGTCTCGATAGTATACATAAATAAGGTGACCTGTTCAGGATCACTCGTGTCATAAATAGATACATCGTGAGCGCTCAATGGCCCTGATCCTTCGCTCACCGCGGCCACTCCTAAACCCGTGCCGTTGAGAGCTAAATCTTTCCAACCGAAGAAACCCGACTGTTCCGAGTCGAGGAGAGTAGGTTCTTCGAGAGTTCCTGGGTAGTCAGGGTGACCGACTCCAACGGTATTATATCCCTCGCGATCGACGGTATAAGCGATACCAGCTCCAACGACCAGGCGCCCTCTTTCAGAAACAAAATTGATCATCCCAGGGGATTCACCGGTACCGATTACACTCATTTCATTACCGATAGATAGAGTCGTTAGGTCGCCTTCGCTATAGGCGTAGAGAATGTTGCCCTCAATGGCTAAATCTTCGATTCCAGCTCGAAACAGATTTAAATCGATCATATCGAAGAGTTGATTCGAATTGAGATCGATGGCCCCGATGACTCCAGCTTCAGTTCCAACATAGGCAACCTGATCGATGGTGGTTACCGCTTGAACGAGGCTTCCCCCTAAATCTGAAATTGGAATTTGATTGACGATTCTTGCCTCAGCCGGATCTTTGAGATCGATGATGGCGACCCCTTCATCGCCGTCGGCAACAACTACCTTATTGTTAGCCATTCCGACTGCCCGTGCAATTCCGGGTGTATCAACTTGAGCGATGATGGCAGGATTCATGCCTCCAAAGACATTGAATACCGATACTCCTGCTTCTGAATCAGCAACAGCCACAAGCCCATCGGCAACGCAAACATCAACGGCTAAACCGGGTGTATCGGCAGTAGAGATGATTTCATTTGCTGCCAAGATTCCATCAAGAGGATTGGAGCCTTGTTTGACTTCAGTTCCATCGTTGAGACCATCGTCATCAGTGTCGGGGTTGTTTGCATTGGTTCCGTAGACAAACTCGACAACGTCAGGTAGACCATCTAAATCAAAATCAGGTAGATCGTCTTCGAGAGGAAGAAGAGCAACATTTGGGAGTCGGTAGGAATCATCATTGTCAGTTAATCTTGGATAGACAACCCCCCATTCTTGCTCGATTGGATCGTAGAAGTTAACTGATTTGATTGAACCATTTCGAGGTACAAAAACGGTATATTGACCGTGAGCAAAAGTCTCTCCCCGAACGATAAATTCATCATCTCCTCGTTGCATTCGAACGGCATACATTATGGGGTGTGCTGGTGCTGTCCCGTACGCTGGACCCCATTGATTGTCGATCTGTGCTAAGTCTCTCTCATTATTATGAATTCGATTTTCCAAAAATGAGATGATATCTCCGCCTGCGAGGTCATCTGCTTGTAAAAACAATTCATCCACTTGGGTTTGTACTTCAGGAGGTATGTCTTGCAGTGTGAGTACAAAAGGATTCATTAATTCACGCGCCTGCTCGGTAATCTCGATGATCGCTTTTAAGGTAGAATCAAGATCAGCATTGGCGCCACCCCCTTCACCCAATCCTGCACATCCGGTTGAACGTGTACATAGCGTATCGCACTCTTCTAATTTTTGTAGGAGTTTGCTTTGTTGGTAGGCAGAATAGGCAAAAGCATTGGCTAAACAAATATAAGCATTTCCTCTACATAATTTCTTAATGAAGCCATTATAAAAATCTAAGAGTACATTAAGGTTTTCATTAAAAAACTCACCCGTACAGCTCAGGACACAGAGAAGATTTTCAGTGGAATCACACTGAGATTGGCTGGGTCGAGGTGCTGGTCGAGGGCGAAACTTGGGTGGAGATTCTGGCTCTGGAGTATTGGCGTGCCAACCGGGAGCGAGAATACCGCTTCCGGGCTCCGTACAAATCAGTTGACCATCTTCACTGACTACCATAGTGCCTACCGCTTCCCAACGACCACTGTCATGATTGAAGGAGAGTAAGGATTCGACTTCGCCCGGAGCTAGAGTTTCTCCAGTGGTTGGATCAGGAAGATTTGGGAAACAAACGGGTGCAGGAACATCAAAATTGGTGGCTCCATCCGTTTGTACCGTAATAACGATTACAGGTTCTAAACCTGGAGGTAAGCCGCCGGGTAATCTGGAAGGATCAACAGGAGCGATGCCCACCCTTCCCCCGGGAGTCCCATCGTTGGCAAAAAGAGACCCTGCGGGAACGGTGATCGAAGTTCCTACGAATTCGGGACGATCGGCCATCACTTCAGCTGGGAAAGGGATATCTGTGTCATCTACTTCACTGACCTCTTGAAGGCTTCCACCGCTTACCAGAGGTAAGTAAATATCTCCGATGTTTGATTCTCGACCTGCCACTGAATAAAACGGTTTACCCACAAAAGGATAGTATTCTCCTTCGGGGAAATTACCGGTGATCTCACGACCATCGACATGAACAAAAAACCGGCCTACTGGAGCCGGGTCGAGTTTAAAGTTTCCATTCTCATCGGTGACGGTTCGAAGAGTGTCTTCTCTTCCATCAACCGTGATGATGACCCCTTCAAGTGGGGTGTTGATGGGTTCTCCATCGGGTGTTTCGGCTAACTCTGAGGCAAAAACCCTGCCGATAACAGAGGTGCCTTCGATGGTTGTGATTGTAACTGTTGTGAAATCTACTGAGTGAGTCCCTCCGGCTTCTCCATCGTTATCGGCATCGATGAGCACTCCCGATTCCGTTGGGAGTTGGTCGCCATCGATAGTTAAACGGATCTGTGAATTGTCAGGAAGGTTTTCATCATAGAACAGTGTTAAGACTAAACCATCCGAACTGAGATGTACTCTCGCCGGTAAAATTTCTCCACCTTGCTGAGCGTATACGGCGGCGTCGTTAGAATCGGCTCGGTTGGGGATAGATAAAGGATCTAAAGGTTCTTCGAAGTATAAAATTGTTTCCCGAGTCAATGCCACTCCAAGTTCGCCGTTTACCGGACTCGTACTGGAGAGTGAAGGAGGAGCGGGATCGGGACAGGATAAATAAGTTTCACAATCTAAGGCATCGACGGTGAGGTCTTCGCCGCAACCGGGGAAAGGGTTTCTAGGAGAAGCATCACCCAGGAATAGATAGCGAAGTAGGTAGATGGAATCAGAAATATCTAGAGTGCCATCGTCGTTGACATCCCCAGCATCTTCACAGCTTAGGTTTTCAGGATTCCCCGTAAATAAATGAAAAAGTAGATGCACGGGATCACTAAGATTGATCGCACTATCACTCGGATCGATATCACCACGTACGAATCGGGAATCGGCGTGGGTCCACGAATTGACCAAGAAAACGGCTGCTATTAATATCGATGTAGTGTGGAATCGAGAAACCATAGACATACTCCGAGAATGACCCAACGGTGTGACTGAGACCTCGAGTGGAGGAAGGTGGAATTAATTTTTTATATTTATGATTCGACCTAATATTAATTCTATAAGAACAATTCCATTTTATTTTGTTAATTATTTCGCCGGGCTGATATATCAGTCTATGTTGATACGATTTTAGTTTCGATGAGTAGGAGGCTTAATGATATTCGTGTTAAAGAGAGTTTTTATTTTCAAATTGAATATTCAGATTGAGATTCATGCTGTTCAATCTTTTTATGCCATTTGTTATTTAAATGATTTGAGCCTTAATTATAGGTATTAAAGGATTTAATTTTGATGATTCGACTCTTTTGTTTATTCCTATTTTGCTTTTTTTCATTCAGTTGCCAACCGATTCAGGTAAGGGGAAGAGCCTTGGCGGGTTCGGGTCGTCCGAGCTCGTTTCCACACCGAATATGGGCAGCGTGTGACTTTGAGAGCAAGCGCTATGAGTGGTTTGGAGAGGCCTCCACCTCAAATATTCCCCAGTATCCGGGTAATACAAAAGCTTTAGGTGGGGGAGTCAAGCCCTATAAAAATTTTAGTGGCTTGATGATCGGTCTCAATCCAGTACCGGGTCCCCGGATGGGGGAAGTGAATTCTCTCTACTTACGTTACAAGTTAACTGGATCTGAAAGCGCTACCTTTCAACATTTTAGCCTCACCACTGAAGACAATAATCACATTCTTCTTCAAGGCTTAACTGAAGGTCGATGGTCTGAAGTGTCTATGAATTTCTCTAGAGACGCTCGACGAAATGATGGTACTCCCGGTATCCCATTTAAGAGAGGAGAACGCATGGATGACTTAAAGGTCTTTGTGGGGAAGCCTCACGATGGGAAAAATTATGATCTGCTTTTAGACGATGTGATTTTCTTTTCAAATGATCCCAAATTACCCAGAGAGTCTGAGCCATTCCCTAAAAGGGTGATGTTCTTAGCTGCATTCGATACTGGAATTAGTGAAAAAAGTAAGCCGAAGTATTGGCCGGGTGATTTTAAAATTGCGCTCGAAGGAAAAGATGCTCCTGAGGGGGCTTATTGGGGAGTCGCTCAGGCCGTACCTAAGAAAGTTTCAGATCGAGGGAAGTGGATAAGAATTCAAGTGGATCCGATGGTGACGACGGGAGAACGAACGAAGCTGCGGTTTCGATATTACTTAAAAGGTGCCTCAAAGATGATCGTTCAAATGTTTGATGCCACCGTGCAAGATAACCGCCATATTCGAATTGAAAATTGTAGAAAGAATAAGTGGGTCACTCAATATTTAGATTTCAGCCGTGACTCGCGCCGAAATGATGGAAGTAAAGATAATCTTAGGGCGGGGAATCTCATAGATGATATTTTCTTCTTCGTTCAACCCGAAGGTGGAGAAAAACCAGTTGAGCTCTTTGTCGATGAAATTGTCTTGTTCGATGCTGAGGGATCCATCTAAGTTAATTTTTCGAGGGGACGAGTTTCTTATATGAAACATAATTTGATTTTATTATTTGTTTATTTGGTTAGTGTATCTTGTGCTTCTGAATCACTCACTCCCATTTCTGAAAACATTGCTTTTTATTTACTTGGAGATGGCAAGGGTTCGGGAATATCTCTTCCCTTTAAAGGTAAGCAGTATCACCTGGAATCCTTAATCGTAGGCAAGGAACATATTAAATCAGTTTCTCTGATCACTGACTCTGAGTCAAATTCCTTGGTAAGTCTCAGAGTCAAATTAACCGAGGAGGGGAAGCAAAAATTGAATGAAAAGACGAGTGCAAATCCAAAAAATGAATTTGCAGTGACTAAAAATGGAAGAATTGTTTTAGTCTCACTGATTCATGGAGAAATACAAACCCCTGAACTTCAAATTGATTGCCTTTCAGAAGATTGGAATGAACCAGAGGGGTGATTCTTTTAGATTGGCTTTGTTGAAAGTTAAGAGCAATGAAAATTTGGGTCGACGCTGATGCATGTCCCGTGGCGATCAGAAGTATTTTATTTAAAGCCGTTCAAAGAACGGGAGTACCGATGGCTTTCGTCGCGAATCAAGTGATTCCCATTCCCCCATCGGCGAATGTAGAAATGATTCAAGTTCCATCGGGATTGGATGCGGCAGATAATGAAATCGTGAAACAAATGGCCGCTGAAGATTTAGTGATAACGGCGGATATCCCCTTAGCCGCTGAAGTCATTGAAAAAGGGGGATTGGCTCTCAATCCCAGGGGGGAGCTCTATACTGAAGATGACATTCGATCTCGGCTCAGCCTGCGAGATTTCATGGATACCTTAAGATCAGGGGGTGTAGAAACCGGAGGGCCACCACCCTTTTCACCGAGGGACAAGCAAGCTTTTGCGAACCAGTTGGATAAGTGGCTAACTCGAAGGCTTAGGGATTCTTGAGCCGTATCACAGGTTTTGAATTACCTTTTCGTCACTCGTAGCGAATCAACTCCACTACTGAAGCTCCCAGCTTTAAAATGAGTTCATCTTTTTTACTTTTAAGTGATTTCCACTTACGAGTTTTGCGATCGAAGTACATGGCCTTTTTTAGTTTAGATGGCACTTTCAATAGAAGATTCTGATCTTGATAGGCATTGTGACTCGTCAGTGCTGCGATTTTTCTTCCTTTAGAATCTTTAAACATTCCAATCAAGATTTCTCCTACAGTTACCTGAAAGTCATGGTTTTCAGGAATAGGGGAGAGCCCTCCGGGAATCATCGGTTCCTGCCCAGTGGGGCGGTCCTTCTCCGTTCGCGTGATGGTTGTCGAATAAACGGCTTCAGGTACGCCTGCTTCCATCAAGGCTCCGCCGATTTGTGCGAAGGGAGCATTAACCTTTTGAAGGTCTTTTCCAAGTGCATCGAGTGCTCCCGTTTTTGGGTCGACAACTCCACCACGATAGTGATAGGTGTAACCTTTGAGGCCGAAGGGAATGGAAGTCGCAATCGTATAAGCAACGCGATTAGGATTACCTTTACCGACTTTGCCGGGACTCGGATCGCAATACCTTAGAAAAGGGATCCCTTTTGCTTTTGAGTTATTGAATGCTTTTTTGAGATGACTCCAGTGCCCGCCGCGCTGCCAGTGGAAGTCGTAGTATCCAAAAGCATCGAGTTCTTCTACGCGTGAAACTCGGCTCATTTGATAGGTGCCCACATAAACAGGATGGTTCGGGTCCCAAGCGTGAACGTTTTTCGTATCTCGAGAGCGACCCGGGTAGGTATTGCCGATACGATCACTCCAAAGGTGGTAGCCGTAAACGACTTTGTTCTTTTTCAAGCTCTCACAAAGCTTCTTAGCGCCTTCGACATTTTTATAAACGTGATGATTGGGAGTCAGCAGATCGACCAAGATTTGGATGTCGTATTTTTTACAAATTCGAGCCCGCCAATCGGTGTACTGACAAAGAACCACATTAAAATGTGCTTTCTTAATCCCGATGATCAAGCGTTCAAATTCTTTTGGAGTTTTCGGGAGATGATCTCCGGCGTAACCCATGTTGAAGATGATGGCAAAGCGTTTGGGTTTTCGTATCTCACCTTTAGGGGCTTCTGAGCAGAGGCTAGTCGGGAGAATGAATAGGGAAAGAACGACAAATGTCTGAAGATGTCGGGTCATAGAATCACCTATTTTTTGAATAAAGCTGTTGATGGGGGAGTCTCACGGGATGGATGAGTGAAACTCTCGCTTCTTCCTTAAAACCCTATATTTAAAGATCCAGAGGTCTCAATTAGGATTTAGGGGCTCAGAAGGATTCCCAAATTGTAGCCGGATCGGTCTAAGATTCCTAATATGGTGGTCTCTTTGTCAGAATCTAGGCTTGAGACTGAGGGGCAAAAATGAATAAAATAGACGTAATTATGTTCTAATCACAAAACCACCGGAAGTACCGCTCAGCCATCGATGCTTTAGCAGTAACGGTATCTCATTCGGTAAACCATAAAGTAAATAGAGTAGGAAAGCAGAACCATGTCCAACCTCTCACGTCGTTCGTTTATTCAGAAAACCGTTGCCACGGGAGCGGTTTCATTGGCCGCTCCGGGTTTGGTTAGCGCACTGGGCGCCAACGAAAAACTCCAAGTGGGTTTTATCGCTGCTGGTGGTCGTGCTGGTGCTCATACGGGTGAATCTCACAAGCACGGCCTTCAAGCCATCGCTTTTGCTGAGGTCGACAAAACCCGTTGGGGTGGTGTCACCGGTAAAAAAGGTTGGAAAGACGCTAAAGGATATACCGATTGGCGTAAGGTTTTTGAAAATCACGGTGACGATCTCGATGTCGTCTTCGTATCGACTCCCGATCACACTCACTTCGCTCCTTCGATGACGGCTGTTTCGATGGGCATTCACTGCTACACCGAAAAACCATTAAGCTGGTCAGTGAAAGAAGCTCAACTTCTCACTGCTGCTTACAACAAGAATAAAAAAGTCGTCACCCAGATGGGTAACCAAGGCCACAGTGGTGAAGGTTGGAGACGTGCTTACGAATTGATCAAAACGGGCGTCATCGGCGATGTCAAAGAATTCCACACTTGGACGAATCGTCCTGTTTGGCCGCAAGGCATTCCTCGCCCCGATTGGAAAAGTAAAGTTCCCGATACTTTGGATTGGGAAGCATGGATCGGTTGCGCACCCATGAGACCTTATGCTGGTCCTCAAAATGGTGCTCGTAAGGGTCGCGGTCCTTACCATCCATTCAACTGGCGTGGTGTTGTCGATTTCGGTTCGGGTGCATTAGGTGACATGGCTTGTCATACCACCGACGGTATCTACGCCATCATGAATCCTGGTTATGCTGCTACGGCTGAACCTATCGAGATGACCGCTCCCGTTGGCGATCGCTATCCTTCAGGTATGATCGTCAAGAGTACCTACCGAAAAACGAAAGATCGCCCCGGATTCACTACCTACTGGTACGAAGGTAAAGACAAAAACGGTAAAGCCTACATGCCAGAGAATCCCGAAGAACTCAAGAAAGACGGAAGAAAACTTCCTCGTACCGGTAACCTCGTCATCGGTACCAAGGGTAAACTTCTTGTCAATGGTGACTACTGGAACCAAACTTTGGTCATTCCTGAATCCGCTAACAAGCAAGTTGGTAATGTGCCTAAGTTGCTCGAACGCTCACCGGGTCACCACCGTGAATTCTTCATGGCTTGCAAAGGCGAAAAGCCTCGTGAATTCAGTCAATCGAACTTCAGTTACTCTGGCCCCATGACCGCAAACATCCAACTCGGAAACCTTTGCGCTCGCGCCGGCAAAAAGCTTGAACTGAACGTTGATGGCGTGATTACCAATGATCCTAAAATCAACGAACTCGCCTGGAGAGAACCTCGTAAAGGATGGGGACCTCTGGTACAGAAGGTTTGATCGACTGTCTTTAAATTAAAGATCCGATCGTAATTTAAAAAAAGCAGGCACTGAGTTTTCAGTGCCTGCTTTTTTTTGTACATAAGGCTTCACCTAGTAGTCGGCTACTTTGGGAAGTACTAACCTCCTGGAGGAATCGGACTGAATTCTCATTATTCGAAGGTTCTCCACTTATTCTCAGTGTTCTCTTCAATATTCAGAGCAACGTAATTCTAATGTATTAAGGAGTTTGTGGCTTATGAGCTGATTTTTAAATCATCTCAACGGAACCTAACTAAATTCAGCTACTATGTAAGTCTGGCGAAACCTTCCCTGGGTTTCTTCATTTAACATTAAATACCTCGTACACAATATCTTTAAACCCTGTAGGGATGATGGGAGATTTCCATGAAGTCGATTTTTAATTCAAAACGATTATTGGTCGCATGCTTGTTAGCAGGCTGCCTTTTTTCATTAACCACCGATGCGCAAGAGCAACGCCGTCGAGGACGTGGTCTTTGGGGAGATTGGGTGCTTAAGATTGAAAGCGACAATCCTCAACGCCGACGGTTCAGTTCGATTCTTACCTTTACTCGGAGTCAAGGTAAGCGAGGAGCTCAACTCATCAGTTGGTTTGGGGTTTCTGATGTTAAAAATTTAAAGTTTGAGGAAGGTACACTCAGTTTTGTTTTAGAGCGTCGCAATCGCAATGGCGATACGGTTGAATCTAACTATAAAGGGACGCTTAAAGATGGAAAAATCTCTGGGACGGTAACATCGGGGGACCGAGAACGTAAGTTCACTTTAGAACGCAGTCCTCGTCCGTCACGCGCAACGGGGACTTGGGCGATTGAGTTTATGGTTGGGGAGCGGCTCGTAAAGAATGATCTTGTAATCAGCCCCGCAAAGGAAGATCAACTGAAGGTCGAATGGAAAAGCACTCGAGCCACTCACAAGATCTCTGAAGTTAAATATTCACGTGGGGCTCTTTCGTTTAAAAGCCACGTTACGATTGAAGAAAACGAAATTGATATCGAAGTGAAAGCAGCTCTCCGAGGGGGCGCCCTCAACGGGAAAATCATCTCTGAGAATGGAGAGATCGATCTTAAAGGTAAGCTCGTTGGAGCACCTCTCGTCGGTGTTTGGAATCTTGAATCCACTTCCGAACGAGGAACTCGTAAAAATCGTCTCCGTGTCCACTCTGACATGAGTGGTCTCTACGGTGCGATCCCCGTTAAGAAGATTGAACTTAAAGATGATGGAAAAGTCACCTTCAAGATCGTTCTCGAATTCGGCGAGCGAAAATTCGAAATGAACTTTGCCGGTAAGATCAAAGAAAACAAACTCGAAGGTGAGATGACTTCTTCGAGAGGCACTTCAAAAGTTAAGGGTTCAAAGGTCGTGTATAGCCGACGTCGTCCTAGTGATCGTCCTCAATCCGATAGGAAGCCCGATGCTAAGCCTGAGCCTAAAAAGGAAGTTAAAAAAGAAGAACTCTAATTTTTAAGCTCAAAATTTAATCAAAAATAAAAGAGCCCTACTCGGTTTGGAGTGGGGCTCTTTTTAAATAATCTCTCAGCTTTTCTAATAATATGAAACTTTTGAGATACATAATACTGGGTCTGGCGGGACTCAGCCTCTTGATCTCATTGCCTCTCGTCGGCTTCGCTGCTCTCGGATTTATGGGGATTCTCGCGGATGTCAGTGTGGCTGAAAATCGAGAATTCGGGCTGGGTTTTCTTTATATGGGTTTGCCGTTCCTGGTGGGGGGAGGCGTTTTATTTTTTATTGGATTCGTCTTACTTCGATCTGAAAAGCGGAATGGTGGAACTACTTAATGGGTGAGGATTGAGATCTAACGACATTCAATATCAAGTTCGCGCCTTCTTCTGTCCCTCGTTAACACTTCGGACTTGAAATGAAAGCTTAGTAGTAGGCTCGATCTTCGAGCCGTACGAAGCGAAAACGTGTTTTAGGGTTGGTCTCACCTAAAAAACGGTATTGTTTATTATGACGAATAAATCCCTCGCTAAAGCTTCGGGCTTGGTAGGTTGGTATCTCAATTAAGGCATGTTGGCGGGTTGTGTGATAGCTCTTGGCTAATGATTTCATTGAAGGCAGCAATCGCCCCTCAAGCCCGAAGCTTTAGCGAGGGATCACACAAATCACAGGCCTCGTCTTATAATTTATGTTAAGTGGAATGTTCTATATTTAACTTTAACTCGTTAATACTTTTTGTATTTCTTCGTAATCTCTTTTGATTGCTAAATCTAATGGCTTAATTCCCTCTTTGCTTCTCAGCTGAGGGCTTGAGCCGTGTTTCAGAAGAAGCATTAAAATATCAACATGTTCTCCCCAAAATGCACCACATGCATAATGTAAGGGAGTAAAACCAGCGCTATCGGTAACATGAACATCTGCACCTAAATCGAGTAAAGTTTGCACGGCTTCAAACTGGCCTTCACCTGCTGCCAACATGAGTGGGGTTTTGGTGTGAGTTTCAAAGAATGGGCTAAAAGGGTCGGTGTCGAATAATTGAAATACAGCAGAGTTTTTATTTATATCTGTCGATCGCGAATCCACCTCACAACCCATTTCTACGAACCAGCGAATGAGTTCAGGCCGATTGTAAATAGCTGAAAGATGAATGGGAGTATTCCCGAAGGGGGATGACGTGGCCTTAAGATCGGCTCCACCCTGATAAAGAACTGAAGCTGTTTCGGTAGGGGGATTTGAGCCACGACCTAAGGCAACCATGTGCATGAGAGTCCAATCGGATATCTCAGCTTTGGTGGCGTGATCTTCCCATTCAAACCACGCCATTTTTCTTATTTTCTGATTGGGATCAACTCCGTTATCGAGCAACAGTTGAACTATAGGTGGGTGACTGAGAGCAAATTGAACGGGATAGTAAGTGTCGATGGTTTTATGAATCGATTCTGGTTGCTCCTTCAGTACTTGCTGAACAGATGGAAAATCGCCTAATGCGCAAGCTGAATGGAGGTCAAGTACGGCTCCTCGTTCAAGAAGATGTTTTGAAAACTCTGGCCGTACAAATGATGTCAATTGAAGTAAGGTTGTCCCGATTCCAGAAAACCAATTTGTATATCGAATCGATAACTTTTGATTGAGTTGATTCGGTTCAATGGAATTCAAATAACCTCTAAAGGCGCTTTGATCCTTGTCACGGATAGAGGAAAGAATCGATTCAACCAGCATATTCTTTGTAAGTTTCTAACTTTTCTTTTTCTTCTTTGCTTAATTTTCCGCCGAGTCTTTCAATGGTGTCAAATATCATCAATTTTTCAGACTCAATATATATTTTCCTCAATGACTCACAGGTCGTCAACTTTGAATCTTCAGGCGTGATTTCTACAAGAAAATCTAGTAGTCGATAAAACAAGGTACTCTTATCTGCAGTAACCTTGATGAGATTAAGGATCTCAGCAATGAGTTCCTTTTTTTCTGCTGGGGGATTAAGTTTTAGGGCTATTGCCGATTTTACATATTTTAATTCTTCCTGACCTTCGTCATCGAGTACTTTTGATGACATCGAATTTAGAAGTTTAAGAGTTCTTTCAGAAGGGAAGAGAAAGCAAGAATCCAGCAAGAAATAAACGTCATCACTCTTGTGGTGCTTCTTTATGAGTTGGTATACCACCTCCTTTAATCGTGATGATGCGTCTGTTATTTGCGACAGTTTTAATAATACCTCATCGGCTGAGTAATAGAATTCTTCTATCGATACCAATTTTTTACAAATGACTTCAATTGTTTCTGGGCTTCTTTCTTTATAGAGATAATGTTCATGAAACAAATAGAGAATTCTTTCGGGGGCTTTGAGGTAGAGCTCATGAATCTTAGCTCGAGCTTCTTTTGATGGGTATTTGAGAAAATATTTAGAAAGAGCAATGAATACTCCCTCATAGAGATCTTTCGAACGAAGGAGCTTAATAAGTTCTTTTTGGGATTCTTTCGAGTTGAGAATATCGAGTGCCGTAATCATCAATTCCCTCCCTGATGCGTACTGATTTCGGATGGGATTCATAATGCGCCGAGATCTTCCATCTTCAGGTCTCGACGTTTCTAGTGCAGAATGTATGACCTTAATTACCTCTTCACGTTGATAGCCTGGTGGTTGTTGGCTCATTGCCTGAATGAGAGTTCTGGTTGCTTCTGCTTGGACAAAGGTTTCAGGAATTAGTAGAAGCCTCTTCAGTGCTTCAAGCGATCTGGGAGAAGCTGGAATCGATTTGAGGGCGCGCCCAGCACTAATCTGAACGAGAATATTTTGGCTCTTGCTGGCTTCAAACACGGCGTCAGCAGAGTTCTTCTCCCCGAATGCTCCCTGAGCAAAGAGCAGCCACTCCGCTAAATGAGACTTTTTGTAGATCTCTGCATCTTCCTTCTCATCATCACTTTCCATTGGAATGGACTTAATGAAATCTGCGGTGAGAAATTTAGTCAATTGTTTCCGGCCATGCTTCACATCAGCTGGATCTGTATTCGGTAGAGCGGCTTTGATTAAAGATAAAGATAGTTCTAATGGTACTCCGGGTTCTGAATGGGGATAACTGGTTCTAAACCAGCCTCCATGGAGTTTCCCGTTGATGATTGGGTAATCACCGGTACTGGGAGTGGGTATTGTGAAAATCAAAGGTTTATCGTCATTTTCCGGAGGACTACCTCCATATAAAAAGAGTAAGAACTTTTGCCCCTTTTTAAAAGCTTGTTCTTCGATAGCGTCAGCGGGCCAGTTTTGATTGTTGAATCCGTTAACTTTAAATGGCTTTTTTGGCTGGACGCCTTTTAGAGTTCTGATTGCTTTAACTTTAGCTTCGAACTCTCCTCCCTCTACGACCTCGACAACTGTAATCAAATCTGATTCCGAGAGTAATTTTTCGAAACTCGGGTCGTACCAGATGGAGGCATTAACGCTAAGTGTTATAAATATAAACTGAAGTACAAGTAGAAGAGAGAATCGATTCTTCATAGAAATTCCTTTCATTCGTTCATTACAAATACTTATCGATAGATGTAACGAGCCTGTCATCAGTGAATGTGGAAAATGACTAGAAGAATCTTCACGCAGCTTAAATCTTCTCCTTGAATCGTATCTGTCAGATTAATTGAATTTACGATTCGTCACAGGGAGGAAACTCAACACAGGGCAATCCGCTAAGATCAGAATCACAATTGTTAAAAGGTTCTGGAGGTGGGCTATCTCCTTGAAATAAGTAAACTAAGGTGTAGATCGCGTCGGTGATGTCCACCTCAAGATCAGCATTAGCATCTAAGGCGTTCCAGCAGGTGACTTGGTTTCCCTCAGGGGCAAACAAAATGACCAATGTGTAAATGGTATCAGAAAGATTTAATTGTCCGTCCACATTTGAATCCCCTCGTTTGAAGGGATGGGTTGGATTCAAGGGGACTTGGAGTTCTGTACTCTGAAGCACTTCTGGGGTTTTGTCGGCCTTATCATAATAGCTCGAAAATTTTTCTACCGCAGGGGTGGAGTGTTCGCGAAGGTGTTGAGCATAACTGGGAGCAATACTTTGATAAAGCAATTCCACCTGAACGGTTAATGTCCCGGTGTTTCCCAAAGTATCGATGATATAAAGAACATTATCTTTTCCGGTTCCTTCAAGTTCTCCCTCTCGGTTAAAATTTGAGTCTTCCTGAGCTTTTCCGATGATCGAGGTGTGAGTGTACTCCGGGTGATCGCTTTGGAATCCTTTTGGAGGCAATCGATTATCTTTTAAATATCCAGCTGCTTTTAAAAGAGTGAAAGTTTGCTCACCATTAATATTTTTGAGAATGGGTTCATAAATCTGAACTTGTTGTTCCGACTGAATCACCTCATGATGAGCTTGGAAAGTGGATTCAACATTTTCGATTTCCCCTTCTGAGTTGACCTTTCCAGACTCAAATACCGTTTGCCCTTCTGAATTACTTACTCTTACGTGAAGCCACATTCTTCGCGAGGGATAGCCAGTTGGAAGTTTGTGTCCAGTAAGGTTTTCAACAGAAACGGACAGCAACATTTGATCCGCTTGTAAACTCGGCTTCACTTCTAATAAAGCTGTTCGATTTTGAAGTTGGTCGCGAGTGTGGGCAATCGTCGTATTAAATTGCTCGGTGGTGGCGGTGACTCCGATCTCATCACCATTGTCACGAAGCATTTTCAGCATTAATGTATTTCCACCCACAAATATATGGCGTGAAAACGGACTCCTTTCCGGGATGGATCGTGGTGCATTTGAGATTTTTACGGCTTCATCTACCGCTGGCATATGACAGTTTTGACAATGGGTTTCATTCTCACTGTAAATGCTGTTCTTCCATTCTAAATAGGGAGTTTGCTCTGGGAACGTTCCTGCGATCTCACCCTCGTCATCGAGAAATTTAGTGAATAATGTGTGACAAGTAGCGCAGAGTTCAGACTTTCGGATGTGGGATCCAAGTTGTGATTTGTAATTGACTACTAATTCCATCGGGCGATTGACAGGGTCAGGGTAGGGGCCCCAGATGATTCTTGAATCATCGATGAGAAAATTCCCCGAGTAGCTTTCTTTCGAGCCTAAGTTGTCGGGTTGAATTTGGTGGCATACCGTGCAACTCACCCCATCCATGGCTAAAGGATCGCGGCGGGCTTCAGCCAAGCTATAAAATTCAGCTCCATTATGAGTCGCCATCTTGTGCCCCATCGGAGTATGGCAGCGAGTACAGGTGGATTCGATAACGTTTGACAGATGGGGGAACTGTGAGACTTCGGCTTCAACCTGAGCTTGCCAGTAGGGATCTTTAGCCGAGTTCGCCATCATCGTCGAACGCCAGTCGGTAGGCATCGAAAGATCATTTCCTTGGCTATCTACAAGAGCATCGCCATCACTCGTATGACAATCAGAGCAATTTCCAGATCCGGAAAAAATAGCGCTCTCGTCGCGAGGAAGGTTCGTGTTTTCTTGAGAATTTACAGTTGTTTGCAAACCAAGTAACAGCGATAAAAATACGACAATAGTATAACGAATCGAAAAGGATCGAATCCTTATCCGGGACATGCTCAGACCTTTTAACACAAATTACATTCCCGGATTTTTTATTCATCAGAACGGATGATCGGGAGGCTTAGTCGGTTTAATTAGTTCCTGTTGAATAACAGGAACTAAGCCGAGTTGGGATCAACTCGGCCGCGAACGTAGGGGCGAAGACCCTATGTTTAGCGGAGTGAAAGCAAATCGGAGATTTGCTGGAAC
>JANQLS010000164.1 GCA_028280485.1 Planctomycetota bacterium
TGGAAACTGTCGTTCCCAATTAGGATCATAGGGAGCACTCGCCCAGCCCAGCATCCATCCGTTCAAAAAAAACGTCAGAAGAGGCGCCAAGATCATCCCAAACGGCTCTCTTCTAATATGTGGGGTGGGATCGAGGGTGACTTGCCCCGCCTCAAGCGCAGTCCGGTCTCCGAACTTCATTGCCACATAGGCGTGGGATGCTTCATGCAATACAGTCGAAATAATGAAAACAAAAAACCAAGCAAAACCCTTGGCGAGTAAACTGGGATCCATAATTTTGAGTTGGCAAAGATTGAAAAGAATTCAGAATATTAAAGAGCTTTATAGATGTACACATCGTGAAGATTTCGTACTCAGCGCTGCACTATATCATATTTAAGAGGAATTCTCTCACCTCGATGGAATCTTTGTCATCAACGTAATTGATAGCTGTCCCTCGTTGACCCTGGCGGCACTTTCTTCTGAGGTTGTGTATCCCATTCTAATAGAGGTACGACCTTAACTAGCCCGAAGCGCTAGCGAGGGGTCAGGGTTTTCATTCCGACCCCTCGCTAGCGCTTCGGGCTAGATAATTTTGGGCGTCAGCGCAATCTGAAATTGAACTCAGTCAGAATCGATTTAATCGATTCTATCTACGTTTCTGTCTGCCATCCCTCGTTTACACGAGGGCTTGAAATCGCATCCATCATTTCAAGCGCGAAGCGTTAGCGAGTGCTCACGTTTGATAAAAAACCTAGATTCGTTTTGAATTTCAGTTCTGTGCGAAACTTGGTTTCCCGATTCGCTCAAATCCATTTACGCCACTGTTTGCCATCCCTCGCTTACACGAGGGCTTGAAATGGCTAAACTCCTGGCTGAGCATCCCCACAGGTATTGGCGTCGGGAGTGGGATCTGTTCCTGGATTGGGGAAGGGCTCGGGAGGAGCCTCACCCTTTAAGAACAAGTAACGAATAAGGCTGATACTATCAGCGATCTCCACATTCCCATTGTCATCGAAGTCAGCGTGATCTTCACAGGAGACATTTTGTGCACCTTGGAACATGTAAAGGAGGATGCCGATACAATCTGAAATGTCTAATGTCTTTGAACCATTGATGTCTCCGCGAATGAAGGCATTGGGAGCCGCACCAGGTACACCCCGAGGACTTTCATCGGGGCCTAAACCGGTGATGATCTTCTCAACATCCTGGGTCAAAACGATCTTGTCGACGGATGAAGTACTTTCCTTTAACCAGACACTGAAAAGTTTGACTCCCGGCTCTTCAACCGTAAGTAATTGAGGGCCTTCACGAGAGGTGTCGCCACTCCAGGTGAACCCGGTATCGTCCACCTCAAACTGTTGAGCCCACCTTGAGGACCGAGCTCCGCCATTAAAATTCACGTGGAAAGAATCATTCCTCGTGGAAAAAACGTAACCTCGTAACCAGACCCGGTAAACTCCAGGTGTTTCAAAGTGAATAGCATAACGAAGCTCAGGAGCAATACCCACGTAGCGTGAGGTGAATGATTTTCGAATCTCTTCATGAGCGTGCATGTAATCTTCGCCCGAAAAGTTTGGCTGTTCTTGAGAATGCACCCACCAAGTGCGATCGCTATCTCGGCGGACATCTTCGAAGTAACTTTCAGCTTCGAGCACGACTTCACCATTCTTCTCTAAGTGAACCTGATCAGGAATGTCGATCACTTCAACGATGACTTCATCGGTAAAATCAACTCCCCTTGAAGTGACGGTCAAGACAACCGTGTACAACCCTGGTTCCTCGTACTTCAAGGAAGGAGTCACCCCTTCCATACCATTCGACCAGGAATAGACGACGTCTTCACTGGGTTCAGGGGTGGTTTCTGAAGCGTCGAACTGAGCAATTCCCCCTTCGAAGATCAGAATATCGGGACCGGCATCGACTTCGACTCCTGCGATTAAAGTATTGACTCGTGTAAAACGTTGATTCGCAAAAGATTTAAAGGAAGATACCCGCCCGGAATAACTACAACCCGTTCCGGCGGGCGATGCCGCCGCTTCATCAAAATCAGCCTTTGCAGCAAACTCATCAACGAGCATGGCGACATTGTCAGGATGTAAAATCGTATTATTGAGAAGAAGAAGGTGGTCTTCGTACTCGGTACGGAAAGCTTTTAAAAAGCCATCTTTCATATAATTCCACCAACCCGATCGATTACTGGCGTCCCCCTGAACTCCCATGAAGATCGATGAATTCGCGCCTTGCCATTCACCAAAGTTTCGATCGAGATCCCAAGGAATGAAAAACCACTTACCATCGGAAGCACGCTGATAAATAAAGTGATTTTGAAACATGTCATCAAAAGGCA
>JANQLS010000171.1 GCA_028280485.1 Planctomycetota bacterium
GGAGCGTAAGCGACGGGATACGTCATCGCGATGAATCCGCATCGGTACGTCCTTAGGGATAACCCAGGCATTTAATTCCCACCCACGAAATACTTTAGCATTGTCCCGTCGCTTACGCTCCGGGCTTATTAATATTGGTGTTTAATTCTTTGTTCTGAGTTTTTTCTCCGACTTAGTCAGAGTCGGATTCCATTCTAGTAGAACTAAGGCCTTAACTAGCCCGAAGCGCTAGCGAGGGGCCAAGGTTTTCATTCCGGCCCCTCGCTAGCGCTTCGGGCTAGTTAAGTTGGAGGTCTTAAAAATTCACAACCTCTCCGGGCAAGTTAACGATTTAGATCAGGTGTTTAATGCATCAAGAGGCCGAGCTAAAGTTTTACCAAGCTTAAATATGAATCGTTAGAACTCATCTTAAGAGTGTTTTAAGAGCGGTGCTCCACCCACCCTACTTAGAAATTCCCCTCCGAATAGACGCCAGCACCTAGCGAATCCTTTCAAAAACTTTTAAGTTTTTCTTTCTTATTTCCAGTGCTTGACCCGGCTTGATGCTTCGTCTATCGTGATTGAAATTATTCAATTTTTCATGCCTTTCAATTTCTCCAACCTCCTCTTCAATCCCTCAACGAGAGTTGACCCTTAAGAAGAGAAATCTGGGAAAGCCTGGAGAAACAAACTGAAACCTCGCACGGGTTCAACGCTGAGATGCAGACATATTTCTGTTGAAACGAGCACCTTCGGGACTTGCTTCAGGTCTCAGCATCAGTAGGTCTAACAAAACAATCTCCGCTGGAGTTCGTTTTAACCATCCCAACAATTCCTCGAATTGTTTAGAATACTGGCGATGAACAAAAGCTCTCTTTACCAGAGCGCCAATTGAAGTTCATTACGGTTGGGAAGCTGAAAAGGAAGAAGCAAACGGTTTCAATTCATCATCAACCGGGGGTTTATCCCCTTCAGTTTAAAACAGCTTGAGCCATTTATATTCAGCTCAAAATGTGAATATTAAATTGAAGGAAGGTCTCGAGATAAACGACGGTTTCAAAGGATCTCCCAAACCTTTTAAACCTTGAATTGAATGCTCCCCAAAGCTTAATCACGGCTTGGTTTTAAAATCAGTTCCCTCCGCGCTCGTCGTTCTAACAGCGACGATCTTTAGTGCTGGCTGTCCTAGCTTGCAAGTTCAATCAGGTCCCCAGGGACCCAGTTAAGAATGAATTTGAAAAGAAAGGGGAAATCCCTATGTTCCCAAACTTTTCAGGCAAATGGCGATATGCATCTTTGCTTGCATTTATCATCACCCTTTCGCCAGTTGAATGGGCACAATCGTTAGACGACGATAACTTTCAAGCCAATCTTCTCTTCAACACCGCGAGTCGACTGTACAAGCAAGGGAGTTGGTCCGAGGCCGCAGATGCTTTTGATTCTTTCATCAAAAAGTTCCCTCGACACAAGAACACTTTAGAAGCCAGGTTTGCCAAGGGGTACAGTCTCCACCGAACCGACAAGCACGCCGAAGCCATCAAAGAGCTCAATCAATCGACTGGAGATACCTCGAAACCCTGGATTGCCGATGCCCACTTTTACGCGGGAAGAAGCGCCGAGAAATTAGCCGAATCTAAGAATCTTAAGAATAAGAAAACTCAGATTTCGCTTTTTAAGCAAGCTGCTTCGAGCTATGAAAAGTCCGCCAAAGCCAGAAGTAAAAATATAGAAAAATTACCGTCCTCAGCGAGTGAAGCCCAGAAGAAAAAACTATTAGACCTCTTTATTTTAACGGTGAGCTCTCAGGGTGAAGCCCATTACCGCTCAGAGGAATTTCAACTGGCCTACCGAGTGCTCCTCCCCTTAGCTCAAAGGAAAAACACCCTCAAAAATCTCTCGTCCTATTCAAGGGGACTCTATTTTCTAGCGCTCTCTAAATATCAAATCTTACAATCGATCGCTCCTCCGTCTCCCACCGATCGCCTCGAAGTGATCCGCCTTCTTGAAGATTACATATCCGTCGCTTCTACAACTGAAGATACCTTACCCGAAAGTTTATATCTTTTAGGCCGACTCGAAATTCAATCCCAGGCTTTCAAGAAAGCCCGAACCCGTTTTGATCGCTTGATTCAACTCAATTCGGCCCGGGTGGAAGAAGCTCGCTATTACCGCGGCCTCTCCTTCCGAAGAGAAGGGACGGCAACTTCCCTCAAGTTAGCAAAATCAGAATTAGCAAAGCTTTTTAAAAATGCCAAAAAGACGAGCTTAACCGTTCAAGCCAAGGTCTATGAAGGATTGTGCGATTTCGATTTAAAAGATTACTCCCAAGCCAAGAAGAATTTAGCCACAGGATTGATCGAAGCAAGAGAGTTAACCATCGACCCCCTCTTGATCCTTCAAGCCAAATTGCGACTTGGGCAAAGCCTGATTCTGATCGATCCTCCTGAACTAGATCAGTCTGTAAAAATACTAACGAATTTAATTTCGACGACGTCGAACAAATCTGACCTCCACGCTCGAGCCCGGTACTGGAAAGCCGAGGCGCTGCTCGCCCAAAAGAATTCTGTTTTGTCTGCAGCTCAAGAATTCCAAAACGTCTTCAAACTCCACCGCAATCAAATCCCCTCACTCGCCGAAGAAGCTCTCTACAAATCGGCCTTGGCTTATTCTCAAGCCGGGAATGCTCAGATGAGTCAACAAGCGAATGAGCAATACCTCGAAGCTTACGGCCAGAGTGGGAGGTTCAAGGTTGAGATCCTCCGCTTAAGCGGACAGAACTCTCTCGGTTCTTCTAAGGAGAAAGAAGCAGCTCCTGGCTTTTACCTCAAAGCATCCGCTTTGGCTGCTTCTCAAAAAGAAAAAGAAGAATTCATCTACCTCGCCGGTTTGGCTTATTACCAACTCGGGAAATATTTGGATGCTTATCGGCACCTTCAATCCTTAGTTTCTGCACGAGCCTACAAACCCACTGATTTATCTTTTTACTTAGCCGATGCGCTCACCCAGGAACACCTCAAGGCGAATTCTACAAATCTTTCAGATCAGGTCAAAGCTGGTTTAGCAAAGGCGATTCAACACTACACCACATTCTTGAGTCAGCGATCACCAAGTCGCAATACACCTGAATACGAACAGCACTCCAAACTTCAACTCACCTCAAAACTTCACTTGGGGCTCTGTTACCAAAAATTGGAGCGCCCTGAAGACTCTCAGAAATGGTTCAAAGAGTGGCTGAAAAAATCTTCTCAGCATCAATTAGCCGGGCGAATTCAATTTGAATTGGCGAATGCCTGCTTAAAAACGAATGAATTAAGCTCAGCTAAGTCAGCCTACTTGGCGAGTGCCAAACTTTCTAAGGAACCCAACATCGCGGTAAGAGCTTTACTCCAGGTAGCGATGATCGAAAGGGCTGATTCCAAACCGGAAAAAGCCTTACCTCACATTCAAGCGGCTCTCACCAAAGCGATGAGAAGCGTGACAGATCAACAACTTCTCATCGAAGCCCACTACGAGTACGCCAGCACACTGTCAGAGCTGGGATCCTCTCAGGCCAAGAAGACACTTAAAAACTTTATCGATCAGTACCCCACTTCTGCTTACACCAGCGAACTGCGCTTGGAGCTCGCTTCATTAGAACTCGATGATCAAAATCCGAGCGAAGTTCTCCAAGTTTTGGCCCCTCTCATCTCAGGGAATAAAAGGGTGGAAGGAGGAGATGAAGCCCTCTACCTCTCAGCCTGGGCGCAGGCTTCGCTAACGGAAGCAACAAAAGATCCCAAGAGAAGAAAATCAGCCTTCCTGAAGATGAAAGGCTTCTACACTATGCTCTTAAAAAATTACCCTTCAAGCGACTTTGCCTTGGACTCCAGAGTCGAACTCGCTGAACGCCTCTTCAACGAAAAAGAATTAGCCGAAGCGAAGACTCTTCTCGATCCATTTAGAACTCAGAATCCAAAAGGTCTCGAAGAGAATCAAATCGCAAGCTCCGCTCGCGCCTGGTATGTGATCGGCTTATTAGACTTCGAAGCAAAAAGCTACCGATCCGCAGCCCAACTTTTCGATCGTACGAGTTCATTTTCATCCGAAGGATTTTTACCCGATGCCAGCTTTAGAGCGGCTCGTTCTTGGCAACTTTCAGGTGACATGATCCAAGCACAAAAATCATTTGAGAGCTTAGTCAAGTCTCCCGATTTACTCTCGAGCGAACAACTAGAAGAGTCTTATCTTCGATTAGGTGAGTGCCTCCATAAATTGAGACGGTACAAAGACGCAGAGAAGACTCTAAAAACCATGGTGAAGCGTTTTCCAAAGGGCGATTTGCTCCACGATGCCACCTGTCAATTAGGCTTCTCCCTTCAGTTCCAAGATAAAACGAAGGAAGCGGTCGAAACTTACCAAAAGGTCGTCTTTAAATCTCGGGCACCCGTTGCGGCCAGGGCGCAATTTCATATCGGTGAGTGTTATCTCGACTCCGGAGATTACAAAAAAGCCGCTCGTGAATTTCTAACTGTAGCTGCCAATTTTGACTTAGAGGGTAAATACCGTCCGTGGTATCGACGGGCATTACTTTCTGCTGGAATCGCCTACGAAGCTTCAGGAGAAAAAGAAACGGCGATCAAACAATGGAAAGAACTTCAATCGAGATTTCCCAAAAGCACCGAAGCAAAAGCTGCGGCCAGGCGAATCGAGGAGATTCAAAAATGATCCAAACTCAAACTACTAAGAAAACACCTAAAATTCGGTTCCCCTGGCGCTCACTCGCGTACATGTCGGGATCTCTATCATTAGTCCTCGTCCTCTTCTTAGGAACGAGCTTAGGACAAAACAACGATAACAACTCCACTCCAAATTCGACGAACACGTCGCCGACACCGAATAACTCGGCTAACAGTAATGGGAACACAGAAAACACTGAAACTCCCAATTCGTCGAGCGGAACTCCACCCACCACCAACACCGCGGGTAAAGAACATCCTGAAACCCTCCTCGACTTCGCATTCGCCGGTGGAGCGTTGATGATCCCCATCGGGTTGTGTAGCGTGATCTTGGTAGCCTTCATCATAGAACGTTGGATCAGCACGAGAAAAAGCGTTGTCTTGCCCCGAGGACTTTCTCGAGAGATCGAAAATTTAAAATCAAGCACTTCAGGCTCAAATCAAGAGATCGAACCCATCTGCAATCGCCATCCCTCGATCGGAGCTCGCATCCTGGTTACCGCAGAAAAGAAGCTGAGTGAACCTCGAGAAGAACTGGCTCACGCCGTCAACACGCAAGCGACTCATGAATTTTTCAAGCTCAAGAAATTCACTCGCCTCTTCGTTGTCATCGCCGGGATCGCTCCCTTGTTGGGGCTGCTCGGAACTGTCACTGGAATGATTCAGGCGTTTAGAGAAGTCGCCATCGAAGGCTTAGGCTCAGGTCAAGCGCTCGCCCCGGGAATCTACCAAGCCTTGATCACTACGGCAGCCGGCCTCTTGGTTGCCATCCCTGCGATGCTGGCCTACCACTGGATTCATTCGAGAATCGATAACTACATTCACGCCATCGATGAACTCGTAGAGAAGTACGTCGATAACTTTAAGACGACTTCGAGCGAGGCAGCCTGATGATTGAGATACAGAGCAGTCGAGAAGAGTTGGAGATGAACATGGCTCCGATGATCGATGTCGTCTTTCTGTTGATCATCTTCTTCCTCACCGCGACCACTTTTTCAGAAAAGGAACGGGAGCAAGACGTCTTGCTTCCCACAAATCGAACGCCGAAGAGTTTGAGTCGCGCCCTCGACGACAACATTATCGTCAATGTCATCGAGAGCGGTGAGCTCAGGGTCCAAGGATCCCCCATGCAACACACTCAGCTCCAAACGTTCTTAAAAACGGAGAAGGATCGCTCCCCGCGCCCCATCAAAGTTTTAGTTCGCGCCGATAAACGCACGGCCTACGGCAATGTGGCAATCGCTTTAGAAACCATCGAAAGAGCCGGAATTCAACGGCCCTACATCGTCACAAAACTTGTGGATATGAAGGAATAAACGATGACCAGAACAGCGAAATCCAAAAAACCAGCCAAACGAAGAAAATACCTCATTCTCGGTTGCTTGCTCTTTTTTGCCTTAATTGCTGTTCCCTTTATTGTTCACCGAAAAATCGATTTCTATACCGACGGTGAAGATCTTCGAACCGAAGTTCAAAAAGAAAAGAAGGTCATACGAAAAATTCTGTGGGAGACTCCGAAACTCCTCGAAGACAGCATCAACGATCCCGAGTTAGACGAATACGAACCTCGAGTTAGCCCTGATGGAGATCTGTTGGTCTTCACCCGAGGGCGCCCCGCAGAAAACGCTGACCTCTTCATCGCTGAGCGACGAGCAGGGAAATGGCGAGACGTGCGCCCCTTGAAGACCATTAACACAGAAGCCGATGAGTTAGGTGCCGCATTTTCTGGTGATGGTCAGTGGCTCTTCTTTTACTCCAATCGAGAGGGAGGCCTAGGCGGCTACGATATTTGGGTGAGTCAAAAAGAGACCACCGAGGATGGGCAATTCACTTGGAAAGAACCGCAAGTGCTCGGCCCTTCTGTCAATTCAGCTCACAATGAATTCAGCCCTTCTCCCGCCCCTCACAAAAATATTCTCTACTTCACTTCTGACCGAAGAGCCGGCCAAGACCTCTCTCGGCGCCCTTGGCAAGCGACGATTCGTAGCCGACTCCATGCAACGGACTACGACATCTTTCATTCCACCTGGTCCCAAGATGAAGCAACACCTCCCGCCGAGTCAGAAGAAACAAAAGCGCAGCCGTTAAAGTTTGAAATGGCGCAAGCCTTGTTCCCTCTCAACCAGCCGGGCTGGGCAGAAGGCGCAACTTCAGTTTCACCCGGTCGAGATTATCTCTATTTCGCGAGCAATCGTCCGAATGGAAACGGAAACTTCGATCTGTATCGAGTTCGAGTTCTCGACGAGGAAATGGGAGCCATCGAAAACCTCGGCCCTCGCGTAAATACTTCTGAGAGTGAATTAGACCCCGCTCTGTCAAACGACGGATTTCGAATTTACTTTTCACGCCAATCGAATGGTCAAGAAGATATCTACACGGCAACCTCTCGCGAAGTCTTTTTGACAACCGATGATTTTGGCCCGTATTTGAGCCTTGGAGATTTTTGGAATTACATCAAAGATCTCATCGCCAAAATTCCTCCGGGATTATTGATCCTCCTGCTTTATCTACTTCTTTGTTTACTTCTTCTTTGGTTCCTAAGGAAACGCTTTGGAACTCTAAACCTACTGACAAAATGTCTATTAGTGGCATTATTCATCCACCTCTTGATGGGACTTTGGGCGAATCGCCACAAAGTACAAAGAGTGTTATTGGCCGTTATCGAAAGGGAAGAAGAACCGGTTGAGGAATTTGAAGTCTCCCTTGATGGAATCCCCGAAGAGGAGATTGGGCTCGCGATTCAACAGGCTGAAGCGGAAGAAATTGAACTCGCTGAACTTCCCGAACTCGCGACTTCTCCGCGGTTGACTTCCCCCAACCCCGGACCGAGCCCGAGACCGCTCAAAGAATTTGAATTGTCGACCGATCCTGTTGCCACTGAAGACATCGAGATCGCCCAAGCGAACATTCCTTCACCCCCGAGCTCAACTTCGGTTCAGGAGTTTCAAAATCCCAATGATGAGATCGTTCCCAACGATCCCACAACAGCCCCGCGATCTCCTACTGAAGAAGTCAACCCAAGAGAACTGACTTCACAACAACCGTTAAAAGCTCAGGAAGAAAGCGTCCCTCCAAGTAGTCAAGCTTCTGTGAGACCCACTCGAACGACGAGAGCTACCAATAAGAACTCTAGAGCGCGGCCTACTCCACAAGCGTTGGAAGAGACGACTTCGATCGAATTGACAACCACTCAACCGAGCACTCCGAGCACTCCGAGCAACCCAAAGGTGGGGCAAGAACTGAATCCTCAGGAACCGGCTCCCTTCCAACAAGAAACGCTCAATGATCAATCTAACATTCAAGTAGGAAAAAATAGCCTTCGGGACACAGAACCACAAACGGCCATTTCAACCGTACCGATGAAAGGTTCTGAATCTCCGAATGAAAACGCTAACAAGAATAAGATTGGGAAGCTAAAAATTGCTCGAACGAGAAAGGCCTCTCGAAATCGATCGGTGAGTTCACCAAAGACAACGGGCTCTTCATCTATTTCCATCGAGCAACAAAATAGAATTCCAACAAATCCATCCTCAGTGTCTACGAGTGTTCCTTCGAACCCGACAACGCTTGAAGAAGTTGATGAAGAAAAGATCGAGGTTGCTCAGGCATCGGCTGATGTTTCAAAGGGCACTTCCCCATCCCCCCAACCCCTGACGGAGTTATCTCCACAGAACTCGTCGCGTCCGAGGAACGTTGGGTCATCTTCAAATCCTCCAACAAAGCCGAGAGTAACCTTGAATACTCGAAGGCGGCGCAGGACGAAGAGCCCTCGCATCAACAACTCCACGAGAACGAAGGGCTTAGGTTCCATCACCATTCAAAAGGAAACGTCTCAACCCGATCTCACTTCAAAGTCGGATAACGATAAGAATCACAACTTAGAAAACAAGGTTGGAGCGCTGACTTCAGTTAAAGACAAAGCCATCGATCTCGCGAAGAACGTTGGTTCTGAAGCCAAGAAAGACATCCAAGTGTTCCTTCCTAAAATCTATCAACTGAGGAGCAAGGAAAGACGAGCTGAAGCCTTGCGTAAGGGAGGCGGAACGGAGCAAACAGAGAAAGCCGTAGAAGCTGGGCTCGTTTGGTTAGCTCGGCACCAAAGTCCCGACGGGCGTTGGACGCTTAATAACTACACTCGTCATTTATCAGAAGTGTCAAAGCGTGATCTTCAACATCGAGATTGGACGGGCCGAGGTCCCTTCGACAGTCGAGGGGGAAGAGATAAAGCTCGCAATGGAGATACTGCTGCGACGGGCTTGGCTTTGCTCGCCTTTTTAGGTCACGGTGAATCCCATCTAAGTGCTGGGAAGTACCAGAAGAATGTGGAAAAGGGATTGGCTTGGCTCGTTCAAGCTCAAGACAGTAATGGGGATTTAACTAACGGGGGAAACCTTTACATGCACGCGATCGCTTCATTCGCGATTTGTGAAGCCTACGCGTTTACTCGTGACCCTGATTTAAAAGATGCCGCGCAGAAAGCGATCGATTTTACAGTGGCCTCGCAAAATCCACAGTCTGGTGGGTGGAGATACAACCCTTATCCCCGAAGTCGGGATGCGGATACGAGTGTGTTCGGTTGGATGTTGATGGCATTAAAGTCGGCGAAGCTTGGCGGATTAGAAGTCCCCCAAAAGAGCTGGAAACTTTCCCAGTACTATTTATCGACGGCAACGTTTAATAATCGCCCAGGTGAATTTAGATACCAACCAGGGTCGAATCGTACGTCTCGCGCGATGACCGCCCAGGGTTTGTTTTGCCAACAAGTCATCAATGATTCCTTGGGGCATCCTGACGAAGTCAAAGAGGTCATTAAGGATTATACTGATCATTCCATTCTTTTTATTCTCAATAACCCTCCGCAACCTCTCTACGACGATGGTTCGAATTTCTACTACTGGTACTATGCGGGCTTAGCCCTCTTTCAAAATGGAGGCGAACCTTGGGATAAGTGGAATGGGTGGATTTCTAAATTTTTGTTAGAAAAGCAAATCCTCGATGAAGACAGCACTGCGTACGGAAGTTGGGATCCTCACGGAAAGCGTGCTTCAGTGGCTGGGCGACTCTACTCTACAGCAATGAGCATATTATGCTTAGAGGTGTACTACAGGTACGCACAACTTGAGAAGTAATTCACACTTAGAACAAAACCTAACAAGGTGTATTAAAATTCAACATTCAGGAAGGCTTTGTTTGTTAAAGATTCCCAAACAAATTCAATCATTATGAAGAAATAAATATCCCACCTCTTCATCCGCGTTTATCCTGAATGAAAATTAAAATCGTGTGCCCCATAGAGAGGGTTGTCTTATTTTTATCTTCTGAATTGGAATTCAATTCAGGCTTTCTTTTCTTTCTGGAGTTTGAGCAATATGGCTCAAAAAATTTATGTGGGGAACCTTCCCTATACCTCTACGGAGGATGATATAAGAGATTTATTCGCCCAGTACGGTGAAGTCCTCTCTGTAAAATTAATTTCTGATCGGGAAACCGGTAGACCTCGCGGCTTTGGTTTTGTGGAGATGTCCGACATCTCTCAAGCCGTTCAAAATCTCGATGGTCATGATTTCCAAGGTCGAAATTTAAAAGTCAATGAAGCACATAATCGTCGTTAAGTATTAATACCTTAAGTTCGATTCCTGCTTCTTAATTTAAAAGCTCTCAGAAGAGTTCTAATGAATTCTAATGAGAGCTTTTTTTATCCCTCCCCATCCCTTACCTGGTAACCCATCCCCCCTCTCATTCCCTTACCTGGTATGTTCATTCACCCTCCCCATCCCTTACCTGGTAAGGGGAAAGAGAAAAGATAGATTAGACAGAGAAACTGAGCGTCCGAATTTGAGATGCTTAATTTAGAATTATTATTCGAAAACTTTTCTACCCAAGTTCATGGCAGAATCCTTCGAAGGAGCTAAAATCTCATGAGTCCTTAACGGGCTTATTCCACCTTTATCTACCTCCCTCATAGCTTCTGAAGCTCCAACCATTCAAATCAAACTCACCTGAGAAAGCCTAATACAGGTCTTGGAGATGGTGCGTTCAGACTGAATCTCATCTTTTATTTAGTAAGGAGCTTCAGATGAAACCGCGTCGACTACTTCCCAATGGGACTCACTTCATCACTCGTAGAACTTTTGAAGGAATTTTTCGTTGTGTCCCATTAGAGGAGATCAATGAGATCCTGCTTTTTTGTCTAATCCATCCAGCTAATAAGTTTAATATCGAGATTCATGGTTTTTGCTTTATGAGCAATCACTATCATCTCATTGTCACCGACCCGCATCAAAATCTGAGTGATTTTATGCGGTGGCTGAATCAGAATTCTTCAAGGTGTATTAACTTCTATCTTGGACGGCGA
>JANQLS010000038.1 GCA_028280485.1 Planctomycetota bacterium
TGCTTTCACTCCGCTGAACATAGGCTCTGCGAGCCAATGTCCGCGGCCGAGTTGATCCCAACTCGGCTTAGTTCCTGTTTAATCAACAGGAACTAATTAATACGTTATTGTTACGGTACGACTCGCGGAGCGAGCCTACTACTACAGACCGATAAATGAATTATCAGAAACACGACTCTCTGAGCGAGCCTACTACTAGGCCCATAACCACCATTCCCTAATAGAAGTTGAACAAAATCGCTAATAAATACCGAAGATAGATATGGAATAAGCGATATCTCCGATGGCAGTTCGTTTGGGGAAGCCAGTTCGGGGAATCACCCTTTATAGATATTGAGTTTAGAACCAACCGTTGGGCTATTCATTAGCAAGAGGGCTGGCTGAACTTGGGTGATCAATTTTCATAATTAAATTGAATGATTCACTGTACTTTGTTCAGGAATGAACTATGGATATTTCTAGTCTTTTAGGATTTCTGTTAGCAGGTGGTCTCATCTTCTTCGCGATTAAAGATGGATTGAACAACTTCGTTGATGCTCCATCTTTGATGATCGTTGTGGGTGGAGGAATGGCAGCTACCATGATGAGCCTTCCCATGAAGGTTTTCGCTAAGATTGGTGCGGTTTTGGGATCAGCATTTAAGGATAAGAAGGCAGATCCAAAAGCGCTCATCGAAAGTATGGTGAAGTTTTCTGAAATCGCTCGTCGTGACGGTATCTTGGCTTTGGAAGGAGCCATGGAAGAAATCGATGATGAGTTCTTAGGTAAAGGGATCCAAATGGCGGTGGATGGTTCTGATCCCGATGTGATTTACGACACTCTGAATGCCGAGATGGAGCAAATGCAAAGCCGGCATGAAATTCACCGTGCCATCTTTGACTTGATGGGAAAGTATGCACCAGCTTACGGCATGATCGGAACCCTGGTGGGTTTGATTCTTATGCTTGCTGAGCTGGATGATCCGTCGAAGATTGCTCCTAATATGGCGGTGGCACTTATTACTACTTTCTATGGTGCGCTGTTGGCAAACGTTTTTTGTTTACCACTGGCAGATAAGCTGAACAAAAAAGATAAAGTCGAATCCACGAAGATGGAAATCATCATCAATGGGGTCATGGCGATTCAGTCAGGAGATAGCCCAAGGGTCGTCGAGCAAAAGCTCAAGATATTCTTACCTCCAAAACTGCGAGCCTCTGAGGACGAAGGATAATCACTAATATCTGATGGCAAAAAAGAAGAAGTTAAAACCCATCATTGTCATTGTGGGGGCGCCAGATTGGATGGCGACCTTTGCAGACATGATGTCTTTACTTCTTACTTTCTTTATCTTGTTGTTCTCGGTGGCTGAGGAAAAGAGTGAAAAGGTATTAGAGGTCTATAAGAGTTTTCAGGTTTACTTTGATCTCGATCCTGAAGATGTAAAGCAGTTGGGTTACTACCCTATCGAAGTGACTCTGAGTAAAATTCAAGGGTTCTTAGAAAACTCATTACGCCCTCCATCTAATCAAGGCCAGACCGGTCGTACTCGTACCCATAGAAAGAAAGTCGAAAAAATAGATCGCTTCGCGGCGATGGTCGATGAGCGTAACAATCAATTAGTGGAGGTTCCGGGCGAAGTGCTTTTCGCTCCGGGTAAAGCTGAGGTGAGATCCGAGGCGATTCCCACCTTGTTGAAAGTTGCGGGTTGGCTAAGGAGAAGGCCTAATGCCGATATCAAAATCATCGGGCACACTTCGAGTCGCCCATTAGATGGTGATTCCGACGGTGATGATCATCTTCATTTGGGTTATTTACGCGCTTTGGAAGTGGCGAAATTCTTGTCAGGTTCTAAAGGTGATCTTTCAGCTTTAGCTAATCAGCAAAAAGATGAATCTTTGAGACACTTAGCCGGGAAGATTAAAACCTTCGACATCAACCGTATAACAGTAGGAAGCCTTGGAGACTTAAATCCAAACCCGTCACGAAAAGAGCTTTGGGAAGATCCCGAAAAGGATGATCGAGTCGAGATCATGTACTTGCCTGAAAAACGAGAAGAAGGTTAAGTAAGCTATGCCTAAAGAAAAGCGCCCAATTCTTGAGGTGGAAGGAGTCCCCGAATGGCTGGTGACCTTCGGAGACATGATGTCTTTGCTTCTCACTTTCTTTATTCTCTTGTTCTCCATTTCAGAGATCAAAGAGCCGGGGCGTATTTATGATTTGGTGCAAACCTTCAAGGCTAAGTTGAATTCAAAACGACCCATTTTTGGTTATACCTTGCCTCGTATGGAAATGAGCCCCGATGGCATGATGAAAGAGCTCTTCGAAAAACCTGACAGCATCGGTGAGGCAGGAACGAGCTCGAATCCCGTTAAGGTTTCTGAAGGTGAAAGCTCGAGCGTTAGAACGATTCGTGACAACTTGCACTTGCTTTTAAAAGGCTCTGTTCACTTTGCTGAAGGTAAGGCGTCGCTCTTAGAAGAGGGACGTAAGATTTTATACGACTATGTCATCCCCGGAATTGAAGGGGGAAGATACAAAATCGTGATTCTCGGACACGCTGCGCCCGGAGAAGCATCCGACTTGGAGGGTGAATATTTCTTGGGCTTTAATCGCGCGCGATCGATTCGTGAGTACTTAGTTCGAAATGACATCGATCCCAAACGGATTGAAATTCAATCCGCCGGCTCCCGGGTTGTAGCCAGAAATGATATTGATAACCAAGTTGTCCGAGACTTGAGGCGCCGGGTGGATATTCTCATTTCACCACAAGTGATGGGACCGCCGGCTGAGGGTTGATAGATTTAGATCAGCCCTTTGATTTTTTTTGAGATAAAAATTTAAATAAATTATCGCGTCCAATTTTATGTGCTTCAGTAGCTGTTAATGTTTTTGGAGATGCTTTTTCAACTGCTTGCTCGAGCACTAAATGAGGGATTATGTTTTTCATTTTTAAGAATTTAAATAAATTGACGTAATTGATATCTCCATCCATTGAAAAGGATTCAGTCCAGATACCCTTTTTTGACTGCCTGAGATGGAGTTCAACAATTCTTTCGCTGTAGTTTTTAACTGCATCGAATAAGGCTACCTCAGAGTTGCCACAACCTCGAAATATCCAGTGAGAGTCTAAGCAAAATTTTACGTAAATTGGATCAGTGGAAGTCAACATATGATGAAACTCCCGTCCGCCCTGTCTGAGTTCGGCATCATGGTTGTGATAGGCGAGAACTAAATTATTTTTCTTTAACTCTTTACCCAAATGTTCAAGGGCAAAAGCTTGATGGCGAAGCTGTGAATCCGATTTATCTTCGTCGCCTCCCCAACGAATGGGAGATGGATTTGTGACTATAATGCGAGTACCTAATTTTTTTGCTTCTAATGCAATTTTCAAAACAGCTTCGATACTCTTCTTAGATTTACTTACCTCATGTAGAACACTGTTAACATAAATAGACTTCATTTCCAGTCGGTGTTTTTTCAAACTCCGAGCCAGAGTTTTAAGTTCATCTGGGTGATTCACGATAGGCTCATACCCCTGAAGACCTGCCTTTGAAATTTCACCACGTAATGAATCTGAAAGTGAAAAAGGCGTTTTCTCCCGGCGGGCAAATGTAAGCCAGGGATACGTGTTTGTGGCGATATGTCCTATTTGCTCTTTATTCTTCTCATCGGCCTTTAATAGCGATGACCATTTAGAAATTGCCAGTGTTGAACCTAAAATAGAAAGGGCTTTACGGCGGGATATATGCATAGTGTTCTCAATTTTTGTAGCGATTTTTGAGTGTTCAATTGACGCATTTATACTTTAGCAAACAAACTTTCTTTTTTAAAAATAATATTGTTATCCGATCGATTCCTAGCACATGGGACTCATCGAGCACGAAAGCGTTTTCCGTGCCGTTGATGAAAACCCCTTTTTATAAGGATCATATCATGAAATATTTACTCGTTCCTCGCAAAGGCCTTGGGGTAGGCTCGCTGATTTGCTTTTGTTTCCTCTTCTTTCACACCTTAGATGTTCAAGGATCCAACTTCCGGCGGGGCGATCTCGATGGAAACAACGTTGTGGATATCACGGATCCTCTACTGGTAATTGAGTACTCTATTTTAGGTTCTTATCGGCTTAGTTGTTTGGACTCGGGTGATGCTAATGACGATGGTCGGGTCGACATCAGCGATACCGTTTACTTACTGGGTTATATTTTTAGAGGAACGGATGCTCCTCCCGCGCCTTTTAATGTTTGCGGAAGCGATGAAACTCCCGATGGAATTGAATGCTTGGAATACAATTCCTGTCCTCAAGTAAGTTTACAGGTTGAGATTGAAGTCAATGTCTTTGGTGTGGAGGGCGCACCTCTCCCCGATGCCACTGTAACCTTCTTGGATCAAACTCTTTCAACCGACCATAAAGGTTCAGTTACTGTTTCAATAAATCGCGATAGTGATGAGGGTTTCCTTGTTTTCCATGCGGATTTTGAAGGACGTTCTTCAAATCAAGCTAGAGTTGTTATCGGCGAAGATAAAAATAGCTACCAAGTAGGTATCACCCTGCTACCCGTTCATTTAACTGAGGAAATTGAAGATCCTTCTGAGGGATTTTCTTTAGATGTTCGAGCACCCGGTGATCTTAAAGGTGAAATCAATATTCCTCCTGGAGCTATCAACACAACAGGTCCAGTTCAAGTTGAAGTGACTCTTTTAGACCCAACGGGTAAAGATATGGCGGGCGCTCCCGGTAATACCTTGTTGGCTCAAGTCGATCCTAATGAAGACAACGGTTTCGCGGATGAAGCTTTGTTGGAAAGCTTCGGAATGTTGGGAGTGAATATCACCGACCTTGAAACGGGTGAATACATTCATGACTTAAATGCTCCGGCTACTATTGAAATGTCCTTGCCGGAACTTTATGCGGGAAAAGTTAATGAAGGCGACCAAATTCCTCTGTGGCATTTTAATGAAGAACTCAATCTTTGGGTACAAGAAGGTGTAGGTTATGTTGCACAAGATGAAAGTGGAGAATTAGTTTTACGTGGAGAGGTCCATCACTTCAGTTGGTGGAACTGGGATCAACTCATGTCAGCTTCTTGTTTTTGTGGTGAGTTTGAAGTACCGGATACTTGGGATGATGTGAATTACTATCTAGGTACTGTCGGGGTCACCTATTCAGGAAATTACTACGGTGTCACTCATGCTGCGAATGCGGATAAGACTATCCTTCCCGTTTTAACCTCTAATGGAGTAACCGAAACTTCAAGGTTAGCGATTAATTTCGGAGGTCCCCAGCACTATTACTTAAAGGAAGTTGAGCCTGGAGTTCTTGAAGTGACGAGCGAAGCCATTGAAGCTGTAATCCTCGAAAGCCCAACTATTCCTGGTGGAAATCTTTATGGGTTAAATGCAGTTTGTGTAGAACTACCTGATTTCCAAATTCGGGATACAGAACTCAATTATCAATACACCCCTATAATTGCCCATCTGGGGAGTCAATGTCTCGATGATGTATTTCAAGTGGATTTGAAAGCGTCACTGACCAGCGCGTTGAATACTATTGTTGATATTACCGATGAAGTAGTCGAATGGTCTTCTGATAGTGGAACCTTCTCCGATCCCAATTCAGTAAATACTCAATTCTTTCCTGCTGAAAATGGATCTCAATCCATCACCTTGACGATGACAGATTCCCAAGGAGACGAGAAGCAAAAGGTCTATGATTTCTATCTGTACGTCTTATGTCCCGAAGAAGGCAGCGATCGGCTTCCTCCACCACCTCCAGTTCCATCAGGTCAAAACACCTTCCTTAAGGGAGATACCAACTTCGACGGGCAGCTCGATGTCAGTGACACTTACAACATCTTCTCAGTGATTGGTGTCACCAGAATCAACGACAATGGGAGATTTCCTTTCAATGTCTGTGAAGGCGCCGTCATCGATCCCGACTTAGGTTACGATCCCCCTTGTTTAGGAATCTACGATGTGAATTCCGATGGATTTGTAGATTGCTCCGACGCCCAGATGCTCCTCGACTTCATGTTCGTAGGCGGACCGGCACCGACTCCGGGTGAGGTGGATTGCCCGTAAGTAACTAGTAGCTTCTATTCAAAATCAGCTTTGGAATCTATTGGATTCCAAAGCTGATTTTATTGCTTTATTTATATTGATTAATAATTTTCTGAATCTCGGGATAATTCTTATCTGTTTCTTTCAATACTTCCCGGACTTCCCAAAGTTGCTGTTGTAGATCATTCAGTGTCTTTGAGTAATTAGAGTCAGAAATCACATTTTTCATTTCAAACGGATCCTTCTTCAAATCATAGAGCTCCCAACCAGCTGGTGTTTTGTTACTCCCATTTGGGTTGCAACCATAGAAGAAGGCTAATTTGTATTGTTCCGTTCGAATACCGAAGTGAGCGGGAACTCGAAGGTTGTGAGCCATGTGCATCCAGTAACGATAGTAAAGGGCTTTACGCCAGTCTTGTGGTTTGGATTCTCCTTTTAAAGCGCCAAGAAAACTTCTTCCTTGCATGTAGCTGGGAATCTTTCTTTCAGCCATTTCTAAGATGGTGGGAGCAAAATCAGTATTACTGATCAACCAATCATTGGTCGTTCCGGCTTTCACCATTTTTGGATAGTAAACGATGAACGGCATGCGCATGGCTTCCTCGTAGATCCAACGTTTATCCATGAGGTCGTGTTCGCCGAGGAAGAAGCCTTGGTCCCCAGTATAGATAATGAGGGTATTATCGAGTTCATTCGTTTCTTTGAGGCAATCGATGAGGCGTTTCACATTGTCATCGATACCCTTAACGCATCTTAGATAACGCTTTAGATATTTTTGGTAGACAGCTTTAGTGTACTCAGGATTTTTAAGGCTTTGGTCGATTCCTAATTTTCTTCCCAGCCGCCAACTCTCGTGTCCTTTCGCTAAACCTGAACCATAGCCACGACTAGCCTTTGATCCGAATCCTTTAGCGGGTTGTCCGTGAAGGTTATCTGGTTCAGGAATGGTCACATCTGCTAAATAATTATCGTAGCGCTTCGCATTCACAAACATGTCGTGAGGAGCTTTGTAGTGATGCATTAAGAAGAAAGGACGTTTTCGATCCCTTTTCCTTTTAAGCCAATCAATACTGATATCCGTTATGGCATCGCTAGAATGCTTGCCCTTCATTTGAAGCGTATTTCGAGGCCATGGCTTATCACCCTGAACCCGGAAGACAGGGTTGAAATATTTTCCCTGGCCAGGAAGAACGCAGTAATACTCAAAGGAAGCAGGCTCTTTTTTGAGATGCCACTTTCCCACCATTGCGGTTTGATAACCGGCCTTCCCCATTTCGATGGCCAAGTACTGTCGTTCAGGTGGAATATTTCCTGAGAGATCCAATACCCCGTTCGTCTGTGGGTATTGCCCGGTGATGATGCTGGCACGACTCGGAGTGCAAATCGAGTTATTGCAATAAACTCGATCAAACCTCATTCCCTCTTTGGCAAGCGAATCGATGTGTGGCGTTGTATTCAGCTTCGACAAGCGACTTCCATACACCCCGAAGGCTTGGGTGGTGTGATCATCCGACATGATGAAAAGGATGTTGGGTGGCCTGGTTTCGGCGAATCCGACTGCTGAATAATAGGTGATTAGAATAAAAAAGAGTAGAAGTTGAATTTTTAAATGTGGCATTGAACTCTGTTTAAACTGGGTTACTTCCAAGAATCGATTCGAATTATCAAGGATTAGATCTCAAGACTGTTGGTAGATTTATTATAAACATCCTTGAAACGCATTGTTAATAACTCGTAGGCTATATTCTGACTGCTATCCAAAAGGAATGAACTCACCAATTTATACAACAATGAGATCCTCAATGAACCTCCGACTCTCAATCCTTGTTCTTACCATCCCACTTTTAATTTGTAGCACTACTTTCGCCCACCCCCAAAAGAAACCCAACGTCTTGATGGTCTCTATCGATGATCTCAACGATTGGGTGGGATGCTTGGAGGGGCACCCTCAGGCTAAGACTCCAAATATTGATCGCTTGGCGCGGCGGGGCACACTGTTTTCGAATGCGCATTGTCAGTCGCCGGTTTGTAATCCTTCGCGGGCGAGCCTGATGACGGGGAGGTATCCTCATTCTACAGGGATTTACTTTTTGAGTCCTGATCTGAGGCAAGCGCCGGTTTTGAAGGGAGTGAAAACGTTACCTGAGGTTTTTGCTTCGAATGGTTACACGACGATGGCAGTGGGGAAGTTGTTTCATGGAGGTGATCGACGGTTCTTCCAAGAGTATGGCGGAAGCAATGGTGGGTTTGGGCCTCGACCGAAGAAGAAGATTTCTCAGCCTCATGGTCATCCTCTTTGGGATTGGGGCGCGTTCCCTGATTCCGATGAAAAGATGCCCGATATGAAGGGGGCGAAATGGGCGATCGATAAATTAAAGCGAGAGTATGATAAGCCCTTTTTTATGGGAGTGGGTTTTTATCGACCGCACGTGCCTATGTTCGCGCCTAAGAAATGGTTTGATATGTTTCCGCGGGACAAGATCAAGCTTCCTCTTGTTTCAGATGATGATCTCAAAGACATCAGCCAATACGCGATCGATTTAACGAATAAGAAGCATGTTTCACCTAAGCATTCTTGGGTCAAATCAGCCGGTCAGTGGGAACATGCTGTTCAATCTTATTTTGCCTCGGTGATGTTTGCGGATCATTGTTTGGGCTTGGTTTTAGATGCATTGGATAAAAGCCCTCACGCTAAAAACACGATCATTGTTTTATTCAGCGACCATGGATTTCACCTGGGTGAGAAAAACCGTTGGGCGAAACGCACGCTTTGGGAGGATGGGACTCGAGTACCGATGATTATTTCGGCTCCTGGGTTTAAAGCGGGGCAAAAATCGAATAGGCCTGTTGAACTCTTAGATATATTTCCCACCTTGCTTGAATTGACCGGGCTTCCCAAAGATGCAAAACAAGAAGGGCAAAGTTTAGTTCCTCTTATGAAGGATCCAAAAACGGAATGGGATCAGTTCCCCGCGATCACTAGTTTTGGCCCCGGGAATTATTCGATTCGCACGACTCAGTATCGGTTCATTCAATATCGTGATGGATCAGAAGAGTTTTATGACTTGAATCAAGATCCTCATGAGTGGAAGAATTTAATTGGAGATTCCAAGTTGAAGGATGTCATTTCAAATCACCGTCAGCAGATACCGAAGAAGCAGCTTCCCGTACTGCCCGGGCGTTCGACGGGGCACCAGGCGTTTAAAGAAGCGAATAAGCTGATTAAGTAGTAGGCTCGCTCCGCGAGTCGTCTTTATTCATATTAAACATAAAAATTCAGAGTTAACTAGCCCGAAGCGCTAGCGAGGGAAAGATCCCCTCGCTAGCGCTTCGGGCTAGTTAATGAGGATTGGATTTTCGGGGAATATCCTTTTGGGTTACATGTTCATAGTAAAAATTATCCTACGAGACATTTTGACCACCCTAGTAGAGATGACTCCTAATTAGTTTGTTGAATGGGTTTTCCATCCCGGCTCACGGGGTGAGCCGACTACTTTGGACGAGCCGACCACTTTCTAATTCCCATTCCATTCTGGTAAAATCACGAAATGACGACTCCAAGTGAAAACACCCCCATACCGAAGACTCCAATTCGTAGAGATACGAACGAGAAGAACGCCAAGGATGAGGCTTCCGATGCGATTCCACCGAAAGAGAGTTCTTCTTCGATTCATCCCTTAAAAAATAGGCGTCTACTTTTAACCCTCGCTCTCTTTGCGGTAGTTTACTTCTTTAATTGCTGGGGGAGAGACTTCTGGTCGCCCGAAGAAATTGAGTTCGCTCAAATCTGTAAAGAGATGAACTCTGAAAAGGGCAGTTGGATGAAACCCACCCTGGGCGGCGAGCCTTACAATGAGAAGCCTCCATTGATTTATTGGAGTGGCCTCTTTTTTCAAAATGCCTTTCTTTTAGATCCCCATATCGCCTATCGATTGCCGAGCATCATCTTCGGGGTCTTAGGAATCTGGGTGACGTTTATCTTCGGGCAGCGTTTCTTTAATGCAAAAGTGGGATGGGTATCGTGCCTCATTCACGGAACGAGTATCGTTTATTTTGGAAACGCCACGTGGTTTCGAACCGACGTACCCTTTGCCTTCGGAGTGGTGCTGGCATTCACTAGTTTTGCGATTGTTTTTACGGATAAAAAACATCCAAAGATTTGGAAAATCATTGGTGCCTTGTCGTTAGCGTTTGCGTCGCTTTATAAAAGTCCTCTCTTAGGCGCCTACCTTTGTTTCATGCCTCTAATCATGTTTCTTTGGTTTCAGCATGGATTCAAAGGAGTGCTCATCGAACTCATTCGAGCTCGATTGGGGTCTTCAGTTATCCTCTATCTTGTTTTAGTCCTCCCTTGGTATGTCTACATGATCTTTGCTCAAGGGGATGGATTCGTATCAGAAAATATCGGTGAGCATCATTTAGATCGTTTATTCGATGCGACGAGCCATCAGCAAAACGGTTTCTATTACTTTAAGAGCATCTTAGGTGATTTTCTGCCGTGGACGCTTTGGCTTCCCTTGGCAATCTACTCGGGTTTCATGCACTTTAAGCGTACCCCCGTAAAGCTGAGCATGCTCGCGGTGTTGGTTACATTTGTGACCTTGTCGTTGATTTCTTCTAAGCAAGGGAAATACCTCTTGCCGATGTGGACGCCACTCTGCGTACTCACGATTTATTGCATTTACGAAAAGTCGCGCGAGTCTATCTGGGAGGGATATATAGGAGCTGGGGTCAGTAAAATCTTCCCTTGGATTTTTGTCACCCTTTCAGGAGTAGGCTTCGTCGCTTCGATTTTACTTTTAGTCAATTTGTTACCAGGAATTCCTGATGAAGGTCCGATTAAAAATTTGATGACCGATGGCTTTAGATACAAGGCTGCGATCATCCTCGCCATTTGTTCATTAGGAACAGCTTTCTTCTCGTGGAAGGGCTTGGGTCAATTTAATAAGAATAAACTCCTTGATGGAATGGCGTGGATATCAGTCGCCGTCTGTTGGACGTTCTTTATGGGGTCCTTTCTCTATTCCGATTTCAATGTAGTTAAATCAGGTCGAGGTTTTGCTCAAACCCTGAAGGAAACCATCAAAGATAAACCTTATGCTATCTACGGTACTCCGCGAGCCGGGATTTTATATTATGCAGAAAAGCCTCCGGTCAAGATCTTGAAGAAGCTTGATCCACTCGCTCAAAACTTAAAGCCTCAAGAAGAGCTGGATGCTTTTTTAAGCCATCCTGAAGAGCAATTTTTAATCATGTACTACAAAAGAAAAGATAAGTTCACCGAAAAAAACGAGCTAGAAGCGATCTTCGGAAAATACAAAAACATGTATCAAGAGAAGGCCTCAGGTTACGTGGGTTCACGAAGGCAGTATATGATTTTGAGTAATAGGATTGTGGTGGAGTAGTAGGCTCGCTCCGCGAGTCGTATCGGAGCGAAAACGCAATACTTAGGTAACTCGCTTAAATAACGGTGTAGTGAAGCTATCTGATTAAGCTCAAACGTAACCGACGTTCAAAGCCTTATCGTTTGGGTGAATCACTCAATCCGATACTAATTAGTTTCTGTTGAAACAAACTCCTTCGGAGTGCGTTTCAACCGTTTCGACAATTCTTCGAATTGTCTGTACTCCGCTAAACATAGGCTCTACGAGCCTACG
>JANQLS010000057.1 GCA_028280485.1 Planctomycetota bacterium
TCCCTAAGGACATAACGATGCGGAGACATCGCGATGACGTATCCCGTCGCTTACGCTCCGGGCTTACTAACGTATATCGAATAAATTCACAACCTCGGATCGTACGGACTACTTTGTGCCTACCACCTTAATTACCGGATTATCACATTATCGCCCCACTTTCTAACTGGACCGAAGTTTCCCCCCCTCATCGGTCGAAGATACCTAACAAATAGGCGAACATCTCCCTGAAGAATCTTCATATCAATTCGAACGGAATCTACTCGGTCGAAACGGAACGTCATCATGCCAAAGGTCTTAAATCAGAATGAACTCGATGCTCTCCTGGATATGGTCCAGACCGAGGGGACCGAAAGTGTCGAGACCCCAGAATCTCAGGGTGGGACGGTTAGTGCGAAGCCCGATTTCCTCGACGACTCCAAAGGGTATAACGTTGCTTCCATCGACAATGTTTACATGTTTGACTTTAAGAGGCCCGAGCGAGTCACGACCGGCCAAGCTAGCGCCCTTGAAGTCTTACACGACACCTTCGCGAGAAACGTATCCGCTTCACTCTCTGGTTACCTAAGAACTGTCATCGATTTTCGCCTCATCTCCGTCGAGCAATTCACCTACAGTGAATTCACGATGTCGGTCCCTTCTCCGACCATTATTTACAGCTTGTCCTGTAGTCCCCTACAAGGCAACCTCGTCTTGGAGATGAACCCTTCGATTATCTACCCCTTTATCGATCGTTTACTAGGTGGAGCCTCAAATACCCAAGGGCAACTTATCGAACGCCCCTTCACTACGATTGAAACTTCGCTGATCAATACGATTTTGGGCCGGATTCTCGACCAACTCGAAGAGAGTTGGAGCACGATTATTAACGTTGATTTTCGGATTGAAGAAAATGAAACGAATCCGATGCTCATGCAAATCGTCGCCCCCAATGAACCCGTGATTTTGATGAGCTTCGAGGTGAAGATGGGAGACAACTCAGGCTTAGTTAATCTTTGTATTCCCTTTAAAGTTATCAAACCCGTCATCGAAGATTTCACTCAGACGAATTGGTTCTCCGTCAATGATTTCGATTCTGCGGGCAAAGAACAAATCGATCTCTTCGACAATATCATCAAGGCGAAAATTGAAATGTCCGCCATTCTGGCTGAGGTCGATATCAGCTTAGCGGATATGCTTGCCTTGCAACCGGGTGACATCATCGACCTTCAGAAGAACACGAGGTCGGAACTGCTTCTCAAGGTGGGCGAGGAACCGACCTTCACCGGAGTTCCGGTCAACTATCGCAACAGCAACGCCCTCCAAATACACAAGAAGATCAACCCGAGGAATGCGATCATTTAAATCCATTCCAAGCCAGAAATGCCTACGAAGATTGGGAATGCTTCAATTCGTATACACCAACCGACCTTAGATGAATTAAAAGCACTCTATCCCTTAATCAGCCCGGCGCGTAAACGACGGGACTTAGATCTCTCCAGGCCTGGACTAGCGCTTCGCTTAGCCCGAATCTAATAGCTTTTACTTACAGTCCTCTAATCTTTGAATCGATGAGAATTCATTTTCAGCAAGAGCGTCGCCATCGGCACTCCTGGCTGCCAACCCTCGCTCACGCTTCGGGCTTGAAATGTAAACATGAAAAAAGCCCTTCCCGGGAGAGAGTGGGAAGGGCTTACAGAAAATTAAAAAGCTAATTGGAAATGGAGATTGCTGCCTATTTCCTCGGTATCTTCACCGTTTGTCCAATCTGTAAATTGAACACTCGAAGCTCTGGATTAGCGTCAACGATCGGCCCGTAGTTACGAGGATTTTTATAATACTTAAGCGACAGCCCACTTAGGGTGTCCCCTTTGACGACTTTGTGAAGATAGTGCCGTCCGTCTTTCGACAGTTTCGCGTTGATGACGGTTTTATTGTTAGTCTTCTTGCTGACTGTCTTTTTTGGATCCTTAACGATCTTCTTCGTCGCTGTGAGCTTCACCGGAGGAGCAGGAACGGTAACTTTGACACCTGGAATCATTTTCTTCCCGGGGTTTGCTCGTTGAATATTTTTGTAGTACTTGGCTCCGACCTCACCGTAATACTTTTCAGCGATCCTCCAGAAGCTATCCCCTGATTGGACAACGTGAACTCGAGGGAAAGGTAAGGTGCTTGAATTATTGGCCTTTGCTCCCTGATTTCGAGTACCTTGATTTTGTCCGGCGATCTTTTGCTTATTAGGAGTGTTCCCGATGGGTTTGTTAAATCCAGGAGTCGACCCATTATTCGTCAACTTAGGAATTGTACCCTGATTATTTTTGTTACCAGCTTGCTGAGCCAAGTTATCCAGGTTGGAGTGAGATGGCTTATAACCCTGTCTTGGATTCTGATTGGTATTGATGTTGGAATGGTTATTAATTTTCCCTTTTCCACTCTTGTTAGGACCTGAGAGCTGGGTTCCCTCTAAAGGATCCTCATAGACATTTTGGTTGCCCTTCTTGATCTCATTCCCTTTCGCCATCGTGATCACATTGCCTTTAGGTTTAGCTTGAGCGATCACTCGGTCTTCATCATTCGACTTATCGATAGAGTTTTGACCTTGAGGATTGTTCCCTTGAGGCGAAGTCCCCTGATTTTGACGATTGTTCCTCAGATTGAACCCATTGTTTTGCCCATTATTTTGATTGGCCCGGTTTTGATTAGCCCGGTTTTGATTGGCTCTGTTTTGAGCTGCGAGTCGCTGCTCATTCTGCTTACGCAACTCTTCTTGTCTTCGCTGGTAGGCTTCACGATTAAGTTGTGCGGTGGTTTTCTTCTGTCCCACAACTTGATTCTTATTTATGGAAGATTTATTCGGACTCGCGTTCGTGTGAGTTCGCTTAGGTGTGGTGGTGATGTTTTTATTGGAGGGGTCATTTCCCTCGTTCGCTAATGTTTTATTGGGTTCAGCATTAGCGGGATCACTGTCATCTTGGACGACTTTCGCAATGATGACGACGGATAAGATGAGCAAAGCAACGAGGAGGGCTTTGACTCCGTTTCCCATTCCATTTCCCATGGAATTCTCTCCCTTCTTTTCACTTCTATTTAAAGTCTTTCCGACAACTCAAGGGTTCTCTAGGCCCTTGAGGGCTATTTCAAGTGAACATTTTTCTGCATAACTAAGGAATTACAGATACAAAGTTCACTCACAGCTTGGATTCCTCACCAACTGTGAACTGAAATTCTCATTACATGGAATTTCAAATCGTTCATGACATGCCATCGATGCAGTTGATCGACAGAGTGTCAATAACGTGAAATAGGCTGTACTTACTAATTTGACCTACTAAATTGAGGCTATAAGGTCGGAAAACTTTAAACTCTTCACAATGTTTCCGGTGTCATTAGAATGCTGCACGAAGAGAAGGTCAAGCTCCTAATTGAATTTTGTTGAATCTCATTACTTCGCATTTTGGTTTATGGCATAAAACGTGGCCTTAACTAGCCCGAAGCGCTAGCGAGGGAAGAACCCCTCGCTAGCGCTTCGGGCTAGTTAAATTAGAAGTGTTAAAAATTCACAACTGCGGAACGAGGCGACTACCTTTGCTACCACTTTAAGGTTGAAGACTACAATTGAACCAAGGGCTGAAAACCCGCGACTTCATAACCCGGGGCAGAGCGCAGCGTCGCCCGGGGTTGGGAACGCATACAGAGCCGAGCCCTGTAAGGGCGACAATTATCAATTGAATTAAAAGTCTGCGATCACTCGATTGAAGGAATTTAAAAAGATCAAAACGATTAACCGTAGTTAGGAGCCGCCCCTGCGGCGAGGTTTTGAATTGTTAGATTCCTATGGAATCTAAATTCAGAACAAAAAAATAAGCACCAATATTAATAAGCCCGGAGCGTAAGCGACGGGACAATGCCAAGGTATTTCGTGGGTGGGAATTAAATACTTTAGCTATCCCTAAGGACGTACCGATGCGGATTCATCGCGATGACGTATCCCGTCGCTTACGCTCCGGGCTTACTAATGTATTTCGCAAAAATTCACAACCTCGGAGCGGGACGACAACTGCGGCGACCATATTTACAGAAAAACGCCCGAATGCTAACAAGCATTCCGGCGTTTTCAGTTCGATCCAAAACTCACTTTATGTCTTCAAGTGAGCTTCTTAAGAATTAAGACTGAGCTTGAAGCTCGGCTTTGATTCTTTCTCGACGAGCGATCGCTCGCTTGCGGAAGTACATCAACGATGGACTTGCAACGAAGATTGAACTGTAAGTACCAGTGATCAAACCGACCAAGAAGGTAAGAGCGAACCCTCGGATCGAGTCTCCACCGAAGATCAAGAGGGCTAAAATCACGATCGCGGTCGTAATTGAAGTCCAAACCGTACGGGAGAGAGTTTGATTGATACTCTTGTCGACGATCGCCTGGAAGTCATCGGTCTTCTTCGATTCACGCAGGTTCTCGCGAATACGATCGAAGACGACGATGGTGTCATTAACCGAGTAACCGATGATCGTCAAGAGAGCCGCCACTTCAGGCAGGTTGATCTTGAAGCTATAAGAGTTTCCAGTAATCAAGTCGACCACTGCTAAAATTCCGATTGCGACCAAGACATCGTGAACGAGAGCGGTAATCGCTCCCAATCCGAAGGCCAATTCGAATCGGAGTGATAAGTAGAAGATAATCGCAATCACCGCAATAAAGAATGCGATGAAGGCTTGTTGGTGAAGGTTATTCGCCACCCTTGAACCGATTGAAACGATTTCGGGGAAAGGCTCTGAAAGTTCGAAGGGGTTATTGGGAAGGTTGTCAAAGACTCCGCTTTGAACTTCTTGCTTCCCGAAGAAGCCGATGATTTGGTTTTCCAACTCAACCTTCGTTGGGGCGCTCGCGACATCGGCGATCTCAGGATCAGCAGGAACAAAACCACTGGTGAGAACATCAGCGGTGGTCAGAGTTCGTCCTTGAGCTCCCTCTGTACCCTGGAGGGTTTGAGTAGCGCCAACTTGGCTGATGGTTGCCGTGATTCCAGTGAAAGGATTAGCAACGCCTTCGGCTCCAGCCTCACTTTTAAAGGAATACGCCAAATGAGCATTCAACAAATCCTGAATGCGCTCCAAGGGAGGTTTACCCGATTCATCGCCTTGGATATCCAAGAGATTCACTCGAATCTTAAAGGCTTCACCCGGGGCTGAAGTCACCCAAGTACCTCGTCCTCCAGTGGGAAGATTAGGATCGACCGGAGGAAATGGATTGGGAAGAAGGAGCCCTTTTTCGGCGAGAATCTCTTTGATCAGCCGAGTTACCGCTGCGCGATTCGCAGACTCTGCGGCTTGCTCTTCCCGAGCTGCTTGAATACTCTTTTGGACATCCGAAACCTCTGCTTCCTCAGAAGGCTTTTCTTCTCCTTCAGGAGTCGTAGGCTGAGGGGGTGTCGGAGCGGGAGTATTTTCTTGAGCATCGGCCACATTGGTGAGTTCTTTACTTCGAACCAAAATGGAGAATCGAGTGTATTTATTGCTACCTGGAGGGGTAGCTTCTCCGAGCGCTTGAACCGCGACGTCATTCAAGAGAGCTTGGTTAGCCGGCGATTGAGCCTTTTTCTGTTGGATCGCTTCTTCTAAAGTACTTTGCTCGATGGGCTGAGAAGTACTGACAGAAACCTTCGTTCCACCCCGGAAGTCGATTCCGTAGTTTTCTTCTCCGCGGAAAATGACGATCACCCAACAAGCGATGATCAAAACACACGATAAGGTCAACATCGCCTTACGCTTGCTTTGAAACTTAATTTTGGGAACGCCGATAAGATTCAGCATCGAGAAGGACTTTAAGATTCCTCGGTTCAAGAGGAAGCTTAGGACCAGACGAGTGACGAAGACGGCAGTGAAGAAACTCGCGAGGATACCGGCGATCAAGGTGATCGCGAATCCCTTGATGGGACCCGTTCCGAATTGGAAGAGAATAATACCCGTGATCAAGGTGGTGAGGTTCGAGTCAAAGATGACCCAGAACGCACGTTTATAACCGGCACCGAGAGCGGCAGCTAATGCCTTGCCTTTGTTGATCTCTTCCCGAACGTGCTCAAAGATGAGGATGTTCGCATCCACAGCCATACCGATGGTTAAGATCACCCCGGCAATTCCGGGGAGGGTCAGGGTTTGCCTGAAAATCACCACGTAGGCAAAAATCAACACCAAGTTAAGGCTCAAAGCGATAATCGCGACAATTCCTCCTGTCATGTAGTAAAGCAACATGAAGACGAGGACGATCGCCAAGGCGACACTCACAGCGGTTAAACCAGTCTTGATCGATTCTTGACTGATCAGTGAGCCAATTTGCGATTCAGAGATCAAAACCGGTTCGGTGGGAAGACTTCCCCCCTTGAGGAGGTTGACGACTCCCATAACGTAATTGATATCAAATGGCGTTGCGCCACTTTCGATCACACCGGATTTTGCGATACGGCTTTTAATATTAGCGTTTTGAATTACTTTACTATCTAAGACGATCGTTAAATTTCGCCCGATATGATCTTGGGTGAGGTCACCGAATTGAGCCGCTCCGGCCGGTTTGAATGAAAAACCGATAGCAGGATCTAATTTATCGTCGACAGTTCGGTATGCGTCTTCGAGTAGGGCTCCGCTGACTCGGTACTGATCTTCGTAGTGAACGATGATGTACCCACCAGGCTCATTTACACTTTTATAGGCACCTGAAGAACCATCTTGCACCAGTTCCTGGCTGGGGAAGACATTCCATTGAGGAGGAATCGGTCGTTCTAAAGAAGCCACTTCCGATGGTGGAACTTGGCTCCTCTTGAACTTGTAAGCGGCCATTTGAGCTTTGTAAACCTGAACTTCTCGATCGAGCTTTTGCCACTCAGAACCTTTTTTGGGACGGCTGGCGAGGAGAGTCGCGGGATCGGTTTCCCCCTTCTCTTTGAGTTTATGCCAGTCTTCATCTTGTTGGTTGAAGAGACGGACTTCATCGATCAGAGTCGCTAATCGGCTTCCAGCAGGACCTGAACTTGGAGCCTCTAAAAGGAACTCCATAATTCCCGCTTCTTCGATTTGCTTCTTGATGCCTTCAGCATCTCCAACACCAGGGATCTGAATCACAATCCGATCATCACCTTGGGTCGCGATACTGAGCTCTTTGAGCCCATAAGTATCTAACCTTTGTTCGATGATCGTCTTGACAGTTTCGGCGATTTCAACCGTGCCGCCACCAGATCCACCAGGGCCAGATGAGCTAACGTTGATCTTGTAGACGAGCTCTCTTCCACCACTTAGGTCGATACCGTATTTAGGTTCGATTTGAGAGATAGAATAGAGAGCCCCGGCGATAATGAGCGCGGTGAGCGCAAATCCCCAGCCGGTCTTCTTGTACATTTCATGGCCTCCTAGGTCAACATCCGAAAAAATGGTACCCGCCTCTAATCCGGCCAACCCGGAAGTAGTTCTATTGGCGTATTTTCGGATCTTTGAATGAATGGGCTCAATGGCCCGGAGTGGAACGACTTAGTTTAGTACTGCCGTCTGAATCTATTTACTTTCAGAATTTCCATCCGGATTGAGCACCTCTGTAATGGCACTTTTCAAAAATCGTACCCGAGCCTTGCTATCTTTATCGACTTGGAGAACGATCTCTTTATCTTCCACTTTATGAACTTGGGCAACAATTCCCGCAGTGGTGATAACAGTGTCTCCTTTTTTGACAGCTCCGAGCAGGGCTTCCCGAGCTTTTTGTCGGTTTTTCTCGGGGCGGATCACCAGGAAATAAAATATGAAAATGAACATGGCGATCATCAGCGGGAAGCTGTACGTACCGCCAAAAATTTTCTGGACGAAACCACCACCACCCTGATCTACCGTTCCATCGCCGGCAGGGGGCGTATTACCGGTCGTTCCATTCGTCGCCTGTGCGAGAAGATAGGTAACGAAACCTAAAACAGGGGTCAAATCTAAGGATCCGATCCAAGCTGTCATCGAGAAACCTTTCAGTCTTCACCCTTTTTCAACTCATGACCCACCGGCGACCTTTTTACGGCCTGTCATCTACTGTTCTCCCACCCTTCTCAAGCGAGACTTGAAGAATACTTAAGGAACTCAGGAGAAATTAATTAGATGATGTGAGTCAGAGCTCTAAAAACGCTCCAGACTTCCGAACGGAAAGGGGTAGGGTGAATTAAGTAAAAAACCCCTGTAAAAATAGATATTTTTACTATTTACGGCCGTTCAAAAGGGCCTCCCCAAAATGCCGGGAGACCGAGCAAAGAGAACAGATGATAGCTTCCGATATCGAGGATGCAAGAGCCTGAAAGACAGCATTTTAGGTTTTTCAAAACAAGGCTCTGGATCGGAATCTAATTTCTCTCTTCGTCAGTGGGGAGAATAGTAAATTACAGTGAATTTGGGGCGAACTTTCGAAAGGAGTACCTGCTGTCCTCGGGCGTCATTTCAAACTCTCCAGATTAAAGTACTAGGCTAGATTGAATCGTAAAATACCGAGGGAATGAGTTATTTTGAATCGCTCCCAGAGGTCCCAACTGAATTTCCAACCGGAAACAAAAAGCCCTAAGCAACTACTAATATGCAACTTAAAAGAAATCCAAGGTCGATAAGTCAGGTCATTTACCAACTGGTTTGCGGTTACTGATCAAGCGCTGGCCCAATCACCGATTCGGAAATAAGAATGAGGTTGGTAGGGAGTCCACCACCTTTGAGAAGCCCAACGACTCTCATCACGTAATCAGGGTGAAACTTGTTCATCCCGCTCTCGATGACTCCCTCTTTAGAAATCTTGGTCATAATTCGCGCGACCTGAATAACTTTATCATCCAAGGTGACGACCAGGGTACGACCTATGTTCTTTTGGGTTAGCTCACCCAATTGCTTAGCGCCTTGGGAATTGAGTTTAAATCCGATGGCGGGATCGTACATTCCATCCTTTGCGTGGTAAGCATCTGAAATCTGGTTTCCACTCACTCGATATTTATCTTCATAGTGAATAATGATGTATGAACCTAGCCTGTTGACGCTTTTTAAAGAGCCCATTTCATGGATCAGTTCTTGGCTCGGTAAGACATTCCACTCTGGAGGGGTTGGCCGTTTTAATTTTGCTGCTTCATCGGGAGGGAGCAGGCTCCTCCTGTTCGTATAAGTAGCCATTTGTTCGTTGTAAATCTGGATTTCTTTATCGAGCAATTGCCAGGTCGGACCCTTTTGTGCTTTTGGGATTAATTCCGATGCAGGACTGCTTTCCCTCAAGCTCTCCCAATGTAACTCTTGCTTGTTGAAGAGCTCGACTTCCTTACGAAGAGCAGATAAACGGCTGCCCACACCTCCAGAGGAAGGAGCCTCTAAAACTAACTCAAAGACTCCCCGCATTTGAATGAGCTGTTTGATATTTGTGAAATCCGACACGGGGGGAACCTGAACCACAATTTGGTCCTCACCTCGAATCGAGATTTGGCTCCCTCTCAGCCCGAATGCGCCCAGCCGCCTTTTAATGACCTGCTTGACAGCTTCAGTAGCTTTGGTCATATCCTGATTACGCTCTAACTCGATCCCTTCGAGATCGAGCTTATAGACAAGCTCTCTACCTCCAGTTAAATCGACCGGATAATTTAAGACAATCTGGTAAATAGAATAGAAAATCCCAATTAAAATGAGCACAGTGATCGTAATTCCCCTGCCGATTTTCTTAAACATTCCACAGCCTCCTCTGGCAGCAATAGAAAACCTCAACTCATTTTTAAAGCAGAGTTGGGTGATATGATATTAATTCGATTCTTTGGATAAATGGAGTCTAGTACTCTGAGTAAAACTTTACGATTCCTTTTATAGGAAAACATTCTCAACTTTCTAACGCAGTCATTTAGGTTTCAGAATTCGAAATAAAAATCAAAAAGCCGATCTCCTGCCACCTCAAAAATAGAACTGATAAATTAGAAAGATTCTCGACGCCAATCTCTGAAGGACTCAGGGTAGTTATCGTGGAAGGTTTCAAACTCACCTAATTGGATCATTTGGCGAGCTGCGAGCATCAAATCTTGAAGGAAATGGATATTGTGGATCGATCCCAAAGTACCAGCCAGGGTCTCTCGGCGAGCGTACAAGTGTCTTAAATAACCGAGGGAAAAGTTTTTACAGGTATAACAAGAACAATGTTCGTCGATGGGATTCGTATCTCGTTCATACTGTTGGTTTTTGATTCGAATCGTCCCAGTTCGACTGAAAAGGTGGCTATTTCGAGCATTTCGAGTCGCGAGTACACAATCGAAGAGGTCAACCCCCGCCCGGATCCCCGCTAAAAGATCGCGGTCGACCCCGATTCCCATGAGATATCGAGGCTTATCTTTAGGAAGCAAAGGAGCCGTGAACGCTGCGATTCGGTGCATATCTTCGGGCGGCTCTCCCACCGACACCCCACCAATCGCGTAACCAGGGAAATCCATCGGGAGGAGTTCTTCTACGGATCTTTGCCTCAAATCTTCGAAAACCCCTCCCTGAACGATGCCAAAGAGAGATTGAACGTCGGGGCGAGAATGAGCGTTTTTAGATCTTTCTGTCCAGCGGGTCGTACGGGCTACTGCATCCGCCACTTCCTCCTCAGTTGCTGGATAGGGTGGACAATGGTCGAAGGCCATGATGACGTCAGCCCCTAAAACATTTTGAATCTGGATCGCCTTCTCGGGAGTCAGCTCAATTTTTTTCCCGTCGATGGGCGACTTAAACGTCACTCCAGATTCTTCCATCTTATTCCAGTCCGACAATGAGAAGACTTGAAAGCCCCCACTGTCCGTCAATATCGGCCCGGACCACCCCATAAATTCATGGAGACCTCCCAAGTCGTTGACGATCTCTTCCCCCGGCCTCAAATGAAGATGATAAGTATTCGCCAAGATCATTTGAGATCCGGTAGCTTGAACCTGATCGGGCGTCAAACATCTCACCGCCCCGTGAGTTCCCACTGGCATGTAAGCCGGGGTGTCGACCTCTCCGTGAAGTGTTTTCAGCTTCCCGACCCGAGCTTCGGTGTGAGCATCTTCGTGAAGCACATCAAAATTTAAGGGGCGATCAGTGGATGGGGTCAAGGGAGAGGGCTCCGGTAAGTGGGAAAGTTAAATTTCAAGCCCGAAGTGTAAACGAGGATTGGACGAATATTACATCATAAATTGTTTTAATGCTTTGGGCGTAGCGATAGCGTGATCCTCAAATGGGAACCCACTTCAGATCGAACATTTCTGGGGGGGATTTACAGAGGCTTCGGGTTGTGGAGGGAATCACCCCTTAGGTTGCATCGCTGATTCAGCGGGTTATTCACCTATCCCTCGTTGACACTTCGGGCTTGAAATGCATCCGGTTTGAAATGTTCATCTAATAAAGTTAAATTTCAAGCCCGAAGTGTAAACGAGGGATAGGTGAATATTACATCAGAAATTGTTTTAATGTTTTGGGCGTAGCGATAGCGTGTTCCTCAAATGGGAACCCACTTCAGATCGAACATTTCTGGGGGGATTTACAGAGGCTTCGGGTTGTGGAGGGAATCACCCCTTAGGTTGCATCGCTGATTCAGCGGGTTAGACGCCTAACCCTCGTTGACACTTCGGGCTTGAAATGGATCGGCTTGAAATGATCTTTTAGTAGAGCTTCTTCTGCCCCGCCTCGGGGAAGTAGTGCGCCAAGATCTTTCCGCAGGTCGCTGACTCGCCAAATTTCGCTGCTCCGTACTGGCAGAGCCCAACGCCGTGACCGTAGCCTTTGCCCGTAAAGGTTAAAGTTTTACCGTCTTCATTCTTTTTCACATCAAATCGACCACTGGGAATATTATTGGCTCCGAAATGTCTACCGATCAGTTTACGGAATCGATCGATTCGCATCTCAAAGGCTCCTTCGGTGTGAACGATTCTCAGATAAGCATGATGCTGACTGGGATAGGCGTCGACGGGCTTCAATAAAACGAGCTTACCGATTTTAAGACCTTGAGCCCCCGCCCAAGCGACGAGCACTCCCTCGAGGTCTTGCTTACTGAAAGTTCGATCCCAAGAATAACCGGGAGAATCTTTGCAATAATCACAGGTCACCCCTTTGAGCGGAGCGATTTCTTGCTCCCCAAAGAAATGCCCACTGGCGGTAGCACCACCACAATTACTGTGATAATAGGTTTGAAACAAACTGCCATCGTAGGTAAGAACCAATCCTGAAGTCTCCCGCACCGCTTGAAGGATGCGGTCGTTCTCTTTTGTCATCCCCCCGTAAGATTGAAATTCCATCGACGACTTATAGGCGAGGTCTGGAGAGATTTCTCCATTGGGATCAAAATCTCGACGCATATTATAGAGAGTGAAAGTTCTCGCTGCGATCGCTTGGGCTTTCAGGGCTTCTAAGGGAAAACCATCCCCGCCCATCTCATTTCCGAGGACTCCGGCGAGGTATTCTTCTAAATTGAGTTCATTGATCACCCGAAGTTGTGAACCGTAGAAAAAGACATCGAGCGTTCCTCGGTACTCTTTGAAGTTCACGGAATCATCTTCAGATGGTGGAAGCACTCTCATTTTCACCAAAGGTTGTTCGGTCGACAGAATGCGAAAGGGATTCTCCGTGAAGGGTTCTTCTTTATCATTCAGCAGAATCTTTCCACCGACGACTTGGATCTTGACCTTGGGTTCTTCCAACGCCCGAATCAAAATGGGCTTCTCAGAAACGGAATAAATCTGAACCGCTCCTTGAACCTCAAACTCGACGGCGTAATTGAGGCGCTCTTCTTGAAGGGATTCCACCTCAATCCGAATCGGAGGCCCTTTGGGAAGGTAACTCGTTTCTGATTCCGAGGAGCATCCGGTCACCGTGAGTTGGGCGATGATCATGAGAAGCACTAAGGCTAAACTCGATGCTAATGAATTTGAGAAGATTCTTTCACCTTGAACCATCACCATGTTCCTCTCACTTCCCTCGACGATTCTTTAAGGAGGTCGAATGCATATTGAGTCGCCAAACGTCCCCGAGGAGTCTTTAAAAGTAAACCCTTTTGAATGAGGTAGGGTTCGTAGACATCTTCAATCGTTTGATCTTCTTCCCCCACGGAGACCGAAAGTGTTTTTAACCCGATCGGTCGCTCCCCATTCTCGATAAGAACTTGAAGGATGCGACGATCGATGCGATCCAATCCATTCTCATCGACACCTAAGCGTTCCAGACCTTCGAAGACATCGGAAGGCCGAATCACCAAAGGTTCATTCGAATTGTAAAGAGCCGCTCCTCCCTGAAGACGTTGCGCGATAGGATCCGTGTTCGGATTTTCTTCTTCACGTTCTTTACGTCGTCGATACTGAGAGATATCTCGAACTCGTCTTAAAAACCGATTGGCATAACGGGGAGTACCGCGGGAACGTTTGGCGAGTTCCACTGCTGTGTCCGTTTCAATTTCTGAACTCAGTAGGTTCGCCGATCGCACGATGATTTTTGCGAGTTCGGTATCACTGTAAGTTTCGAGCTTCTCTTGAATCCCAAAACGACTTCTAAACGGAGCTGAGAGCAATCCCTCTCGAGTGGTCGCTCCCACTAAGGTGAAGGGCTGAATTGAAATGGAGTAAGTTCGCGCGTCGGCCCCTTTGTCGATGACGATATCGACTTGGTAATCTTCCATCGCACTGTAGAGATACTCTTCTGCCGCCCGCGACATGCGGTGAATTTCATCGATAAACAGAACATCACCACGTTCTAAATTTGTGAGAAAGCCCACCAGATCTCCCCCGTGTTCCAGGACGGGTCCTGAGGTTTTGTGAAGCTTGACTCCCATCGCTTCAGAGATCAGCATCGACAGGGTGGTCTTTCCTAAACCCGGCATTCCTGAAAGAAGCACATGATCTAAAACATCATGGCGTTCCTTCGCGGCTTCGATCGAGATCAATAAATTTTCGGTGACTCGTTCTTGCCCCACGAACTCACGAAAGGAAGGAGGGCGCAGATTGGTTTCAAAACCATTTTCTGAATCGTCGACCACTCCCGAATGGAAGGGTTGCTCTCCCCCGTTGGAATCGGATTCAGGTGTTGCAGGGATGGGGGCTTGCTGGCGAGTCCCATCTTGATCAGGATGGCCGCCAGTAGAAAAGCTCGGGCCAGATTTGTTCTGGCTAGATTTGTCCTGGCTAGATTGACTGTGGCTGGTGTCAAAAGTGCTCATTAATAGGCTCCTCTGGGTTTCTCATTCACAAGTGACATTCTAACCTGAAGGAGCAAAATTTTAAGTCTTGATTCTCAACGAATCCTCAAGGATTCAGGCTGAATTCTGGCAACTTCCCCCGTTCTTCAGTATGCTAAACTCCATGCAACAAATAGGAAGATTTCTTCAAATATCTGGTCTGATCATCGTCCCCTTGGGACTCGTTCATTTCTTCTCGATGAGGAATGTGATGACGGAAGCGAGCCTGATGGCCTGGGAGCTCGGCTTGTTAACCCTAGGAGCCGTATTGTTTATTGTGGGGAAGAAGTTGATGAGGGAATCCTAGGGTGGCTGGGGCGTGTGAAAGACTCTAAAATCCATTAACTAGCCCGAAGCGCTAGCGAGGGGAAAGATCCCCTCGCTAGCGCTTCGGGCTAGTTAATATGCTCTGCATTTAAGGTATTTAACGATTTTTTAGATTGGAACTCACCGTAGCCGAGTAGCCGAACTTGTAAAAATTTGGCCAGCAACCATATACAGCCAAACTTTTACAAGTTCGGCTACATCAACCCCGCCGGCACCAATCCTCGCAATTCTGACAAAGTGGATGCGTGGTAAAATCCCCTTCCCGATGGGCCAAGCGCAATTGATTCAGCTCTTGCCCCGCCCAAATTTCCGCGAGAGAGTTTTCCTTTAAGGATCCCACGGGGCTCAATACTTTAAAGTCGTTATCACAAGCCGTGAGCTGCCCATTCGGGTGAACGACAGCTTGCTCTTCTAAGCGAATGCAGGGACCTCTTTTGGGAAGTCGATAGGGGTGGAGGCTCTCGTGAGGTAACTGCTGAGCTCGATTGCGATGAGGGGAGAGCAGCACCCAGGGTGTGTATTCAAACCAGCGGTCGATAAAGGTTTCAGCTTCCTCCTGATTTTCAGGACAAAGCCTCATTTCGACTCCTATGAAAGGCAAGATCTCATCCGATCCCTTCGCGAGCTCGAATAATTGGAGGAGTCGGCTTTCAAGGTCTTCAAGACTTCCCCCCCGTAGCTTTTTATAGGTTTCTTCAAGAGTCGCATCGATCTGTACAATCACCCCTTCAACCCGTTTCCCCAGGGCACGAAACGATTCTTCGTTGAGCCCTTGACCATCCGTCTCGATGACGACCGAAGGTAATTCAAATCGATCGAGAAGTTCGAGAAGGCCATCAAATTCCGAATGGAGCCAGGGCTCTCCTCCACTGAGAATGACGCGAGTCTCCTGCCACTTTTGGACTTCGGTAAATAGGCCTTCTAATACATCGAGAGGAAGCTCAGTTCGCCCCTCACCGGATTCAACCGGCAAAGAAAAAGCATCTTCAGTTGAAACTCGATCCGTTAATTGAATTCGAATCTCAGCAGGGAATGCTCCGGCCATCGTTTGGCCCCAAGAATTCGATTGAACCCAAGCCGAAAGAGAGCCTTCTTCCATCTGAGGAGGGCTTAACTCTTTGGTTAACTCATGGAGCAGAGCTAAACCCCGTGGTGAATCACCGGTGAGCCGATGGCGAACCGGTGCTCTTCCTTCTTCCAGCCAATGAAAAACCCCCTTCGTGTCGAGATCTCGCTCCGCCACCGATGGAATAAATCGGAAAGGCGCATCGAGAGCCAAGCCATTCCTAACGATATCTTCTAAGAAATCTTTAGAGGCGATGTCTCCCATCAAGCCCGGGGGAAGAGTGGAAAGCCGCACCCTTACATCGCTTTGATCGTCGATTTTCGCGATCATTTCTTCGATGAGCTCTGCATTCAAAAATGGAGCGGCATCGGGAAAGACGATGAGATTCTCAACCCCTTCGAGCTGACAAACTTGCAAAAAGCGATAAGGATCGCCCCGTTCACTGATGGCGTAGGGAATAGCCCAACCTCCTCGCCACGCCGAAGGAGAAAGTCGTCGTTGTCGACGGAGAGCCTCGATTGGGTAGCTAGGATTCCCGGCTAAGCGTAGGGTGACCACTTCAGTGGTCGTTGGGAGAGCGGCGGTTGAAATCAGGTGATTTAAGGGAGAAGAGATATCTTCAGCTTCCGCCGGAAGAATGAGGACGAGACGCTCGATGGAAGGACAGGCCGAAATCGCCTCGATCGTCGAAAGGATCGCGGGCTTCCCCCCTATCTCTTGGTTCCAGTTGCGTTCGAATCCTAAATGAGAGAGTTGGGGGTGAACCTCGATCGCTCCGAGCATCAATCCAATATCTTGATCAAGCCCTCAAATGAAAGGACGTCTTGGCCGTAAAGTAGCGCGGTGGCGCCCCAGCGTCTCACTGCGCTGATATTTTCGGGCCAGTCATCGATGAAGAGCACTTCATCGGGCTTGACCGAGACTCCTTCCTTCTTTTTCAAAAGCTTGATGATTTTCTCAATCGACTCTTCTTTGGGCTTCCAACAAAGTTGAGGCTCAAAGAGGTCATCGAGAATCCCCATGAACTCGAGCAGTTTTTTGGTGGGCTCTGCGTCGTTTCGGCTAGCCAAAGAAACGAAAGCACCACGCTCATTAAAGACTTTGAGCATGTCTCGAACTCCAGGCTGGAGCTCGACCCAAAGACCGCGCTGCCCCACTAAACGATCAGGGGTGGCCATACGGAATGGAGGTTCGATCAGATTGCAAAGTCCGTCGGAAACCGTCCATAGAGTCTCATCGAGATCAAATACGATCAGCTTATATTTAAGGGGAGCCTGTTTTTTCGCCACTGGCGGAGTTCTCCATTCAGGTCGACTAAGTTCGGAAATCAAAGGGAGGGTGTTCCCCCATGGAATCGAGATCAACGAGGTCCGTTGATACTCCATAATTTTGATTTATGGTCAATATCCAATCGAAGATTTCCGGGAAATGAATCCATTGTCGCTCACGCCAATAGATTGCCTTCCCTGCGTCCTGTCAGTTTGAAGGAGACGGAAAACTCTGCTCCAAAATCAGCGAGACTAAATCCGTAACTCTTTATCAGTTGGTAACTAAACGCTTCTGCCAAAAATCGAATTGCGCTTCCAGCCAATCGAGCTGATCCGGAAATTCACAGGTAAATGCATCGGCGAGGAGAATAGGATCTTGATTGCGGATACCCACAATCACGTCCTCGATCGTTTTTTCGATCTGGGAGAGGCGCACTCCCACTTGAGCGACCACGTCTTCAGTGACTTGATCGGCCTGGTGAAGTAGGGAGACACCATCGTGGAAGGCTTTCAAAACGATGCGCAAGCCTTCACTGAAATTTCTGAGGCTTTCCATGTTCTCGCCCTGCTGACCTTCTTCAGCCTCTTTAGCAATCTGGCCTTGAAGTTCTTTAAGCTTCGAGACGGAGCCAACACACTCCTGAAAGGTCACTTCCAGAAATGAATCGAGCTTGGTGATGCCGACTTGCAAGAGTTGGAATGCTTGAATCGAGACTTCCTTGAGCTCGGAATAACGCTCCGGAGTCAGAAGCTCCTCATCCAAAGTCTGGGTGGTGATAATCCAACCTCGCTTTTGAAGCTCAGAGCCCAATTCGGCGAGCGAATCTTTGAGGGGACGAGTTACATCTTGGTCGGATTCCCATTTGGAGAGACCTTCGATGTCATCCGGCATGGCTCCAATAATTTCGATATCCATAATGATTTCCTTTCACCCTAGTTATCGACCGATAGGTTTGGGAAATGTAGGGGGATTCCCCGTTCCGACGCAGCAATGAACGAAATCACCCTCTTTATAGAGAAGACTTGAAGACTTAAACCTCCGGAAATAAATCATTTAGCCTCAACCTTGAGAGCCCATAAAAAAACCGAACATCCACTGCCGAAACCCGAGTAGACGACCGATTTAAGGATAGATAAGAATCTCTTTTCATTCGATGTGTTCAGTCAACCCAACGAGCTTCACTTTCGAACAAATAGTTCAGTCTGCTCTCAAGTAGAAGCTTTAATTTGATCATTAATCATGAAACACGTTTTATTCACCCTTCTTCTGGTCTTTAGCCTCTTCTCCGGTTGCCAACAAGTTCAACAACGCCCCCACTTCAAGCCAGAGAAAGAACTCTCGGGAAGAAGCCCCACGACCCATTCGGCCGCCAAATGGAGAAACCGCCTCCAACACACTCGAGGCGAATTGGGAGAAGATCTCTACCCCATCGTCTCGGCCAACCAGTCTCACTTACTGTTCGCCACTTCAAGGTTTTCCAAAGGCTTTGATCTGGCCTTCAAACCCCTCAAGGGATACGCCATCACCTTTCTTACGAATACCAAGTTTAATGACATACACCCCTCCCTGTCTCCCGATGCGAGCAAGGTCGTCTTTTCGAGTGATCGTTCAGGTCGGTGGAATTTATACCTTCAAGAAACTCGACCCGGGGGCAAGACGAAGCAGCTCATCGCTTCCGACACCGACAACCTCGGGCCCAAATGGTCCCCCGATGGTTCAAAGATCGCCTTCTTTAAACGAGGAATCGGGAAAAATCATTGGGAAATTTGGCTTTACGATGTGGTTCGCAAATCCCAATCCTACCTGACCGATGGGCTCTTTCCCTCGTGGTCCCCGGATGGGAAATGGATTGCCTTCCAAAAGGGACGCCAAAGAGGTGAAAAGTATTATTCGGTTTGGAAGATCAAAGCCGATGGCAGTCGGCTCATCGATCTAATGTCGAGCTGGAGTGAACGTTGGGGTGCAATCCAACCTTCGTGGTCTGCGGATGGGAAATGGTTAGCATTCACCGCGGTGGGAAAAAGTACAAACACTTTTGACAATGCTACAGATCGACCTCCCGAATCGGATATTTATTTAATCTCTGAGGATGGAGCTCAACTCATCGATTTGACCGGAGATCGCGCGGGAGGTTCCGAGTGGAATCCATTCTTTGGAACCGATGGGAGAGTTTACTTCACTTCGGATGTCGGAGGTAGCCCGAGAATTTGGAGCGTGGAGTCGATCAAGGTCAAGGCCCAAGCTTCGCCCGCGAAACTCAATCCATTAAAGGGAAATCAGGTTGAAGACTTTTTAGATTCCTTTCCCAGTACAGAGCCGAAGGCCAAGATCAATCCATCGAGCAGCGGGAATAAGGCTTAGGGCTCACCTTGTGAGCCGGGAAGGAGTGACGAGCTTAATTTAATTAAAGCTAATAGACCCTTAACTAGCCCGAAGCGCTAGCGAGGGTTACTTTCCCCTCGCTAGCGCTTCGGGCTAGTTAATTAATGATCTGAATTATAAAATCGATGGGAAACTAAATGACCGGATCATGGGGTAAGCCGACGACTATAGCGACTCTAACATTCGTAACTCACATTATCCCCAATCGAAACTCCTAGCTGTTGACCTTGAGGAGGCGGAGCTTGAGGAGGAGCTTGGGTAATTTCTTCTGCTTGATCGGAGTGAAACTTTTTAACTGTTTCCGTCCACATCGCCGTCACGTCTTCTAAGACGACTAAGCCTTCTCTCATCTGATCGATACTGTTCGTCAGGTTCGCTTCGAAGATACTTCGATTAATATAGTTGTAAAGCGACAGGATGTTTCCGAAGGTGGGCTCGCCGATTCCTTTATCCAAAGAATTGATGAGGACATTGATAATTTTTTGAACTCGAATTAATTTTTCGTGCTTTTGTTCGAGCTCTTTATTTTCAGTAAACTCGATAGCTTCTTTAGTAAATCGAATGGCACCCTCTAATAACATCAATAGCGCTTGATCGGCGGGTGTCGTATCTTCTTTATTTTTTGTGTAGGCTTTCGCCATCTGATTGTAAGCATTCTGCTGCGCCGCCATCTTCGTTGCTCCTCCCGCTTGGGCTTGCGCCTGAGTGTAAGGATTGATGTTGGGCTGCATCGCCGGAGGCGTGAATGCTTCGGATTGACCTGCCCCTTGGGAGTTCATTTCTTCGTTAGAACCTTGCTCCGCTGTTGAAATCTGGTTTGGAGTTTCTTCCACGTTTCCATTCCCGCTTTACTTTAAGATTAACCAAAACTGCCGAGCGAACCGAGTGCTGCCTGTAATCTCGCTTGAGCGTTTTGATTTTTGGCCATGATCACTTCTAATTGACTGAATTGCCTTTTGAGAGTTTGTTCTCGAATAGCCAAAATTTCTCTCTTCTGCTTAATTCGATCATTCGTTTTATCGATTTCGTCCTGATAAAAGTCGGCTCTTAAAACCAAGGACCCATCCGTGGTATCGAGGAGAGACTCCAAAGCTTCGGCAATCCTTAACGCGATTCCAGAGTCATTAGCAAGATCGAGCTTCGATCCCGTAATCGTTCCACCACCCGGAGTATCAACGTTTTTATTGAAACCTAATTTGGCGAAAGCCCCCGAGCCATTAGCTGCCGAGACTTTAAAAGTATCCGCTCCGGTGGAGAGATCGTTGATGACGAGTGATCGCCCATCGGTTGAGATGGTGACATCCACTCTTTCCGTGTTGACATCATTGGGATCCGTTCGACTCGCCGTTTCAATACTTCGAATAACATCCGCGATGGTTAAATCACCATTTAAGTTAACTTCGAAGGCATCTGAGTTCGTCTCTCGTAACTTGATGGAGAGTTGAGGCAAACCCGTCGTTTTAATCCCTTTACCATTATCGAGTTCTTTGAGCTGAGTCGTCTCTGTTAGTAATTTCTTTTGAATAAACAAACGACGAACGGCTTCGGGATCCGTGTCGTTTAACTTATCAAAATCGGAACCGCGGAATTGCAGCTTCCCATTACTCAAGAAACGGATACCCACATTGGAAGCTAAATTTTGTCCGCTGGGTAATTCACCCACGCGTTTATTGATAGCGGAGGAGAGAATTCTCTCGATCGACCGAGTGATGGAATCTCCAAAGAGATCCCCTTTGATCCCTAACTCAGGATCGAACCGGGTGAGTTCTTTGATGCTATCGACCAAGCCATTGTACTCTTCAACGATGGCATCGATCTTTTCTTTGATCTTCGAGGGGTCTTGGGTCGCAGTGACAACAACTTCCGATGTCGAGGTGTCTTTGGCATCGAGAGTGAGCCCATCGACCACATTGGTAAATTTGTTGGTTCGGGAACGAACGAGAATGGGCTGACTCGATCCCTCACTCGAACCAAAGAAGAGGATCGCATCCCGAGCTTGAGATGTTCTCCCGAAAGATAATGAAGTCGATCCTGTCGTATTCAGCAAAACGCGATTTCCAGCCCCCGTTTGCGTACCCGTAATCTGTAAGCGTGAAGGGTTGAGAAATGAGCCATCGCTGATGACCGAAGCATTGACGCTAATCCCGAGGTCATTAATTTTTTCGGCGACATCTTCTAAAGTGTCGGTAGCGGTAATCGTAATATTTCTCTGAAAGCTGCCATCTAAGGTGAGCGGTGGGTCTCCAGTGGCATCTTGAAGGAAACTTAAGTCTCTAGCGGTCGTTCCTCCGTTAACCTCGGCCACTGTCACGGCTCCCGTTCCACCGGCCGAAACGAGCTTAATTCCATCCCCTCGATCATTCAGACTAGCGGTAATCTCCCCCGCTCCCTGATTACTAGCCGCGGAGTTGATGTTGAGAATGACATCGTTGATCGTCTTGGCATTCTCTAAGTTCACTTCAAAGTTATTTCCAGTACTGTCGGTGATACTGATCTTTCCCGCAAACACTCCTCGTCCGCCATTGAGGGTAGAGAGCTTCGTGTTCTCGTTGATGTACTGTGGATTGAGATCCGTTCCGGTCAAAATATCGGAGGTGATCGAACCCACGAGACCGAGATCGATCGCAGTTTGAGAACTTGTCACCGAAAGACTTCCCGTTCCGGCGGTTGTATCTCGAAGTTCGATACTCGTTCCGTTACTCGCGATCGAAGCAGTCACTCCGACAGAAGCTGAACCTGTAGTAGCATCGTTGAGTAACCCGATGACTTCTTGAAGCGTTGTCGCTGAGCTAAGGTCTACAGTGACACTGCTTCCCGTTCGAGCAGTGATTTCAACACTACCGGAACTGACTCCACTTCCCCCATTGAGGGTTTTAAGTAAAACAGAATTGAAATCAGCAAGAATACGGGAACCGGTGATCGTTCCTGAGGCCACTCCACCGACAACCGTCTCAATTCCAAGGTCGGTAGCTGCTTTGGATTCACCGCTGTTTTGAACGATGAAGTTTCCACCGGTCGAGGAGTCAGTCAAAACGAGTCGATCGTTAGCAATCGAAGCTGTAACTGAAGTATTTTCAGCAACTCCATTGATTGTAGTGACCACATCACCAAGAGTTTTAGCATCCGAAAGATCGACGACGAAGTTCGTTCCATTCCGTTGAGTAATACTCAAGTCGCTCCCGGTCTTAGCTTGAACCCCGAGTCCGTCATTGAGAACGTCTAAAGCGAGACTACTTTCAACCGTCAGGACGGAATCCCCTTGAAGGCTATTACCTACCCCGGTTTTACGGATCCCCAAGTCGAGAGCCGTCGTTCCTCCCGTCAAGTCGGTAACCGTGAGGTTTCCGCCACCGCCCGCCAAATCGGAAAGAACTAATGATTTACCGGAATTCGAATCATCTTTTGTTGCTACTCGAGCGGATACGGAAATTCCACTCGCATTGATTTTATCGATGACCTCATTGATGGTCGCCACCTGTGAAAGATCAACCGTGGTGGTCAACCCAGCGGTGTTGGTAATTCGAATCGAGCCCAATCGAACTCCCTTACCGGAATTCAGTAGAGAAAGCTCTGTTTGACGATCGACGAAACCATTTCCCGTCTCGATGGCCAGAGTTCCGGCACCGACTAAAGAAGTGGTTTCAGCAAAGCCCGAAGAAACATACTGCTCAGATTGGGCGAGTTGATGAACTCGAAACCGATAAGCACCGGGTGAAAGACTGCTGTTACCGCTGGCGCCTAGAATATTGGAATTGGATGAGCTCACCGAGATCGGATTGAAGGCGCTTTCCGTTGTCAATGAATTGACTTTGAGCTGCAGAGATATCGTCTTGGCACTCAGAGCGGTGATCGCGGTTTTTTTGTCAGTCGTCTCAGCAATTTTCTCTTCCAATCGAACGATGGGTTGAGATTGAAAAGCCAAGAGACCTTCGATCACTTCAGTGGTATTAAGACCTGAAATAATTCCATCAACACTGGGCATATCGAGTCAGCTCAATCTAAGGCACAAGAAAGGTGAACTCCCCTGAAGAGTTCCGCACAAAACACTCCACTAGAATAGTAAGATGTTCAGCTTTTGTTATCGACAGATACGGGTATTATTCTGAGCTTAGATCGCTAACGAGAGCATTCCGAGAATGAAAACAGATCTCATTTGCCATCGGCATGGGGATATTGAAAAAGATTGAGACATTCCGTTAATAGAAAGAGTGTTCTCATAAACATAAAAAAATCCAACTGGGCATAGAGGTTGCCCAATTGGATTTTCGGTAGTAGCTGATTCAAAAACTTAGACGTTAGGTGATTACTGCAGTAAGGCCAAGACGGCTTGCGGTAATTGATTAGCTTGCGAGAGAACCGAGGTTCCAGCTTGGAAGAGGATTTGATTTCGGGTGAGTTCCGCGGTTTCGCGAGCGAAATCAAGGTCTCGGATATCTGAAAGTGAAGAAGATAAATTCTCTCGAGCGATCGTCAGTGAAGTGATGTTACTTTCGATCGTTTGTTTTTGGAAAGCACCCAAGTAAGCTCGAGTGTTGGTAATTTGCTCGGTGGCTTTATCGACGATTCTCAAAGCATTTTCAGCATTTGTGGAAAGATCGTTTGTACCTCCAGATTTGACACTGGAGAGGAATCCGTCCAGAGTGATCGTGTTCGATCCTTGCCCCGGCAAGGTCCGAGTTGCCACTCCTAAGGTGGCTGCACTCGTATTTCGAATTCCGATTCTTTCACGATTCGAGACATCGTCTTGGGTGTTCAACTGGAAGACCAATCCACCCTTTTGAAGCTTAAAGGAAGTTGCGGAACCCGCACTCGCTCCGTCCACCAAGTTGACGACTCCAGTGAAGAAATCGGAGTTGATATTCAATTCATTTCCATTAGCAGCTGCAAGCACACCGTTAACTCGCGCGGTGGCATCCGCGCCGGCGTCGAACATTTGAGCACTGGCATTCGTGAATGCAGTATCTCCGGATCCGATATTGAAACTTCCCTCAACCACTTCCACCGAAACCGTTTCGTCCGAGCCATAATCTGCGGAATACAATTTACCAGCAGAAGCGTAGACACCCGTCACTCCGGTGAAAGCATTAACGGAACTACCGAAGGATTGAGACCCTGCTCCAGAAGCTAAACTGATATCTACCGTTCCTTTCGATCCACTCAAGCGAAGCACACTATTGGTGGTCGCACTTCTAAAAGCGACTTGAGAAGCACCACTGGCAAAGACGTCTCCAGCTCGGCTGGCTACCCCTTGAATATTGATCGAGAGTGAAATCGAAGATACACCGGCAAACTGAGCATTTTGAACTGAGATGCCTCGGATTCCGCTACCAAAGTTAGAAGCCGTGCGGATCTCAGAAGAGCCATCTAAAAGTTTGCGATTGGCAAAGCGAGTCGTTTGGGCAATTCGATCGATCGCGCTAATCGCGTTATCAACAGCATCTTGCTCAGCAATAATTTGGTCAGGACTATTTGAATTGAGAGAGAAGATAACCGAATCTCGAATTTGAATGAGGAGATTATTCACCTCATTGAGCGCGGCTTCTGCTGTTCCGAGAAGATTACTCGCATTTTGGGAGTTCTCAACTGCTTGATCTAAAGATGAAACTTGAGCCCGAAGCTTTTCGGAGATCACGAACCCAGAAGGATCGTCGGAAGCCCGGTTGATCCTCAACCCGGTAGACAACCTTTCCAAGGTTGTTTGTTGCGTTTTATCTGTTCGCGCCAAGCTGTTCAAGGCGTTGATCGACGCGACGTTAGTATTGATCCGAAGTGCCATTAAAAATCCTCCTTGAAAACCTTCAAAGCAACAATCCCTTGTTACTTCTTGAAGCTCTCCTCACCGCTTGATCTCACTCTGAGCCCGGCAAGATTCTTTCGTCTAAGTTTTTTTGCAATTGAATCCACATGGAAAAGCCTTGAACCTGCCCCATGAATGATTCTTAAAATCACAGGCTTTCGGTTAGAACTCCAAACCTCATTTGGTAAGTGAAGTTTAGAAATTCAATGATTATCAAGCCTGAACGTGAATCTGAGCTCAAAGGTTTTTAGAGCACCACTGAAAGTGAAGCTCGATGATGTTGAACTCGGTATTGACGATAATTGAGTCTGGAAGAAATCTTCCCTCGACAGTTGACATATCGACCCGAATAGTTCACGAACTTGAGAAAAGGATCTCAGATTTGGCAAGGAGAAATTAGTACAGATAAAAACGGGTTTTAGTTCCTAAAAGGGTGAGTTATCAAACGAGTCAAAGCCTTTTCGTCCATCTCGTAGACAGGGTGCCAGATAAGGTTTTTTACTGAGAACGAAAGATTCTTTAACAAAGACGGTTTTTGGTGAGTCTAAGGGTGTTTGATTGAGGGAGGGGTAGATGCTTTGTGGTTTAAATAGTGGGATTTGAAGATCAAACGTATGATATATGCAGTATAGATAGTTTCGGTGTGGGATTGCCCGATAATGAAAACATATTCATCCCATTAAATAGCCCGAAGTGTTAGTGTCAGGCTCGACCTTCGAGCCGTGCTAAGCAAATCGGTAATTCTGAGTATTAAAGACTTAAATAAAGATCGTGCCTGTCCAATGGGAGGGCACCCCTCGCTAGCGCTTCGGGCTAGTTAACGGGATAAAACAAAACCCCCAGCACCACCAAAAAACCTTGGTAGCGCTGAGGGTTTTAAAAGCGTCGGTATCGACTATCGACGACTAAAACTAATGTAGAACATCAATCATAGTTGGCAATTCGTCGGTGGGTTTTCGCAACCCAAGTCTCCCACATCGGGATGGTCTTCGGTGGGATCCACTCCACAGTTCTCTGATCCAGGAGGAGCAGCGGGAGTTGTTCCCAAGAACTGATGCGAGAGATTAGCGATTGGATCAGTGATCTCGACGGCTCCATTGTCATCGAAGTCGAGGGCATCCATACATTGAGGGATGAAAGTTCCCAAGAACTGGAACGACAAGTTGTTGATGGGGTCGGTGATTTCTAAGGCACCATTGACGTCCACATCACCACGTCGGAACAACGGACCGGGATCGTTTCCACCGACACAATCCTCAAGGGAATCGGAACTTTCCGTTCCACCTTCAGATACCGACCGAACGACGAAACAGTTTTGAACCGTAGGATCTAATCCCGCCACACTCAATTGAGTTAAGGGGATAGGAATCGGATTGACTCTCCTGCGAGCACCAGGACTGACTTGGTAAACATTGTAGCCCGTCACGGGTATTCCGTTAGCTGGTGGCGTCCAAGAGAGATTTGCTGTCGTACCATCTAAAGTAGCGGTTAAGCCGGTAGGAGCTTCAGGACGCTCCCCGACCGTCAAGACTTCAATCGCATTAATGATCGCGTTGGGGTCATTAGCTCCCACACAATCTAAGCATGGCAAGAAACCGATACTTAAAACACCGTCATCAACAACGATATCTTCGAAAGTCAGAACCCCAGCTTTTCCTAGCGCCGGTTCGGGATGGTAGTCGAGGTAAGTCACCTCCTCGTCGACGATCTCGCCTTCGATATCGATCTTGAAAGCACGACCGATGCAGCAGCATTCGTTGAAATAGAGATTCACCGTGTAGACATCATCCAAGACCGGAAGATCCACATAGAAGTCCGTAGGATCGCCTCCTAAATCCCACCGAATCGTACTGAAAATGTGACGGTCACCGGGGTGATCTCCATCAAAACCCATATCGGTGATCGATTGGGCCTCCGGGGCACACCAGTTACAAATAGAATTCGTACCACCTAGAGGATCACGACGAATACCGAGACCATCCACATCTTGAGGGTCACCACAAGCGCGTTCCCCGATCCAAGTGTTTCCATTGGAGTCGACCGTCGTCTCCCCACCCATGTTGATTCGAATCGGAATGTCGAAAGGACAATCCGCCGAAGTGACCGAACAGGTCATTCGGTAATCGGAACCACAGATGAGGTCATCATCACTCTTAGGAACGATTTCGTAGGTCATCGATCGTTTACATTCTTCAGGCTCATCTTCGAAGGTCGTCGAATCCCCAGGAATGGTATCGATCAATTCACCATTTCGGTAAACGTCATAACCCGTAAGATTGATTCCTTCACCTTCTGACCATGAGAATGAGAAAACGCCTGGGGCATCTTCATTACAAACCAGATCGCGAGGACAGCTTTGTACGACCGTATCATTGGGAAGAATTTCTAATGCACTCAAGATGGCATTGAAATCTAAAGCATCGAGACAATCGAGAGGACAGGGAAGTAACTCGATATCGAGGACTCCACCTGTAACCGAGATATCCGTATAGGAGAGACGGCCTACTTGTCCGAGTCCACCCGGTGCGTAAAGCGGTTGGTTGACTTCTTCCTCAACAAGTTCTCCTTGGAGAAGGAGGAGGAAACTCCTCATCGAATTGACACATTCGGTGAAGTAGAGATTGACAGTATAAGTTCCATTCGGAACGGGAATACTCAAACGGTAGTCCGTATCCCCACCATCTTCATCGGCATCTTCCCCGACGAGGAAATCACCATCATCATCGCCTAAGTCCCAACGAATCGAATGGAAAATACTCACATCACTGGAGTTCGCAGCATCAAAACCAAGAGAGGCTAATGCATCCGGGCCACTGGGAGCACAGAATTGAGTAATCGTATTCGTACCCCCGAGGTCATCGATACGAATATCGAGGATATCAGCAGGGCCAGAACCATCTCCGATCCAAGTGTTTCCCTGTGAATCGACAGCTGTAGGTCCTCCCATGTTGATCCGAGTAGGAATGGAGAACGGTTGAGTGGGATTCACCGCCGAACAAGTCATCGTAGGACAAGGATCCACTCCCTCTGGAGTGATCGGTTGTACTTCATAGATACCGGTGCGAGTATCGGTTAAATCGTCTTCAAAACTCGTAGCCGTTGCGGGCAAGGTGAAGAGTTTCTCACCATTTTTGAAAACGTCATAACCATCGAGGTCTAAACATTGAGGCCCAGTCCACGTACCGGTGACAGTGTCTCCATCGACACTACAAGCTAAGTTTTCGGGACAAACCCTGAAGTCAGGATCGCTACAGTCGGATGAAACGACTTCAATCGCACTCAATATAGCGTTGATATCTGTTGCACCAGGACATTCCGCACAGGGAAGCAACTCAACTCTGAGTACTTCATCGTCGACAAAAATCTCAGTGAACGACATGCGACCCAAAGTTCCGTTGGCATGGGGATCTTCATCGTAAAGTTCAGAGTGAACGTCTTCAGCGACGACCTCACCTTGAAGCCCGATCTTAAAGTGACGTTGAGGACAACAACACTCGAAGAAGTACATATTGATGATGTACTCTCCATTGGGAATGAAAAACTCCAAAACATAGTTGTCAGTATCAGCACCTGCATCCCAACGAATCGTCGTCAAGATTTCAACGTCAGCGGGATCCGCCGGATCAAAACCAAATCGCTCGATCGTAGCGGGGCTTTTTGGTGGGCACCAATTTGCAATAGTATTCGTACCTCCCAAATCATTAGGTCGAATGGCTAAGGCATCCCCAGGACCAAATTCATCTCCGATCCAAGTTCGGCCTTGGGAATCGGTCAGGGTCGGTCCCCCCATGTTGATTCGAAGAGGAATTTCGAAAGGTTGATTTACGGAAGCGGAACAAACCATAGGACCACAAGAATCAGCATCGTCTCCCAGGGGAGTTACGATGTATTCATTGTTCCTTTCGGTAGGTTCATCCTCAAAAGTATTCGTGTCTGCGTCGACTTCAGCTAAGAATTGCCCGTTGCGTTCAATTCTAAAGCCGTCAATCGCAACCCCTGCGCCTCTCGACCAACTCAGAGCGACTTCACGAGATCCTTCAGCAACCGCACAAACGAGGTCTTTTGGACAAGAAAAGGCCGAAATCTCACAGGCACAACTGGCGAGAACGCCATCACCATCGAGAGCTTCTACGCGGTATTCAGCCCGAATTCCATCACTGGCGGGATCATCGTCGATTAAAGATTCCGTCCCATCAGCGACCGTATCAATTACCGTACCATTTTTAATGATTCGATATGCATCCGCTCCAACGACGGTGTTCCAAGTTAAATTGGCTTCACCCGTGTCGGCATCGAAAGTGCAATTGACATCAAGACCATTGTGATCACAGCCTTCATCGGAAAGGATCTCTAGGGCATCCAAGATCGGATTGACATCTCCACCCGTAGGACAGTCGACTACGGGGCAGCCTCGAAGGATGACCGACATCGCTCCATCGGCAACTTCGATCTCAGGGAATGACAAGACTCCCACAACACCAATACCCGGAAAGTCGGGATTGTAGTCGAGGTAGGTGACCTCTTCGTCAACGATTTCGCCTTCGACTTCAATCGTAAAAGCCCGGTTGGTACAACAACACTCTTGGAAGTACAAGTTGAGCAAATACTGACCATCCGAGATTGGAATCTCCAAGTGGTAATCGTTGGCATCAGCGCCGGGATCCCACCGGATGGTACTGAAGATAGCGGCATCACCGGGGTGAGTCGTATCAAACCCTAAATCGTCCAGAGAAGTATCGGGAAAACACCAACTCTCAATAAAATTGGCGGCACCCGCATCGTTAGGGCGGATATCAAGAGGATCTCCCGCACCAGGACCATCCCCCAACCAAGTACGTCCATGGGAATCCACAGTTTCGGGACCTCCCATATTGATTCTTACGGGCACATCAAAAAGTTGCTGTGCCTGAAGAGCCACTGGAAAACAAAAGGCGATGCAAAGTAAGGCCAGACGCATTGCGCTCATACGTGGGCTCCTTGTTGGAACTAAAAGTGTAAATTTAAAAACCCAAAGTCTTCCGAGGATGAAATCCATTACTGTAATTCAATCCCAGAAATCCTAATCCCAATTTCCGTTTTGTTAAAAAGGAATAGGCCCTTCAAAGAAGGGCCTATTCTTAATTACGTATCACAAGTGTGAGATTCATCACAACTGACATCATCTTCAGTCGGATCTAATCCACAAACATCCTTACCGGGTTCCGGAGGAGGAGGATTACCGAGGAATTGGTGCGAGAGACTCGATACTGGATCAGTGATTTCCACCTTACCGTTGTCATCGAAGTCAGCCGCATCTAAACACCCGGGGGTAAACGTTCCCAAGAACTGATATTGCAAGTTCGAAACGGGGTCACTCACGTCGACCATACCATCTCCATTGACGTCACCTCGTTTGAATAGAGGGCCAGGAGGAGAGGTTCCGATGATTTCGACTGCATTGAGAATCGTATTCAAGTCGATGTTCGCAGCGATGGGCTCGAAACAATCAACACAAGGAACAAGACTGATCGTGATGAGGCCTTCAGGGGCATCGACACCCTCGATGGCGAGTTGGCCGAGATGACCAGGTGCAGCTGCGACCGGAGGAACGGCGAGAATATCAGCAGCAGGATCGAAATCCCATCCACTGATGTCCTCAGCAACCGTTTGACCTTGAACGTCGATCGTCATGTGACGATTGGGGCAACAACCTTCGTTGAAGTAGAGGTTGATGGCGTATTCACCAGGATTAACCGGGATTTCCAAAATGTAAGCGTCATCATCGGCACCGGGATCCCAGCGAATCGAATTGAAGATCACGCGATCCGCCAAGAAGTTGGCATCAAAACCAAGTGCCGCATAACTCTCGGGCTTCGTGTTCCCACCGACGAAGTCAGCGATCACATTTGTTCCACCATTATCGACGGGACGAATATCCCAAGTGTCGACTCCAGCCCCAGGATCTCCTAACCACAGTTGGCCTTGAGAATCACGAGCTGTGGGACCACCCATGTTCAAACGAACGGGAGAAGCAAAGGGACAATCCAATTGAGGTAAGACACACTGAAGAGTGAGTTCGGGACAAAGAGGTGTACCGACGACTGTGTTAGGTTTCACTTCGTAAACGACAGCTCTCGAACAATCGGGAGTATCGGTAAACATGGCTTCACCTGCAGGTACTGAAAGGAGGAATTCTCCATTTCGGAAAACCTCATAAGACTCAACTCCACTGTCGGCGCCAGCCGTCCATTGACCCGTTACAACACCATCACCGTCGACCGTGCAGGTGAAGTCACGAGCACAAACGGGATTGGTTGAACCGGCGGGTAAGATTTCGATCGCATCGACGATCGGATTAGGATCAGCACCCGCTGGGCATTCAGCACAAGGAAGGAGAGCTAAGTCTAATACTCCGCCTTGAACTAAGACAAAGTCATAACTCAATCTTCCGGTGACTCCCGTGGCCCCTGAAGCTGAGTAACTGAAGGTGTTCACGGTTTCTTCAACGATCTCTCCGCCAATTTCCACGCGGAAGTTACGTTGAGGACAGCAACATTCAGTGAAGTAGAGATTCACTAAGTAATCTCCATCGGGAAGAGGAATGTTCAATCGGTAATCGATTCCGTCGCCCCCTAAATCCCAGCGAATCGTATTGAAGATTTCAACATCATCAGGATTGAAAGGATCGAGTCCGTAAGATTGCAGACTTTGAGGCATCAATTGAGATGCAGCCGCACACCAATTGACCAATGTATTGGTTCCACCCGCATCGTCGGGGCGAATAGAAAGAGGATCACCTGGCCCGGGGCCATCTCCGATCCATTCTCTACCGAGAGAATCAGTTAGGCTTCGTCCTCCCATGTTAATTCGCAATGGAACTTCGAAAGGAATTCCCTCACGAATTAAAGATTTTGATTGATCGGGACAACCTTCTTCTTCTTCACCCACTTTTGAAACCAGGGTGTAGGTGGCTAAACGGCTATCCATAGTGTCTTGGAAACTGGTCGCATCTCCGGCGAGAGAAGTGAGAAGTTCGCCATCTTTCAAGACGTCGAATCCTTCTAAGCTTCGGCAAATGGGAAGAACCCAAGAACCATTGACTTGACCATTTTCATCGACATTCACATCAAAATCGGTGACACATTGACCGAAAGTAGGATCGGTACAAAGATCTTCGAGCACTTCAACGGCACTCAAGATTCCATTTGTATCTAAAGCATGAGGAGTGGCGTCACAGTCCGCACAGGGAAGAATCCCAATCGAAAGAGCACCATCCGTTACGGCGATTCCATCGAAGGTAAATCTTCCAGTGGTACCGGCGACGAAAGGATCAGCGTCGTAGAGCTCAGCGTGAACATCCTCTTCGATGATCTCCCCTTCAATTTCAATTTTGAAGTGACGTCCCGGACAACAACATTCGTGGAAGAACAGGCTGACCGAATAGTTGTCTCCATTGGGAATAGGAAGTTCTAGGCGATAGTCTTCAGCATCGGCACCTACATCCCAACGAATCGTTGTTAACAAAGCGACATCACCGGGGTGACCCGAATTGAAACCGACTCGTTCTAAGCCACCTGCTTTTGGAGGACACCAGTTAGGAATGGTATTCGTTCCACCGAGATCGTTCGGACGAATACAAAGATCATCGCTGGGAACAGAGTTATCTCCCGTCCAGATTCGGCCTCTTGAATCTTCGACGTCGGGTCCACCCAAATTGAGTCTCAATGGAAGGTCGAACTCAAAAGATTCGATACACGCACGGCAAGTCATCACCGGACAGGCACCTGCGGGATCACTCAGAGGAGTGACCGAGTAATTCGTGATACGTTTGCCGGGGCTGTCGGTATATTCAGTGACTTCAGCGCCAACCGTATCGATCAGTTCACCGTCACGATGGATTTCGTAACCCGTAATTCCCTTGCCAGAAGAAGGAGTCCAAGTGAGCGAGACTTCGTTCGGTCCGGTGGAATTACAGGTGAGGTTACCTGAACAAGCGGTCGGGGTAATGGAACTGGCACAAGAACTGAGAATATTTTCTCCGTCCAGGGCTTCTAAGATGTAGACGGCAACTCCACCAGCACCCGCCTCGGGAGAATTGTCTGTATAAGAAGTCGCATCGGAAGCCAAAGTGCCACTGATGTTAGCACCGTTTCTTAAGACGTTGTAACCCGTGGCACCAGCAACCGCACTCCAAGAAAGATCTGAAGTGACGCTTTCCGGATTAAAAGTCGCACTAAAATTAGATCCGAGGTGATCACATTCATCTCCACCGAGGACCTCTAATGCATCCAAAATAGCATTCAAGTCTCCCACTCCGGGGCAATCAGGGCAAGGAGGCAAGCTAATACTGAGCACATTGTCTTCGACGATGGCTTCGTAAGATTTTTTAATCAAGACTCCAAATTCGGTAGAGAATTGATCTTCTTCGACCACCGTTCCTTGAATCACAATTTTAAAGTGACGGTTGGCGCAACAAGCCTCGTTAAAGAACAAGTTGACGGTGTAAGTCCCATTAGGAACGGGGATCTGCAGATCGAAATTGAGGGCATCGGCACCATTATCCCAACGAATCGTATTAAAGATGGCGCGGTCACCGGGATGGTCCGGATCGTATCCCAAGTCAGTGAATGATGCAGGCACCATCGCGCCTAAAGACCAATTAGCTGCGGCGTTTCCGCCACCGACATCTTCGGGTCGAATACCGAGAACATCCGTATTGACCCCAGGGTCCCCTAACCAAGTGCGACCGTGGGAGTCCACCGTTTCGGCCCCCCCCATATTGATTCTAATGGGAATATCGAAGAGATCTTGAGCTTGACCCACGCTTCCTGAAATCAGAAAGCAGCAGATCCCCAAGAAAAGCATCCCAGAAGTTGAGAACATTCTTTTTGACACGACAACCTCCATACCAAAGTTTGTCCCTACTTTCAGACCCTAATTCTGGGTAGGAACCGGAATCGAAAACGAGCGTTGACCAACAGAATGAGCGATCACGGATATAAACAATGATGCACCCACTCTTTTTTAATTCTTAAAAACAGATGAATATGACTAAATATTTCAACCCAGTTTATACAGTGAAGGTATCCCATTTGGGCCCGATGATGCTATTAAAAATAGGCTCATGAGTAAAAATCAGCCTCTCACTTAAGAATATTACTTAAAGCGAGTGACTCCGCGCTCGGTCGGGAGTAGGATGGACGGATTCACGGGTGAGATTAAAGTGGGTTACTAAGAACTCTAAACATAATTGTAAACATAACTTTAAACACAGCAAAAAGTGCCCTTTGTGCACTTCAAAATGATATCGGGTTTGGGAATGCTGATATTTATGATGGTCAAAAAGTATCTATTGAATCGAATTCGTTTTAATGAATTCCAGGCTCTCATTTCACTCTTGAGCCTATTTACTTTTGTAGTCTTTAGCTCGACCTCTTTTGCTCTCAACATCACCGAGATTCACTACAATCCACCCGGTACATCTGAAAATTTAGAGTTCATCGAAATCTCTAACGACAGTTCTACTCCCGAAGATCTATCGGGATACACCTTCTCAAGAGGCTTGCTGTTTACCTTTCCTAAAGACACCATTCTTCCCGCTCACGGAATCATCGTCATCGCCTCCGATCCCGCAGCCGTAGAAGCCGAGTTTGGAATTGAAAATGTCATGGGCCCCTATTTGGGACAGCTCGATAACGGAGGGGAACGCATCACAATTGTAAATCAATCAGGAATTGAGATGATCGACCTCTCTTATTCCGATGATGGAAAATGGCCCACTGAGCCGGATGGAACGGGTCACACTCTTGCTCTTCTCAATAAACATATGGATCCCTCCGAGCCCGAACATTGGACTTGGAGCCCTCAAATCGGCGGTACGCCCGGAGCGATCAACTTTCAACCTGCGGATGACCCGACGTTCATCGAAACCGTGATCGTCGAAGCGGGAGTCAATTGGCGTTACAAAAAGGGAACCGAAGAGTTTTCGAATCCCATTCGCGAATGGATGCAACCCGACTTTAATGATGCCACTTGGACTTTAGCTCCACCCGGATACGGATACGGCGACAATGATGACCGCACTCCTCTCAATGACATGCAAGGGAGTTACTTTACGGTTGCCTGTCGCTTGAAGTTCAATCTCACCGCTGAGATTCTCAACTCGCCGGGTGACATCTTCTTAGGGATCATTTACGACGATGGATTTTGTGGGGCCATCAATGGCACGGAGTTCAGTCGCAACAATTGCGGGGATGTCGGTGAAACTCTCGCCTTCGATGACAACGCCACGGGATCCCACGAAGCGAACGACGAAGAATTCTATCAGATTCCCAAAAACCTCTTAGTCGAAGGTGAAAACACGATCGCCGTCATCGGTCATAACTTTAGTTTGAATAGCTCTGACTTCAGCTTAGATCCTCGAATCGTGCACCGAAGATTAGAGTCCTCAGAAACCTCCAGCGACCGTCCGGTCGTCTTCAATGAAATCCAACGCGATCCCACCGAAGGTCAAAGCTGGTTAGAACTCTATAATCGAAGCGCTTTTTCCCAAGATCTTTCGCTCTATAAAATCGCATTGGATCCCGACCAAGAAGTGGCGTTCACCCTTCCCGCCAACACTACCCTGGATTCCAAAGATTTCTTAGGCCTCAACGAAGCCACCACGGGCTTAAAAATCGGAGAAGGCCCGATTCGCCTGTTCTTATTCTCTCCCGATGGTTCCTTGGTCAGCGCCGAAGCCTTTGAAGAACTTGAAGACAGTCCCTTGGGTGAACTAACAGCTGAAGCCTTGCATCCTGACGGAGGGGATCGAGTCGAAGCCACTCCGGTTGCCACATTTGGAGCCTCGAATCAAGTTCCTACCTATCCATGCCTCGTTATCAACGAAATCTTATATAACGCAGCTGGTGATCGCCCCAATGAGTTCGTCGAAATTCACAATCCCTGTGAAGAAGCCATCGATTTAACGGGCTTTCGATTCACCCGAGGCGTCGACTACGACTTTCCGGACGGAACAACCCTTCAAGGTGGTGAGTACCTCGTGATCGCTGAAGATCCTGAATGGTTAAAATCTCACTATGACATCACCAACGTCTTAGGACCTTACGAAGGTCGACTCTCGAATCGAGGAGAAAACCTCCGCTTCATCGATCCCAATGGAATTATTGTCGACGAGGTTCGCTATTTCGACGGGGGGAATTGGGCGGGCCTAGCCGATGGAAAAGGTTCGAGCCTCGAACTGATCGATCCCCTTCAAGATAACGATGTCGCCTCGGCTTGGAATTCGAGTTTAGAAAGTCATAAGGCTGAATGGCATCAGTATTCTTTTCACGTCCCCAACTACAGAACCACCTCTCACAGTGAACTTCACATCTATCTCTTAGAAGGTGGGATTTGTCGCATCGATGATGTTGAGATCCGTCGCAATGGAGGGAGCAACATCATCCCCAATCCGGGCTTTGAATCCACGACTTCTCCGTGGTTGCTCGGGGGAACGCATATCGACACCCATCGCACGACGGCGGATAGCCGCAGCGGTTCGGCATGTTTAGAAATTGTGGCTTCAGGTAAAGGAGATACCACGGTCAATCGCATCGAAACCGATACCTCGCCGCGGATGAGTACCGGCCCTTACGACGTTTCGTTTTGGGCCAAGTGGGTTGAGGGGACTACGCTGATCACGGCTCACGGAGAATACTCTGCGGGTCCGTTCAGAACTCCACACTCTCCTTCGACGAACATTTCCGGTAACGCGATGGCGAAAACTTTTCGAATGATTCTTCCTGATCGATTGGGAACACCCGGAAAAGAAAACAGCCGAACTCAGGAGTTAAGAGATCAAACAGGCAGTACTAACTTAGGTCCAGTGGTCAGTGAAGTGGAACACAACCCACCCATTCCTCAACCTGGAGTTGCCGTTCAAGTTTCAGCTAAGGTGAGTGATTTCGACGGAGTGGAATCGGTTCTTCTCAAGTTTAGAACCAACAATGCTCAGGGGATTTTCTCGACTTCCGAAGTTTTTGACGATGGAGCCCACGGCGACGGCCAAGCTCAAGACGGAATCTACGGAGGAACGCTTCCTGGACACCCCCGAGGAACTCGAGTGCTTTATTACTTTGAAGCGACGGATACGGTCGGCAACACTCGACGGTTTCCTCCGTCGGCTCCTGAAAAAGTACTGATGGTCATGCCCGACAACTACAGCTCGACCAACCTCAATCAGTACTCTTACTTCTTAGACACCGCTAAATCCCAAGAACTGAGTTCACGACATCGATTGTCGAATGAACTTTTAGATGGAACTTTTGTCTTCAATAACGAAAAAGCCTACTACAACGTAGGTATTCGCTATCGAGGAAGTCCTTGGGGTCGCTCTTCATCCAACTTCAGAATCAGCTTTAACGATGATCGCCCCTTCAATCGAGGTCGGCAAGAAATCAACATCTCCAGCCGGGCGGGATCCGGAAAAGAAGCCGCCGCTTACTTTTTAGTAGGACGAGCTTCGGCTCCTGACAAGCCAGCTCCGACTGCTGATTACCTTTATCATTCTGCGAAATTCAATGGTGGCGGTTTGTCGACCCGAGCGATGATTCAGCCCGTGGATGCCGATTACCACCGCAAGTGGTACGGAAATGATGGTGATGGTGTTGTCCTCAAAGCCGTCGGTCGTCTTCAATTTGATGACCCAGGAGCAAACTGGAGTTGGGAGGGAGCTAATTTAGTTTACAGAGATCGTGAAGTCGAAAACTATCGCGGTTATTACCGTCACTCGATTCGTCAAGGTGCCGATGACTGGGAACGTTTGATGGACCTCGCTGAAATCATCGATCGCACGGAAACCCCAACCGCAGAGTTTGCCCTCAAAGTCGATGACGTTCTCGATGTGGAAGCCTTCCTGCGAGTGTTCGCCCCTAACATCCTTTTCAACGGCTGGGATCAATACCTCATCGGAAACGGGCACAACGGTTATCTCGCCCTAGACCCCATCGATCAACGTTGGGAACTGTTACCCTTCGATATGGATAACAGTTTCAGCGGCAATCCCAATGTGAATCCCTTCGGGAGTCGCGATCCCGATATCACCCGCTTGTTGACGACCACCTGGGTACGACGACTTTATACGCGTATCCTTTATGAGTATTCTGAAGGGTATTGGTCGCGAGATGGGGCTACTCCATTTCTCAGCTCCCTTCAATCGACAACGGGGATCGGGTTTGCCGGTATCTTGAATTATCTCGCTGGCTCAGACAATTCCATCAAGAATCTGACTCGTGCTAGTATCAATGTCGATTTTGAAATCACTTCGAACGATGGCGAAGATTTCGAAGTCGACGAAGATACCGTCGAGTTGGAAGGTGAAGCTTCCGCCTTAGTGGATACCTTAACCGTTCAACGAAATGATGGGGAAATTGAGCCCCTCAATCCAACTTGGGTCTCCCCTATTCGTTGGCGAGCGAGCCTAGCTCTGTCAAGCCCTCTTAATACTTTCAACATCATCGGTTACTCGGGCTCGGGAGATATCATCGGTACGGATTCCATTACCGTAGCCACTTCAAATGTTGACCTTCCCCCCGAAATCACGGCCTGGTTTCCGAATGTAGGACCAGGAGAAGGAGGCACAGAAGTCACCATCTTCGGAAAACGCCTGTTGAGAATTGACAGTGTCGATTTTGGTATCGCATCGACGAGAGAAATTGATTACCTTTCGGATGAAGCGATCATCGTCACAAGCCCTCCCGCTCAACCTCCCCTACCCGCCGAAGACAAAGTGGATCTCATTTTCCGAAATGATGGCGCTGATGAAATCGCAAGATTGGTGAAGGGATTTCAGTACGAACTGACCGGAACTTTCGTACGCGGCGATGCCAATCGCAATGGTCGGGTCGAGCTTGGCGATGCGATCACCGTATTTCTCCACTTGTACCGTGGATTAGAACTTCAGTGTGAGGACGCCGCTGACACCAATGACGATGGAGAGATCGAAATGGTAGATGGAGTTTCCATCCTCAACTTTATTTACTTGGAAGGTAATGCTCCTCTCGCTCCCTATCCCGGTTCCGGCATCGATCCCAATGATGATGATTTAGCGGAATGTAATTAATTTCTAATGAAGAACAGAAACTAATTAGTTTCTTTTGAATCTAGCTCCTTCGGAGATAGCTTCAACCGTTTCGGCAATTCTTCAAATTGCCTTCACTCCGCTAAACATAGGCTCTATGAGCCTACGTTCGCGGCCGAGTTGATCCCAACTCGGCTTAGTTCCTGTTGATTCTTGCTCCTACGGAGCCTGATTCAACCGTTTCAGCAAATCACAGATTTGCTTTCACTCCGCTGAACATAGGCTCTACGAGCCAATGTCCGCGGACGAGTTGATCCCAACTCGGCTTAGCTCCTGTTTAATCAACAGGAACTAATTAACGACAACGAATCGAAACGCACTCTCTCAGGTTATCCTCCGTAGGATCAACTCCACAACCGGTTTTACTGTTAGGTGGAGGTAAGAGTCCACCGCCTAAGAACTGACGTTCGAGCAAGACAATGGCATCTGTTAAGTTGAGCGCACCATTGTCGTCGCAGTCAGCCGCATCTTCACAGTTGATCTGATTTCCTAAGAAGAGATATTTGAGAATCAAGATAGGATCGCTGATATCTTGCCTGAAATCGCGATTGACATCGCCACGCAGGAAGATCGATCCTACTTCTGTTTCGGGCTCGGGGATGACCAATTGGATCTCTACGATCTGTTCCAGTTCAACATCGGGGCTGGTGATCAAGATCTCTCCTTCGTGGATACCCGGCTCTAAACCCGTGTCTTGATAGTTGATAATGATCTGCTGATCTGTCACTCCGTTTAAGGAGCTCAATTCGATCCAATCTGGATGCCCTTCTACGGTGAAGCGTAAAGGAGCTTGAGTATCAACTGAACTCACTTGAATTCGAGCCGTTCCGTCGGTCTGACCTAATTCCCACGAGATCGAAGGAGGGCTGACAGTTAAGTCGTTCACTAAGTTAGGAGCTTCGAAAGGTGCTTCGTAAACGGTAACTGGAGGTACGTCTAAGCTCGTTTCTCCCCCTTTTCCATCGGTGGCAGTAACCGTGATTTCATGGACTCCTACAGATAAACCGTAGACGATAAGTTCAGCACCAAAACCTAATTCTCCATCGAGATTGGAAACCCAACGGATCTGACTATCGAGTTGGCCTACATCCTGATCAAAACCAGCAGCCATCAGCGGTAAGGTGTCGAACTTCGACATAGAGACGGCTTGAGTCGGTGATAGCAGCTCTAATTCAGGGGCGAGATTGGCGACGACGAAACTTCCATCACTCGTATCACTCGCCGAATTCAATCCGTCACTGGCCGTCACTCGGAAACGTCCCTGCTTAGCACTCTTCAAGTCAACGTGAGCGATATTCACTTCGAAATCACTAAGATGGATAGCAACGACTTCCCACGTGTTACCGTTATCCGCACTGTAATCAACATGGAAGGTTAAGTCATCCCCATCGGGATCACTGGCTTCCCACCTTACGGTAATGGAACCGTCTTCAAATGTTTCTCCTCCATTGGGAGTCATCAAAGTCACTTCAGGAGATTGAAGTCCGGCCGAAATCGAATGCACGACACCATCAGGGCTGAGAACTTCCAAATCTTCCGTACCGGGAGGCAAGGGGACAAGTTCGTGAATCACTAAAATGTGTTCTTCAGGTAAACCATCAGGAGTGGGACCAGAGTGACCTTCAGAGGGATTGAAGGGATAGCGTCCTAAAATTTTGCCATCGCCCCCTCTTAAAACGATGGTCCAATCACCAACGATTCGACGAACCACATCACCGGGATCGTCGACGATGACCGCTGGTTGGAAGTCAACCTTATCGTCAAAGATAGTTCCGTTGAGTAAGATGCGTTTCCCATCTCTTACAGGCCCCCCACCAGCGATTCCTCCCCCACCACCACCGGGAAATTCAGCCTGAACGCGGTCGAGAATGCCTTCGTAAGTATAATCGCTGATCCATTGATTATCACAATAGGACATCACGTCAGACCAATCGGGCTCGTAGAGTCTACGGGGGAAAGCAGAATCAAAACCATAAAGAGCGTTGTTACCCACAGTCGTAGGACTGATTGCAGCATTGGCGTAAGGGTAACTGGCATCACTGTCAGAATGACCACAAGCAGCTGAACCAGGAACAGGGTGCCCCCGACCAAAAGTATGACCCAGTTCATGCCCGGTATACCAATCACCGTAAGTTCCATCGAAATCCCAACCCCATGATCCAGTCCCTGTGGGTCCAGAAGCTACAGGAGGATTCGACCAACCCCAACCTCGCATGAATTTACCGACATCGGAAGCTATCGCGTAATAATGAGAGCTGGGATGAACGTTTCCGAATCCTAAGGTGTAATTGATCATGTCGATCGTTCTAAGAACTGACAGAGTCGAGTTGATCGGCTGGCCATCGTCAGGCACGTTACCGTTTAAGGTCATGTTACGTTGAATCACGTTCATAGCATGAATGGGATACGCTCTTCTCAACCACGAAAAGGTTTGTTGGATTTGCCAGGCGTCCGGCCACAGCATCGTGCCATTGGGAATACCATTTTCACTGTTACTGTCTGGATACCCAATCCGGTAGAACACTAATCGCATGGTCGGGGTCGATTCGAAAGAAACCGTCGTCGAGATAGAATTATTAGCGTAGTTAAATTCCTTGGGATAACGACTACGCCATTCTGTAATCGGATTCAATTCACCAGTAATCTCAACGTTTCCACTGCGAAAGCCGGGTGGGATTTCAAAGAGAAAGGAATCCGTGAGTTCCGCGCGATCTGGATTTTCTCTCACCGTGATGTGTCCCCACCAACCGTGATTGATCAAAGGATTGATTGTGATTTCGTTATTACCTCTTCGCAAATGAAGTTGAGCGTAAGTACCATGATTTCCTTCATGAGATCGAGCGTGAAATCGAACGAAAGTTCGCTTCCCGGCGACTAAACGCACACTGTTGTTAAGATCTTGAACCGCCTGCGTAACTTCCAGCCGAGTGGGGATGAGATCATTCGGAGGAAGAGGAGGAAGACTAAAATTGGGATCGATCTGAATCGGGTCGACACAGATAAACTGAGCGCACACTTCAGCGATCAAACTTCCAGGTCCGCGAGGGTCTACCGGATCGATACAAATTTCATCGATCTCTCTTTTGACTCCACGACCTAATTCTAGGATTACGGGTTTGGCTAAGGGGGCTTTGATTTGAGCGAGTTTTCGGTCGGTCTCCAGTGAAATCTTCCTCGGCCAAGCTTCGTGGGAAAGAGTCAAAGTCTCAGTCGCCCTCATTTCGATTTGATCGATTTGAATTCCGTGACGAAACAAACCAATAATGACTCGACGAGGCTCCAGACTTGGGAATTCAGGACTCAGCTCCACTCCCTCTCTACCTTGACGGAATTGGACCTGAGCGAGAGGATTCGAGCTTCCATCCGGAGATTCTCCTATACCACAAAAGGTAACCCCAGGGATTCCAGGACCACCACAAGGGCCGGGTTCGATAGGACCGAGTTCGACTTCGAAGAAATGAGCTGGTTCTTGAGGTTCAAAACGAACACCATCATCTCCGGTTGCACCGATGTTATTTATCACGAGCAGGGCATCGATTCCTTGGGTGACTTGAACCTCCCCTAAAGATTTAATCGAGAGTTGTTCTTCTGTGATCTCTTCATCCGTAATGAGGTAATCCGATGCAAAATGACCAAACTCAATCGCATCAGCTTCCATACCTTCAAACTGAATTCTCAATCCGTTGATGGCTTGACGAACGAGCTCCCCTCCAGCACCACTCGTTTGGTAACTGGTGATATAGATATCTTTGAGCTTCCATTGGTAGTAGGTCGTACGACCACCTTTATCCTGGAAATGACCGACGAGAACTTCATCCCCAATCTCAGGAAGAGTGAATTGTTGATCCGACAACTTCGCCACCACTTCATCGTTTAAGAGCAATTCAACGACAGGACGAACACCCGCGATGGGTGAAAACGCATGACATGAAAAATGAGGAACACGAGTATTTAAAACTTCATCGTGAATCGTTAAGCCACCGATCAGTAGATCTTCTCCACCTCGAAGAAGTATCTCTCTTCCCTTTACTCCTCGAGTGGCAGACGCAATTTTATTGAAGTAAAAAGCAACTTCTTCAGTGGGTGGAGGATCATTTTCTGAGTGAGGAGTTTCTGATCCACCCAGTGCTTCCAACGACACACAAATCCGATCTTCAGGAGAATCGATTCCCTCGACACTCAAAACTTGTTTGCGAGAATCGAATTGTAGCTCAGCTCCTCCGATGGGTTTATGAAGAGAACCGAAGGCGAGAAGTGAATTTCCCGGGACGGGTTTCTCAAGGATTCGCACTACAACATTATCCACTTCAATTTTACTGTCGTGGTCTTGGCTCGTAGCTCCTATGAAACCTAAACGAGCCCATTCCGAATGCAGAAGATCGACTGAATCTTGTAGAACTAATTGATAGTCGGGATGGAACGCAGGGTCACCCTTAGTCCTTAAGTAAACCGAGATCTCACCATCATCGATGACGATCCTGGCGCTGACGCGAACCAAGGAATTACCAACGCTTAATAAATCAGGAATTTGAACTCCCTGATCGATGTTCGTTTTAATCGAGGACTCAGCCCCGGGGCAGAGATTGGAGTTCAGTTCGACGTGACAAGTTTTTTCGTTCGTTCCATCACACCAAGTTTCAGGATCGACTTCACCTTGATCTAAAACATCGAAAGCGATCGAAACATAATCTTCTCCTAAATTACACGTTCCAAACCTTCCTCCCGCATCACCTAAAAGCTGAAGATCAGAACCGAACTGTAAAACAGCTGAAAGCCCCTCTCCCGCATCTCTCTGACTGGAATGGCGCATCCAGAAATCGAACACGATGACGGTGTAATGATTTTTTAGGGGAATGCGTTCTCGAAACCAAGCTGCGCCCAATACATCGAGATCTCCCTGAACGAGTGAAAGAACTTGAGTATTTCGAGTGTCGAGAGGATTGACGAGTGAAGGATTATGAATCTCCGCTTCCTCCAAGAGGTTTCCCACAATTTGACCATCCTCAAAGTCTTCTTGGATGATGACATCGGAATAGGCCTGAGTGGAAAGGAAGAGAAGTCCCCCCAAAATGAGGGTGAAGATCCACCCTCTCAGACTCGTGGTAGAAGTTTTAAAACTGTGAATGTAGAGATCGTTCATGGCTCTTGCCTCGGTAAAAGTGAGAAATTAAAACGCTCCCATAGCGTTTCTCAGCTTTATTGGGGGGAAATCCAGGTGGAGAGGCTCAAATCAAGTCCGCCATAAGACAATTCAAATAAACAACTTAAGAATACCCTCCATTTTTTGATCCTCCCTAAAATGCTCTATGAGGCAATTCTTTCGATTCCTCTTCAGATTCGAGGAAATGAGCGTTTCTTCTCGTTGACCGAATCCAGATAATGATGGAGAGCCTTGAATATTGAACGTTGATAGTTCCTCCCTTCAAATCGAAATGGAGATCCCCATGGAGAGATCGAAGAAGAAAATCGTGATGACGTCCCGGCGGCGCTTTCTTCAAAACTCATTGTTGAGTGCTTCCGTCCCCCTTCTCACCATCGTGCCTCGCCATGTCTTGGGAGGTCCCAACTACACTCCCCCCAGCGAAACCTTCGGTGCTTGCCTCATCGGCGTAGGAGGTCGTGGGCCGGGAACTTTCAATGAACTCAGTCGACTTCACAAGTTGTCGATCAAAGAAATCGCAAAGTGCGATGTGAAATGGAAAGGTAAGATCGATAACAAAACTCGTTATACCGACTACAGAAAAGTACTCGAACGTAAAGATATCGACATCGTCGCCATCGCCACGCCACCTCATTGGCACGCTCTCATCTCAATTCATGCGATGGAATCAGGGAAAGATGTTCTCTGTGAAAAACCCATGACGCGGTTCATTTCAGAAGGTCGCGCCGTAGTGGAAGCCGTTAAGCGAACGGGACAAGTCTATCAAATCGGAACTTACGGTCGCTTCCGTCAACAGACCAACGCTGGTTCGCGAGAAATGCGAAAGATCATCAAAGCAGGTTTGAACAAAGGTTACGAAGTTCGTTTATCTAAAAAAGGCGGATTCAAAACCAAGCAGTGGTCAGGCCCCTTAAACATCAAACCGATGGATCCTCCGAAGTGGCTCGATTGGGACCTTTACTGTGGCCCCTCCCCTCTTCGACCTTACCATTACACTCGTCATGGTGGGATGCACCGGGGATACTGGGATTACGATGGCGGCGGTCTCGGAGACATGGGACAACATTATTTAGATCCTCTCACCTACCGCATGGGAAAAGATCACACGCATCCGGTGAAGGTAGAAGCATCGGCTCCACCCGCACACCCCGATGTTGCGGGAACATGGGGTTGGGTGAAGTTTACTTATGCTGACGGCGTAGAGTTGGTCTTAGAAAGCCACGAATGGGGAAAACCACTCGGCCTACCCGACAAAAACATTCAACGCAGTCAACTCACTGAAGAACAACAAAAGAAATTCGATTCGATCCCCGATGAAAAACCGATGATCGGATTCGGTGAAGCCGTCAAAACACGGCAACAACCGGGAGGAAACGCAGTCGCCGCTCACTATACGTCAAGCTTGATGCACTTAGCGAATGTAGCCATTCGAACGGGTCGAACGATACAGTTCGATCCCGAGAAAGAAATAGCTATAGGCGATGAAGAAGCCAATCGCATCATCGACCAACCGATGCGAGCTCCTTGGTATCTTTAATTCGTGTTGCCCCCCAATCCTTTCTCAAACTCGAGAATAAAACTATGAAATCTTTAAGTCCCAACGCCGAAACCTGGCTACAACGCGTACCGGAACTCGAACAGAACCGATTACGTCCAGGAATGGATCCCGTAAAAGCCGAGGTTCTCTTTAGTGACATCTTGGCTGCCGGGGAAAGCGCCGTCCTCAGCCTCATCGATAGCCTCAATCCCGTTGATGATGGAAAAGACTGGAAAGCTCGACACCTTTTACACGGCTTAGTAACATTCGCCTCCAAACCTTCCCAAGCCGAGCAAAGGAAAACATTAGAAGCGATTTATTCCACACAGATCCAAACGGAACGCCCATCCGAAGTCAAAACATTCATTGTTATGCAACTTCAATGGATGGCGACAAAAGACTCTTGCTCCGCCTTAGCTGAGCAACTGAGCTCCGTCGACCCTCAGCTGATCGACGCGGCTTCGAGGGCCCTCGTTCAAATTGGCTCAGCCTCGGTTCAATGTTTGATGGAGCAAAGAGAAAAAGTCGACGTACACGGTAGACTTGCTATCGATCATGCGATGAAACAAATTCAAAAGAAAACACGATCTTAAAGGAATCGGAATGAACGGGCCCGCGCAAAATTTTTTCAAACCGATTCCCAATGGCATCCTCGCAACAACCTTATGTTTCCTGATCCTGTTGAGCTACGAGAAAGCAGAGGGCGAAGATGCGTACCAAAAGATGGTTGTTCCCTTTACCCAGAAATACTGTATTTCTTGCCACAACGACAAGCGCTCCAAGGGCGGTTTGAATCTTGCAAAGTATAAGAGCGATCAGGATGTCGTCTCTCACTTTCGACATTGGAATGCCATCATCGAATTTATTCGAGATGGAGAGATGCCCCCCGAGGACGAAGAGCAACCCAGCCTTGAGGCGAGGAATCAAGTTGTTCAGACTTTGGAAGACATCCTCTTTACCGAAGCTAAAAAACACGCAGGCGATCCCGGTAGAGTCCTTCCTCGAAGATTATCGAATACCGAATATGATCTTTCGGTCCGAGATTTAACCGGCTTTAACATCCGGCCCACCCGAAACTTCCCGCCCGACCCTCAAGCGGGAGAAGGTTTCGACAATACGGGAGAGGCCCTCACGATGTCGCCAAGCCTCGTGAGAAAGTATCTCTCTGCCGCCAAGGAAGTTTCACAACACCTCGTATTGACTCCCGGTGGAGTACAATTCAGCCCCTACCCGGTGACATCCTATTCAGAAAGAAAGAAGTTCGCGGAATCAGCGATTATTAAGTTCTATCAAGATCACTCCGTACACCTTGAAGATTATCTCGAAGAAGCCTGGAAGTACCGAGAACGACCCGAAACCCAAAAAGCGTTAACCCCTCAGGAATGGGCTCAACAAAAAGGCTTGAGTGAAAAGTACTTTGCCACTCTTTGGAATTTCTTTGATCAACTCAAGGGAAACGTTGGGTTATTAAGCTCGCTCAAAAGAGCGTGGGAAAAACTTCCCTCACCGGATCAAGCTCAAGGCGATCCCATCAAAGCGATCCATCGAGAAATCGAGAATATAAAAAAGAGCGTCTACAACCAAAAAGAACGCCTCATTCACGCTTCCGCAGGGAATTGGCCGATTCGACATCTCAGTTATCGAGCTGAGGTTGCCAACAATCGATCTCTATATAATTCCAATGGACTTTCCTCAAAACATCTCCTTACCTCCCAACGATTACCCGACTTTAAAAAAGACGGCTTCTTTTATCTGGTTATCAAAGCCGAAGAAGTTCAGGAGAGTTCAACTGAAACCTACGTGCTCTTCGATCGCCCTATCTTCAGTCGAAGCAACAAGTACCCTCGAAACGATTCGGAACGAGAAAGGCACCAGGTTCTCACTCTGAGACAAATCCTTGAGGAACAATCCCCAGAGCTCCTTTCACTTTTAAATTTCGGTCAACATCCCGAAGGAAAGGAAATCGACAAAGATTCTTTTGTTTTGAAGGGATCTACGAATTTGATGATCCCGATTAAAAAGAATGTTCGACCTCAGCTCCAAAAGAAGCATTTCTTAGTTAATTTACATTTAGATTCTGAGCATAGTCGTGAAAGCAGTGTACGTATTCAGTTCTTCAAACATGAAAACGAGAAAGAAAGTGCATATTCCGATTCGAAGTGGCTGATCCATAATGACAGCCAGACGGCTAAGGAAGTGAAAAGTAACTTTGAAAGCTTTTGCTCTACTTTTCCTAGCCGATTCTTTTACGTCGACTCAAGACGTGGCCTTGCGGCTGGATTTCACTTGGTGGAAGGTTTTTTCAGGGACGACAAGCCACTTGTCAAAATGGTGCTCTCACCTCAACAAAATAAGCATCTCGATTCTCTTTGGCGAAATCTTCGATTCATGACTAAGAGCGCAGAGACACTCCTTCGAGGATTCGTTTGGTTCGAACGTGCTGAACGTCATGTACTTCACGACCCTCGATTCAATTTTTTGAGGGCAGAAGATCCGAAACTGATTGAAAGTGAGCTCTTGAATGAATTTGAGAGGGTTTACTTATTGAAGATGGGTGTCCAACTTATCGAAGGTCAACTCGTTCCTAAGAAGCCTAATTCCAAATACGATCTGATTCACGGATTTTTTGAAGACATTCGTCAAGGCTTGAAGGAGTACAAAGGACTACTAGTTCAAGCTGAGAATCGAGGCTATAAGGACGTTTTAGACTTAGCTTCAAAAGCGTATCGTCGCCCTTTACTTGCCAAGGAAAAAGAAAGTTACAAAAAACTCTACAAAATCCTCCTCCCTCAGGTAACAGATCAAGAAAGTGCGTTAAGAGGAGTCTTTACGGCGATCTTGATGTCACCTCATTTTAATTTTCGTTACCAAACTCAAGAAGGAGACCGCGAGGTCAGCCCACTCTCTTCTCATGAATTAGCTTCTCGCCTAAGTTACTTCCTCTGGTCGAGCTTTCCCGATGATCAGCTTCGAAATTGGGCCCGACTACAAAAACCCAACGAGCTTCACTCGCAACTTCCCCGCCTGCTTCAAAGCTCCAAAGTGGAAGCCTTCGCCCATGAGTTCTTCGGTCAATGGCTTAAGTACCGTGATTATTTAACCAAAGATCCCATTCAAGCAAGTTCCTTTAAAGGCTACGATGATGAACTCAAGCAATCCATGGCTCAGGAACCCACTCATGTACTGACTCACCTGATACAAAAGGACTTGCCCCTAAGTCAGATCATCGATGGAGATTTCACCTTTCTCAATCAACGGCTCGCGAATCATTATGGCGGTGAACTCAAAAAGCAATTTCAGAAGAAGTTCACCGATTGGAAAAGAGGTAAATATTCTTACGACCATGGAACTTTCGACGATCCCTGGTTCAAAGTTGAGAATTTAATGCAAGCCGGTCGAGGGGGTATTTTCGGAATGGGAGTGATCTTAACGAAAAACTCTGCCGGGGAACGAACCAGTCCCATCAAACGAGGATTTTGGACGGTGCATCATCTTTTAGGCCAACACTTCCCTCCCCCTCCGGCGGATGTTCCCGAGCTTCCAAAAGAGGAAAAAAAGATTGAGAAGAGCCTTAGGGAATTGATCCGAGATCATACCGAAGACCCCAGTTGTTCTCTTTGTCACGTTCATTTCGATGAGCTCGGTTTCGCGATGGAAGGATTCGATGCCATTGGAAGAAAACGCACGAAGGACTTTGGCGGCCGCTTGATCGACACTCAAGTGAAATTCCCAAATGGTGATGTTGGGAAGGGAATACCCGGCTTAGTCGACTATGTGAAGAAGCAACGCCTCGATGACTTTACAAAGAACTTCTGTCGAAAACTACTGGGCTACGCCCTCGGTCGTTCCGTGATTCTGTCAGATAAACCGCTTCTCGTAAAAATGGAGAAGGAGCTTCGGGAAAACGAATATAAATTCTCTTCTGTTGTCAAAACGATTATCACCAGTCGCCAATTTTTAAATCAGCGTACTCGGGAACGAGTGGCTTCTGAGAAGAAACTTTGATAAAGTATTCAATATCTTCAATTTATCTCTCCAAAAGACGATCGACCTTTCAATCGAGAATTCTTTTGTTATGGATAAGCCTCGATAGGAATGCACGATGAGCCAATCAAAAACTAAAAAACTCTCCCGCCGCCAAATCCTAAAAGCTGCCGGTGCAACCCTGGCTCTCCCTTGGTTAGAATCGAACCACCACCTCTTCGCCCAACCGATCGTCAAAGGCACAAAAGAACTTCCCAAACGATTCGCATTCCTCTTCTTTGGAGATGGAATCCATCCCCCACAATGGTGGGCTAAAGGTCAGGGCTCCCAAATGGAGCTTGGCCCTGCTTTCTCCTCTCTTGAAAAAATAAAAGAGAAGGTGAACATCATCAACGGATTGAAACATCCGGGAGGAGCCGTCGGAGGGCACGCTCGAGGTGCCGCCGGAATTTTAACTGGGATCCAACCACAAGGTGGAAGAGAGATTCGCGCCGCCGTCAGTATGGATCAAATCTTGGCCCGGGAATTACAGAACGATACCGCTATATCAAGTTTGGTTTTGGCCTGCGAACGACCCGTGACCGGATTCCATGAATCGGGTTATTCGATGCTTTACGCCTCTCATATTTCTTGGAGCACTCCCGTTTCTCCGGTTCCTTCGGAACTTTATCCTTCCTTAGCCTTCGACAATCTATTTGAAAGCCAAGGCAGTCAAGCAGATCAAAGCATCCTCGACCACGTCTTAGATCAACTTCAAGACGTCACCGGCAAGGTTTCGAAGTCGGACAAGAGGAAACTCGACGAATACTCCACTTCCATTCGGGAAGTGGAAAAACGGTTAGCTCGAATTCAAAAGCGACAAAACGAAAAAACGATAGATCCTAAAAGCATCGACGAGAAACGCCCCACGAAGGGCTTACCCACAGAAGTCGATGAACACACGCGCTTGATGTGTGACATCTTAACTCTCGCCTTTCAAACCGACCGCACTCGCATCGCGACCATGCTTTTAACAAATAACCTTTCAGGGCAGATCTACCCCTTCTTAGGCCTTCGTGATGACCATCACAGCTTTTCTCACGCTAACAAAAATAAAGAGTACGCAGCCATTACTCGGTTCTGGGTCGATCAGTACGGCTACCTTTTAAACAAACTGGACTCGATTCAAGAAGGAGAAGGTACGGTTCTCGATAACAGTTTGATCGTCATGGCGAACGAACAGTGGACGGCTCACTACGCCAAGAAGATTCCTCTCATTACCGGCGGTGGCTTAGGGGGCAAAATTAAAACGGGTCGCACCTTAGACTACGAAAAAAGTAAAAATCGAAAACTATCGAGTTTCTACCTGAGCGTCATGGATCGAATGGGCGTTCACAGGAATGAATTTGGCGACGCCAAAGAACAGCTCAACGGCTTTTAACCCATTCATAGCCATTTTTGTTGTAGCCGAACTTGTAAAAGCTTGGCCCATAGTCTCCTTACCCTTCAACTCTGCCAATCGCCCCCATTGTATAACGGCATCAATACAGCTGATGATTTGAGATAACGGCCTCCCCTTGATTTAAAGTAGATATATTAAGTCCTTTCAACTGCTCACAATTCCCGCCAGAGATTCGCTTGACCACGTCTCAACCACCGGACTCGCCAAGGCTATAAATAATTCATTTAAAAAAACTTAGAACTTTCTCCGTTTTCTCCAACCAGCTTCACAAAAACCGCATCTCTAAGGGCAGAACGACTTAAGCAAAAATCTTTTATTCCATACTAGCCTGGGAAGTGATTTTCTCATGAATCGCATTCGGAAAAATTACCTAATTCTTAGCCTCTTCCTGATTGGAGCTCATTCCTTAGTTCATACGGACGAACTGAACGGCCAAGTCATCCGATCCGTTTCCCCTACCACAGCTTCGAAAGGAACTGTACTGAGAATAACCGGTACGGGTTTCGGTACGGTTAGGGATAATGTAAACGTCTTCATTCGAACGGATCTCACCAATGTTCCTCTCACCGTTCAAAGTGTGAGCAACTCTGAGATCCGGGCTGTTCTGGGTGTAATTCCTGACATCGCAAAGTCGGGTCGAGTCGTCGTTCAATTGGGAACTGGAGCCCGAGCCCCCATTCAGTTCGAATCCGATGCCTTTACAGATCAAGATACTTCCTGGGTTTGGTCAAGAAATACTCGATCTTCGGAAGCACAATCGCCCCAAACAGTGATTTTAAATTTCTCTAGCCCTCTCCCCGGTATCACTTGGACCTTCGGATCGATCGTCAACAATCGCCTGCTCCTTCCCATCCATGAAGCTTGGGGAAGAGGAAGTAAAGTTGAACTTCATGCTCAAGTCCACAATAACGAAATTCGACTGGGAGCTGGGCTTTCCCTCTTCGGCTTCGAAATGGAAAGAAATACGACGGTATCTCAACAAGCCAACCTTCTCTGTGACATTATCCAAGATACTCTTCAGCAACAAGAGATCACCTATGTCGATTGTGATGTCACTGAATTCCAGGGCACGCATGCCATTCAGTTAACTTTCGATGTTCGGGGAGCGCCTCGTGATCCAACTGTTGACCAAGGAAATATATCTCTCTGTGTAACTGAATCTTCTGAACCTGCCATCCGGGTTGATAGCATCACTCCCTCGAGTGCTCGCGCCGGCGAACGCGTGACCATTAGGGGGCACGGTTTCGATCCCGATCCCAACAACAATGCCGTTGCAATCTATGCCGGTGATGGAAATAAATTGGGAGCTGCGTTTGAAATCGTTGAAGCCAGTCCCACTCTAATGGTCGGATTAGTTAACCCACTTCGAGAACGCTTTGCCAAACCCATGCCAATTGCAATTCCTCCTTGGGATGATTGGATCGGCCCCGGAAACCTTATTGTGAGCACCGGAGAAGGTCAAATTCACGAAAACGGAAGCCGGACTCGATTTTGGAGAAGAAGTACAACAAGTGTTGAAACTCGTTCGGACCAGCAGTTTCAAATTCTCCAATCGCTCGGAACTGTCCCCGGTCGCAATTGCTTCTCAAATGCAGAAGTATCAAATGGCGCCATCATGATTAAGGCTCCAACTTTTCTCTATCCGGTCGGAACAGAAATTGAGCTCTGGCTCAGTTTCTCGACACCAGGTGATTTGATCAGTGAATCTTACCATGTCAGTGATTTAGTTTTAGAAAGCGACGCCCGTCTATCTTCCATCGCCTGTGACCTCATCCATAAAACCCTTTCCAATAACGACAGTCCGCTCCGATGCGAAACGACGAACATGCCCGATCAAGAGGTCACTCTAATTTCTCTCTCGATGCCTCCCGGTGTTCCTGAGGTGGATAAAGGCACTCTTACGATCTGTGTTACAACCCCGACGGTCGATCAACCTCAAGTTGAAGATTTCAGTCCTTCAGAAGGAGCCACTGGAGATCGTATACAAATCGCGGGGTCCAATTTTGGGGATCAACCTCAAGCGATTTCTGTACTTTCGGTATCGGGAGGAAGCGCACTTTCATTCAAAGTCGTCGACGTTCAAGATTCTTCATTAGGAGCAAATTTGGGCCCTGTGAATCCTAAGTGGGTGTTGGGAAAACCGATTCCGGCATGGAGACCGACTGATGGAGGTAAACCCGTTCCTATTTGGGACCTCACCAAACCGGGTCCGATCCGAGTCTTGAAAGGAGTAGGTGGAGTCAGTAAGCCCATAAACGATCCCCTTCTTAAACCTATCGGAATACTCGGACAAGCTAAGGCTTGGGAACGAAGAGGGATCTTACCTTCCACTTCGGCCGAACCTTTTATAGCGACAAAGCCGATTGCTCCCTTAGATCTAGCCAAACCTATTAAACCCGTAGGACCGGCTCATGGTGCAGGGATCGAACAAAAGGGACTCCAACCATCGGAAAGACCTGAAATTGCTTGTAGCTACGGCCTCGTTCGTGACGGAAAGATGGTTCTTTATTTACGAGGTTTCTGGCCGAGTACTCATGACTTTCGATTGTATTTCAGCGCTCATAACGATGCCGCGAACATGGGAGCTGAAGTCTATGTCGATCGTTTCAATCTAGAAACGGAAAATATCCGGCAGGCAGCCCAATCTTTCTCTGCTTATTTGAGCCATCTCTTGATGGAACTCATTCCGGATTCTCAAGTTCTCTTAGAAACCGAAATTAGTAATATCGATGATGGCGCAATTAAAATTGAAGTCTTCTTCGCAGATGGAACAGAGATTGAATACGGTGTCTTCAACCTCTGTTTACTCGAGCCGTCTTCTTCAACGGGATCCATCATTCCTGGTGATTGTAATGGCGACGGTCAGCTCGATGTCTCAGACACCATCTGCCTCCTCACCTTTTTATTCTTAGGTGTTCCTGAAGAACTTCCCTGCGGTCCTCCCGGTGAACCGGAACCGGATCCCAGCGATGTCGTTCTGTTAGATTGGAACGGAGATGGAGGCACTCCGGATATCTCCGACGCCATCGCGATGCTAGGAAACTTATTCTTAGGTCACGCCCCCCATGTTCTTGGAACTTCGTGCATTCCCATCCGTGGTTGCCCGGATGCTTGTGGGCGATAAAGGATCATATTTCATGATACGAAATCGTTCTTCAAGACGAATGCCTTTCAACCGGTCCAGCACTTCTCCTCTGGAGAAGTGTTGGCTTTTTGTTGCAGCTCTATCTCTAAATCTAAACTTGCTCTCTCTTGCTCTGACGCATGAAGAGGATCCTGATTCTGTCCATGAAAATGACCTCCTTCCCGATCTTATCGTCATCGAAGAGTACCTTTACGATACGAAAGTTAAAACGGATTCTGAAGGAAGACGCCTCCTTCTATTAGCCACGGCGACTGCCAATATTGGGCAAGGAGATTTAAGGGTCGAAGGGAGTAGAAAAGAAGATCACGATGATCATTCCCCCCACGGTGATCCTGCTGACCACGATCACCACGATGATCACCACGTCGGAGACGAGGAAGAATCTCTCCATGAACTTGTAGAGCAAGTGATCACCCAGAGTGATGGAAGTCATCGGAGACGTACCGCCGGTGCCTTTGAGTTTCATCCCGAACACCTTCATGTACATGTTGAAGCTTGGGCCGAATACAGATTACGGGCTCGATTAGCCGATGGCCAACCCGGTGAAGTTCTCGCGACTGGGGGAAAAACCAGTTTTTGTTTAGTCGATCTACTTGTTCACGATACGGACCTCCCCCACTTTTCTAAAAAACCCACTTTCACAACTTGCCAGTCGAACGTCCAAGGGATTTCAGTCGGCTGGGCCGATTTTTATCATCGGGATCTCCCCGACCAAAACATCGATGTAACGGATATCCCCGATGGAATCTATTGGCTCGAGGTCGAGGTCGATCCCAACCATTCGTTCTTAGAAGAGGATGAAGAGAACAATATCGCCCGAGCCTTAGTTTCAATCGGTGACTCTCTCCTACTACAAAGAGATACTTACGAACCCAATGAAACTTTTACGATCGTCGATCGTCGGCTTACAGGAATTCAAAACAGTCCTAACTTAGGTCCCTGCAATCCTTCCATCCGACTCCCCGGGATGTCTTTACACGAGGCGGCGGATGTCGATATCTACAAGTTCTACGTGAACGGCAACGGCTCTGAAGAAGATTTCGTTCACCTTGAGTTTGATTCGAATGAAACCCGCTTGGAATTAGAATTATTCGATTCCCAAGAAGACTCGATCCAGAAAAAGGTCAGTGAAACCGGTGAGCTTTGGATGAGCTTAAAGGACTTAGACAAAGGCTGGTATTACGTAAAAATCCTCAGCCCCGATGGAAAGGTTTGCGAGGATTACAGCTTGAAGATTTCCCCTCCAAAACAAACAACAAACCCTTTTATAAACATACTCAATCCCGCAGTTGGGGATCGAAGCCGACGTCATTCCATCGAGAATTATCGAGTCACCTGGGAGGCTCAAGATCCGGAAGAGGATGAGCTTTGGGTCGATGTGTATATCAACACCCAACCTCAACTCGATGGGAATGAGTTCATGATCCCCGGAAGCCGTGCCATTCGAGGGGAGCTAGGCTTTCACATCCTTCACTCTGCGAGTATCGCTCCTGGAACCTATTGGGTCTACTGTCGAATCAAAGATGGTGGCTCCACCAGCGGGGCTTGGTCTGAAGGATCCGTCACTTTCGAACCCGAACCTATTTTTGTTCGCGGGGACTGCGATGGCGATGGTCGAGTTTTAGGAAGGCTCACCGATGCGTACTACATGCTTCGTTTCAACTTCATCGGTGACGTGAATCCCCCTTGCTTCTCAGCATGCGATGCCAATGGCGATGGTGTCTTCTTTGGCGACATCTCCGATCCCGTCTACCTCCTCTACCACAACTTCTTAGGCGGCCCCGCTCCCCCAGCGCCCTTTTTTCATTGTGGCTTTGGATTGCTCGAGACGGATCAGGAATTAGGCTGTGAACAATCAACGACGAGTTGTCCTTAATCTAGACCCAAAATCACGACGGCCTTATTAAAGGCCTACAAATGGAGTTACTTCAAATCAGATTCAGGTCCATGCTCCCGAGTAGGATTTTGGTTGTAGGCTTTTGTACCCCCGGGGGGAATACTTAAAAAATTCCAATCCGAACCACGAATCTCTCGACCGATTTGAACCATTTGACCCACATGATAACTGGTATGAGCAAGTGACCGGCAAAGTGCATGGTGAACACTTAACTCCTGTCCCCGTATTTTAATTCCATCTTGAAGATTGGCATCAACCACACTTGATAGACAATCGAAAAGCGTACTCCAACCGTCTTCCCATTTATCTAGGAGTTCAGATTTTCCTGCTTTTCTAAATTCAAATTCACCCTCACGATCACGCCAAGATTTTTCACCATCCGAAATTAAAAAATCAGTGAAGCGGGATTTCAAATTTCCACTTATATGCCACACGATCGTTGCTATAGAGTTTTGGGTATCTTTGGCTCTCCAGCTGAACTCTTCTCCATTTAATTGCTGAAGAACACCAAGACCAAGCTCATAGTATCTACGAAATTCTGATTCAAAACTTGAGATAATAACTTTCATTCAGGGGCTCCATTAGAAACATAACGATGATTCAGTCGTGATATCTTCTCTTCAATTTTTTCGGCAAATCCAGGATTCACAAATAAAATTAGAAAAGTACACATCTGAAAATTAAAGAAACCCACCTTGTACATGGTAAGCCCGATCATCAGTTGAAATCCTAAAGCCCATAGAATTCCAAATCGACGCAACTTAGGAACTGTAAATAAAATGGGAGCTAATAACTCAAAAGCTAAAGCACTGTGCTGCAGGGCGGCCCAACACCAAAGGGGCAATGTCCTGATCATCCAAGCACAAAACTCCGTTCGATAGATCCCACTCGATTGAGTCAACAAGACGTCCGAAACCCCCTGAAACCAACCCGAAAAATGCCATGCTCCATCGCGGTAAATACCGCCAATTAAAACCCAATCTCCAAAAATGGCCTTGGAAGTTCCGGCTGTAAAAAGAATGAGAATCATCCCCGCTTGGATCGTTCGAACAACCCAGCGTGATTGAAGAATAAGGGATGCTCCATCCGATTCACGGAAAGAAACCTCTCTGGGCGCTAACAATAAAATAGCATAAATAGCCACAAAAAGATTATTCAGCGTGAAGGCTGCATCGGTATCGGCGAAGGTCATGTAAAAAACGCCACCGAATACCAACAGAAGAACCCATTTCTTTTGATAACCCAAAATGAGACTACAAATGAGTCCCAAGAAAGGAATGACAAAAAGCAAACCGTACCCCGAAGGGATTAAGGGTAAAGGCGGTGAAGTCCATTCAAATTCTGATTCAGGACTCACGTGAAAACCATCGGGAGTGAGCCACTCTCCAACCGTCATCGAACGGTCGATCACATAGATAAGTAATGAAAATGAAAAACATCGTATAAAAAGTTTGAGCCTCGCCGTGCTCTCAGCCCCAAACCAAAAGAGATTGATTTTTTGAAGAAAGGAAACCAACTTACTTCCTCCCCTTGAACACCACTGGAAAGCCCACCGCAAAACGGTTTCGATTTAACTGAGAAAAATCGGTTTTCTTCCACGAGCCTTGGGGATTCTTGAGTTCCTCCTCAGAAACATCATAAAACGTACCAATAAATCGAACGGCTGTTATCGTCGGTTCATCCGGATGAAGATCAGCCATTCGTTTTTTGATCCATTGAGCCATTTCAACTTTCTGGTGGTTGATTTTATTAATCGTTTCCTTGTAAGCCTCTTTATGGGGAGCGGCCTCAGCTTCGCCGAGAAGCAAAAACCACGATTCGAGACGATGGTCGATGCGGCTTCGATGTCCGAAGGTATCCATGGGGAAAAAACCATCGTAGGGCAAAGGAAACCACTCTCCATTCACTTCTTTTTGGATTTCAACGTGGTACACGTTCCAATTTGGAATTCGCTTGGGAAATAAATTAGCGAGGTGATGGAGGCGGTTTAAATGGGTCTGACGGAACAAGGATTGATGGGTTAATCCCGTGTAAGTACTCGGAAAAAGCCAAAGGATAACGACCAATAAAAATGCAGCGTAAGATCCAAAGGATGTCACCTTTTTTAATCGCTGAAACGGGTCTTCATTCGCTGGGACAGCCATAGTTTATTCAATTTGATTCTCGATATCCTCGAAAGCGAGAACTCTCTTTTCTCGAGCTGCGATCCCTAAACCCCCCGCTAAAATATGATTGGTACGCACTTGCTCATGGGTTACGGGCATCGGTTTATTATTTTTTAAACACTCGATGAAACATTCGATCTCTCGAACGTACGCTTCTTTATAACGAGTCGGAAACGAGTAATCAATTTGAGGACGATTGAATCCACTCTCATTTGCGTGAACCAGAGAGAGTTTGTGCCGATTTTCGGCCTGGAGCATTCCCCCCGTACCAAAAGCTTCAATCCTTTGATCGTAACCGTAGGAACAATGACGACTGTTGTCGATGGTCGCGATCACTCCACTGGCAAAACTAAAAGTGACCACCGCATTATCCACATCCCCGATGGCGCCGATTTCCTCATCCATCGCACTACTGAAGGCCGCGATGTGAGTGGGTTTCTCCTGGACGATATGACAAACCATATCGATATCGTGAATCATGCAATCGTGGTAGATCCCCCCGGAATCTTTGAGGTATTCCAGTGCGGGAACCGGATTGTCTCGGGAGGCGGAACGAAGGTATTGAAGTTTCCCGATGTCTCCGCCGTGCACACCCTGAACTAAGGCATCGAAGGAAGCATCGAAGCGGCGTTGAAAACCCACAAACAAGGGAAGATGGGTTTCCTGAGCTTTTTTGTAACTCTCATCAATTTCAACGAGAGTATTACCCAGGGGTTTCTCGGTGAACACCGGTTTTCCGGCTTCGAAGGCCTGAATAACGTATTCGAAGTGACTCTCGGTGGGAGAAGCAATGATCACTCCCTCGACATCATCCCTCTCCATCGCCTCTTTAGCGGTTGGCGCCCATTCCGCTCCCCAAGTTTCAGCAACGGCTTTGGCTCGATCGGTATCAACATCGAAAACAACCTGAGTCTTGCTACCTTCAAGGAGCTTCAAGCTATTTAAATGAAAATGCCCCGCTCGACCGAGGCCTAAGACTGCAAAGTTCATTTTTAAATTTGGGTCTTTAAAGATTCTGATTCAGCCTTTAAGGGGCTTTAATAAATTTCATAAGCTCATAGTATTTCATTTGCAATGAATGACAAGTCTATTCAATGAGAAGAATTCGACTTAAAATGTTCGATCACAAACGGGGAAACCCTCGAGTCAAAAGTCAGAAATCGTTAGGATGTACGGCTTGAATAAAAAGTCCTTCTCACTTGAAACAAAAGACATGCGTTCCACCTTAACCCTCAGTTTATTTTTTATCTTTCTTCCTCCTATCAGCGCTGATGATTGGCCTCAGTGGTTAGGCCCCAAGCGTGATTCCGTCTGGCGTGAATCAGGGATTATAAAAACATTCCCCAAAGACGGCCCCAAGCTCCGCTGGGAAGTTGCTATTCAGGGTGGCTACACGGGACCTGCGGTGGCTGATGGAAAAGTCTACGTCATGGATTGGATTCCAAAGCCTAGCCAGGAAGAGCCTAAAAACCTCAACGAGGGTGAAATCCCCAAGAACCATAACTTCGTTAGAGAACTCCAATCGGGCACTGAGCGAGTGATCTGCTTAAATGAAAAAGATGGTTCTGAGCTTTGGACTCATGAGTACGCGGCGAATTACACCACCGTCACCATGTACGCCATCGGTCCACGCTGTACTCCGGCCGTGGATGGTGATCGAGTCTACACCTTGGGATCGGAAGGGGATCTCAAATGTCTGCGAACAAGTGATGGTAAAGAAATATGGGCTAAGAATTTCGTCACAGACTATCAAGCAAAAGTCGCCTTTTGGGGCTTCTCTTCCCATCCTCTTATCGAAAAAGACAAACTGATCACGATCGTGGGAGGAAAGGAAAGCCTCGTTATCGCCTTCGATAAAAAGACGGGTAAAGAAATATGGAAAGCCAACAGTTCTATCCGACCTCCCGGGGAGCCTGGGTACTGCGCTCCTGTGATTTATGAAATTGCGGGTGAACGTCAACTCTTGATATGGCACGCCAAGGGCTTGTTAGCGCTCAACCCAAAAACAGGAAAGCAACTGTGGGAAGTGGGCTTCCTCCCAACCTTCAACATGACGATCGGTATGCCTCGCTGGGAAAAGAACAAGATTTTTATGATGGCTTTTAGTCGAAAGTCCTGGGCTGTCGAAGTGCATCCCGAAGGGCGTTCAGCAAAAATTGCTTGGCGCGGAAATACCAAAATCGGCATCGGAGGAGTCATGAACTCCCCCATCATTCAAGACGGATATATCTATGGCTGTGGAGTGAGCGGTCGATACACCTGTGCGAAGTTAGAAAACGGCGAACGCATGTGGACGACCTACGCTCCGACCTCCAACAGCCGTCACATTCACTGGGGAAACGCCTTTACCGTGAAGCACGAAGATCGCTTCTTCATCGCCAATGATTTAGGTGAATTGGTCCTAGCGAAACTTTCCCCCGAAAAATACGAAGAAATTTCGCGAGTAAAGCTCATCGAGCCTACTCACGCCATCGGATCTCGAAAAGTTGTTTGGTCTCATCCCGCTTTTGCCCAGAAGAGTGTTTATTTAAGAAACGACAAAGTTTTAAAATGTTACTCGCTTGCCGAACAGTAACAATGGTCGCCACCATTGGTTGGGTGAGGATAACCTTAAAGTTGCCCGACCAAAAGACTGGCGTCTTTTGCTACTCCCCTCGCTAGCGCTTCGGGCTAGTTAATATAACGACCCTTAAAGATAATCTTAACTAGCCCGAAGCGCTAGCGAGGGGAAATTCTCAAATCATTTAAAGATATTAAATTCACCGCGCAAAGAAAAAGGAACATTCATGAAGAGTTTACAGTTAGGCATCGCCATACTCCTGTTTGTATTAACGAGTTTGAACGTTAGTTACGCCAAAGACAAAGTCATCGAAGGTCCCGCTCAACCTTTCTTCAATAAGGAAAGCCTCAAAATCGGACAAGTCTTTAAAAGCGAACGCTTCCCCAATATCGTTGTGACGATGAAAGGTACCCTCCTAGCTTCTTGGGGACAGAGATCCGTTCGAGTGAAACGAAGCGAAGATGGCGGGAAAACTTGGGGAAAAGCCATCATGATCTCGAATCCCGGCTTTCAATCTGGTGGCTTAACCGTCGATGAAAACTCAGGTGATATCATCGCCTTTGTCGAAGACCGTCATCCCCCCGCGAACATCACCGTCTTCAGAAGTAAAGACGATGGGAAGACTTGGAAGAAGCAAGAAGCCAAATTCAATAAAGACAGCAAAGGGAACATGCCTCACCTTCATATGAACGAACACGGCATCACCCTTCGTCATGGAAAGTTTAAAGGGAGGTTGATTCGACCTTCTCGCTACTACGGAAAAGTAAACGCCCGAAGTGAATGGCCTAATCACTATACCAATGCCATTTACAGTGACGATGGAGGGAAGACATGGCAGACGAGCGATCCCTTCCCCGAAATGGGTTTAGGTGAAGCCTGTATCGTCGAACTCTCCGATGGACGCCTCTATTACAATTCTCGAGTTCACTGGGAAAAACGCCCGAAGAACCTTCGACGACGCGAAGCCTGGAGCACCGACGGAGGCAAAACTTGGACCAACTACCGTATTATCGATGCCCTTCCTGATGGCCCGCAAAACACCAACTATGGTTGCATGGGTGGTTTGGCCAGGCTTCCGATCAAAGGAAAAGACATTTTAGTTTACACTAATTGTGATAGCCCCAGCGGGAGAAGATTAGGAACTGCTTGGGCGAGTTTTGACGGAGGAAAAACTTGGCCGATCAAACGCTTGATCACCAAAGGTGGCTTCGCTTACTCCTCGACGATCGCTGGTCGCCCCGGTACGGCGACGGAAGGTTTTGTATATTGCCACTATGAAGGCGGCGGATCTCAGGTGGCCAAGTTTAATATCAGTTGGGTACTCGGGGGAAAAGAAACGGGTGATGGTAAGGTTCCTGAGTGGGCGAAAAAGTTAGTTAAAAAGTAAAATTAAACGTTCACTCATCAGTAGCAAAAAACGCCAGTTTTTTGTTCGATGGACTTTTTAGTTTGTCCACCAATAGACTGGCGTCTTTTGCTACAAAGAGAATTTGACGTCACTATTTTAATCCAGCGCATAACAAATTTGTAACCGATCAGTTCTCTCGCTTTAAATAAATCCGTATTGATCTTTTTTAGGCTATGATAGATCAATATGAAACAGTTCGAATCCATCTTCATTTCTTACCGGTTCTACAGAGCCTGCCTCGTCCTTGCTTTAGTTTTGCTTTGGGGTAATCTCTCTTTGAGTACTGAGCTTCTCATCAATGGTTCATTAGAGAATTACCACGGCCTCGGCCGCCCCTTCGCTTGGAACTTTCAAAAAAGCAAAGCAGCTACGATCAGTAAAAAGGCCTCCGACGCTCGCTCGGGCAACCATGCCCTCGAATTTAATTTAACCCTAGGCTCAAACCCAGAATGGAACAGCCAAAGATATTCTGTTCAACCCGGAGATCAACTCCGAGCCACTTTTTACTATCGCTGTGATGAAGCTTTTTCAAATGGAGACATCAAAGCTCTCATCCGTTGGTGGGGCCAAAAACCGAAGCACGACTGGGCGGGTCAGGTCTTACTTATAGAAGACTTAGGCTTTGTTGAGACTGAAAACTGGGTCAAAGTATCAAAAGTCATCAACGTGCCAACGGAAGTAGGAGAAGCGGAGTTTCATCTTTGGTCGCACAGCGAGACTCAAGGCCCTAAAGGACGGTTACTACTCGATGATTTCTCACTGAAAATACTTAAGGAGGAAGGCTCCAATAGAACTCTTAGCCCATCCAATGGAAAGAACAATGTACCTTTTACAACTCAACTGACTTGGGAAGCTCAGCCGGAAGATCAATCCTACGATCTTTATTTGGGCACTGATTATGCGGCCGTTGAATCGGCTGAAGCCGGATCTTCAAGTTACCGTTTAACGATTCCCGCCGGTCACTCTCGGCCTGCATATAACACAACCCTTAAACCCTACACGCAATATTTTTGGCGAGTGGATGTCCAACAGAATGGATTCCCCAATAAAGGCCCGATCCAAAGTTTCGTAACCCACTTTCATTTCTTAGAGAATATTACGACCGCTACGAAGAAACGGATGCGCACTCGGGATAGTGAAGGTAGAGGTCTCGATACTTTAGATGTGATCCCCGATCCCGCCGGCAAGGGTTACTTGGGATTTTATCACAGCCGAGTGAATCGAGAATTCGAGCTTCGATTCGCGACTTCTCAAGATTTAATGACTTGGAAATACGAAAGAACTCTCCTTCCCAACGCTGACATGCCCGCGATAAAGTATTTGACCGCAAGGAAAGGATTCCTCTTGCTTCACGAGCAATGGGGAAAGCCCGGCAGTCGCAGCCCATCGAATTTAAGCCTTCAGTACTACCCTTCGAGAACGGCTTTGTTCAGGGGAAAACCATCGAAAAACTTCCTCTTCCCGCTCACCCAGGCCCGTAGGTACGGTTCCAACCTTGAAGGGACTCCGAGTTTTTTAAAGGTATCGACGAGTGGAAATCGAATCGAAGTTGGATTTCATTTTTATAATGCGCGAGGAGGTAGAGTCGATCGAAACGCTCGAGGAGTTCTCACCGATTTTTTCTCCGATACTCCCACCTGGAACAGTAGGCCTTGGCACGAACTCAATCGCGATTTTTACGAAAATGGCATCTATGCCAATATTGGAGATCGCTCGACTGGGCGGATCTTCGGCCAAAGATACATGTTGATTGAGGGACAATTCAAATACGGTGATTTTGGCAGTTGGAGATCTTGGTACTGGGATCCGCTGAAATCGAAAATATTCCCTCTCTATCTAAAAACCGAGAAAGGCTCAACGGCCTTCGGTAATATGACCTGGAAATTCTTAACTTCCCCCATGGGAAAACCTGCCGTTTTTAGCTCAGCCTTCATTTTCAGTGAAGGTGCCGGCTCCGGTGAAGCGGGACAGGCCGTGTGGTACTACGAAATCGAACCTCAAGCGAGTCACCCCTTACCAAAGGAAGGATCGCAAGCAGCTCCTCTCAATCTAACTCTTTATTGGCTTCAAGCCTTTGGAACCAGCACTCAAGATGTTTACTTCGGAACCGATGCTCAAAAAGTAAAATCAGCTCAGCGCTTCTCATCCGAATTTTTAAGCACGACCTCAAAGCCCATTTGGAAGTTAAAAAACCTAAAAGCGAATACTCAACATTATTGGCGAGTCGATTCAACAATTGAGGGGCGAGTTTATAAGGGGAAGGTTTGGAGTTTTAGAACAGCTCAGTCCAATCTAAAAAAATAGACCACGAGAGTCTTTGTACAGGCCATCGCCTGCAAGTAGATAAGCACAATCTTAAAGACTGACATTTTCTTGCCCCCATTTTCTTGCTAATTTTTTTCAAGAAACAGCTTCAGCCCCATGTGAGTTGAGAATTCACATTGAAACATTTGGAGGGTTTAATGGATTCAATGCCCAAGTAAAAATTTACATAAATCAAAACCGATAGAATTCATCTCTATTATCTTTCAAATTAATTACGATTGATAATTAGGCAAGAAAATGGCGGCAAGAAGATAAGAAATTCAATACGCAGGAATTTTCTCATGCCTTCAAAAGCACTTTTAAGACTCCCTTTTGTTTACTGTAATCAAAAGCATCGAGAGCTGATTTTAAAGGGTAGGTCTTTTCCTTAAGGTAAGACAAATCGATCTTAGAGTTTTGAATTAAATTAAGTGCAGGAGCAAAGGGACCACAACGCGAACCGACGATAGTGATCTCATCGACTGTAAGAAACGTGGCATCTATATTTAATTTTCCGGGGTAAGTACTTTTAAGAACCAAAGTACCCGTCGGCTTTAAAGCCGTTCTCGCGATCTCAAACCCCGCTGAGTTCCCGGTACACTCCACACTCTTATCAAAAGTGCGACCATCAAGATCGGTATTCGTGGTCGTACGAATGCCTAACCTTTCTAAATGACTCAGTTTTTTCTCGTGTCGCCCTAAGACCAACAAGTCACACCCAGTTAAATTTAGAACTTGGGAAATCAATTGACCTAATTTACCATCCCCAACAACTATGACTCTTTGCGTGGGTTGAATTTGGATTTGCTCTAAAATTTCTAGAGCAGCCGCTATCGGTTCGGTGAAAACAGCATCTTCGTCTGAAACAGAATCAGGGACGAGATGAAGGTTGTCGGTGGGTAAGGTCAGGTACTCAGCGAAGGCTCCCGGCTGCTTCAGAATTCCCAGGACGGTTCGGTTTTTACAGTGGCGGGATAAATTAGCATGGCAGAGTTCGCACTTCCCACAGGGAAGATTGATCTCTCCGACCACTCGCTTGCCAATAAGATCTTCCGGACCTTTTTCTACTTGGCCCACAAATTCATGGCCGAGAATTCCCTCATAATCATACATCCCCGCAGCCAGATGATGATCGGTACTACAAATCCCAGCACTGAGGAGCCGGATGAGGGCTTCCCCTTCTTTTGGACTGGGGATGGGAAGGTCTTCACGGAGGCTGAGTTTTCCTTGCTCAAGCCACAGTCCCATCATCCTACTCATGGTGAATGGATCATCAATTTAGGCCAACAACTCGGTCAATGGACCCGTCTGATCTAAATCCTTCAAGTTGGGGTCGGCCATCCCAAAGCGTTCGGCGGGTGAGCCTGCGAGATTGAGAAGAGTCGTATAGAGGTTTGCCGTCGTCCGGTGACCGAGCAATCCGTAACCGGGATAATCGACGTAGCGACCTGCTTTTAACTTTCCACCGGCATCGCCGAGCATGACGAAGGGCCATTCCCAACAACGACTGTGGTGACCTTCAGCTCCATCACTTAGGTAGATGATCACGGTGTTATCGAGCATGGTGCCATCCCCTTCAGGAATAGCCTCTAGCTTCTTAGCTAAGCGAGCGATGAGGTCGAAATGAAATCGTCGAATCATTTCGTAAGTTTCCGCCCAGGTCATACCGTTTTGACTTCCACCGTGCCCCGTATGGTGTTTCCCCTTCTTGAGACCTAAGCCAGTGAAACAAATATCGAAGTCACGAATCCCCGCTGCTGAAGACAGAGTGACGACATTCGTCAATCCGCTGATCAAGGCCGCAGCCGCCAAATCAAATTGAGCATCCAGGCGATCCGTTTCGACTTCCGAGGTGTACTTGTCGCTGGTAATGGGAGCGTGCTTACGAAGCGTATCTTTGATTTCATTGAGTCGGGAGTGACGCTGACTCAAGGTATCAAAGGTCTTAAGGTAAACTGAAAGTTGATCTTTCTCCGGCCCTGCGAGTTCTTTTTCAGCCCGCTTGATGTCATCTTTGATGAAGTCTAAGAGGTTACGCTTAGCTAAAAATTCTTTTTGAGCACTTCCACTGGCGACGCTCCCAAACAAAGCTCCCATCGCTTGATCGGGCTTGACGATGATCGGCAAGGGTTTGTCCCGACCAACGGCTGAAATGCTGTAGACCACACTGTTTTCTAAACGTTTAGAAATTCCGAGGCCCACGTGAGGGAAGATCCCCCCAATCTGTTGGGCTAAAGCTCCATCGATGGTCGGGCCGAGGATGGAGGTGGATTCTCCACTGGATCCTCTCCCTCCACCAAAAGCCCCGAGAGCCATGAAATTATTAGAGTGACCGCCACCGGCAACTTTTCCTGAAAGCCCTTGAACGATGGTGACTTTATCTTTCCACGGAGAGATGGCCGCGATGGAAGAAGGGAGTTCTTTATCTTTAAGCGAAACATCCAAGAACTCTGAGGGACCATTGAGCGCCCGTTGATGGCGTCGCTTTCTTTTGACTCCAGAAGGAGCCAATTGTTCAGGCGGCAAGCCATTACTTTCAACGACGAACACGAATCGAGGAGCATTAGGGCCTTGGCCTCGAGCGCGTGCTTTCAGCTGCTGAACGACGGGTCCAAGAGTGAGAGCTCCCACTCCTAAACCGGTCTTTCTTAAGAAATTTCTTCGCGTTGAATCAAATTGCATGGATCCCTCTCGATGAAATGAGTTTTAAAATCAATACTCAAATTGTAGCAAAAGACGCCAGTCTATTGGAAGAAACGCCTATAAAGACTTTACTTTATCCTCGAGTCCGATACAAAAACGAATCGCTCGAAAGAATAGAAGCCACCAAAGATTTAAAGCTCCCACCACTTTCTCTGTAGGCTTTCTGAGCTTCCTGAAGGCTTCGCCCGTCACCTAAATTTTCATTCCTTCCGGTAAAGAAGCGGAAGACATGCCGAATGAAAACTTGTTCGACGCGCTCACTCTTAGCGAGTTTTGAAACGAAATCAACGGCATCATGAATGGGCTCAGCTATAAAGGTTGGGCTGACCAAATCAATCTTCCCCGTCGCATCCACCGGCTTTCCTTTTTCGACGGCTCGCCAACGACCGAAGTGATCGTAGGATTCAAAGGGAAGCCCAACCGGATTCATCAACTTGTGACACTGCCAGCAGTATTCCTCTTCGGTGACTTTCATGCGATCCCTCAAAGTCTTCTCGGGGGCGTGCGGTAACTGCGCATCCACGGTGATCGGTAAGTCGGGAACTTTATTTCCGAGCAAACGTTCTCGCACCCACTTCCCTCTTAAAATCGCATGATTGTCGTCATTCATCGACCAAGCCACCAACCAACTGGGTTGATTGAGAATCCCTCTTCGCGTTCCCGCGGGAAGAGAGATAGGCTGTTGATCCGTCCACTTCCAATCGATCGGCAAACTGTAGGAAAGATGGATCTGGCTCTTTCCTTCGTATTGCGTGAGACGTTTCTTATTTGAATCATAACGAGTATTCACAAACGCCTTTTCGGTGGTCAAGAGCTCCTTGAGAACATCTTGATCTCGATCGAGAATCCAACGAATCAAATTGTCGGTATCACTCACCAAAACCCTGGCCTTATGCCCTTTAAATTCCTCAGGATTTTTAAAGACCTCCGTCGCCTTTTCGTATTCGAAGAACTCTCTAAAGAACCGAAGGATTCTCGGCTTTCGGAGTTTCTCATTCTCAAGGATTTTAAAGACAAACTCTCGAATTCCCTCAGGAGTGTCGAGCTCCCCCTTCTCGGCACTCTTGATCAGTTCATTCGAAGCCCGCTGATCTAAAAGGGAATAAGAAATCGCATCGGCAATTTCATTGGCACTCAAGCGTGCTCGCCCTTCAGAATTCAATTGGGCTCCAACTTCCGATCGGAATATCGATTCTGGAAGAAGATAAACGGCGGCCAAAGTGTACCTCACCGCGAGGGTTCGACCAGCATCTTCGATGTTCTTTTCGAGGAGCTTTAAAAATCGTTGTTCTTCCTCATCAGAAGCATTGCGACCCAGCACCCTTTTAAACTGATATTGGATCGCTTTTTTCTTTTCCTCGAGCCCAAAGGGTTCTTTGGGATCGACAAACTTGATGTAATCCTTCTTAGCTCCTGGCTTCAGCTTGACCTTGCCATTTTCGATCGTATAACCCGTGTGACGCTCGAGTATCGTTAAAGCATTACGAAGTAATTGAGAGGTCGTAGGCTCATCGAGTTCCGGCGCCCCCATATCTTTAAACAAAAATCGTGGATCAGGCGTGAAGGGATTTCCGATGAGATTCACAAATCCTTTGCCGTGTTCTTGGCGAATCTTTTCGTAAATCTCTCGGCTCAAACGACGCAGGCGAGGTTGAACTTCTAGCTTGGAATCGTTTTTAGGATCAAAGAGAAGTTCGTGAGGAATTTCATTGGCATGATGCACTTGGATGCGCCGAGTGAAATTTCTCCGGGAGCGCTTCATCTCCGCCTTAATCCAAGCGAGCACAGGTTGAACTTCAGAGAGCTCCGGTTGATCTTTCCCCTCTGGAGGCATCTCTTTAGTTTCTAACTTATCTCGAACGACGGCCCACCGGGAAGCACTCGTAGAAAGCTTCATGTCTGGAGATAAGGTAAGGAGATTAAGATCGGCCTTCTTACGCTTTTCATTATGACAGGAGGCGCAATAATCTTTGATGAAGGATTGAACATGATCCTTGTAAGATTTCATATTCACTTCAAAGGCTTTTTTATCAGCTTCCTCTAAGGCTTCTTTTCGCTTTTTTTCTTTCTTTTCGTCGAGAGCCTGAAGAGAGCTTCCCAAACTAAAAATGAAGAACGCTACCAGAGCAAGGTGGAATACAGAGGAGAATTTCACCATTATTTTCCCCCCACTTTCTTTAATGCGATTCTGAAGCCCACGTAGTTGTACTTATTTCTACCGGGTATAAAGTTTCTAAAGGACGATTCGCAGTAAAGTGGCATACTGCACCAGGCTCCCCCACGAATAATCGTTTTACCGTCTTTTTGAACTCGCTTAAGCGGATTCTTTCCTCCAGGAAGAACATCAGAATAATGGTCTGCGACCACTTCAGCGACATTTCCGTGCATGTCTCTTAGGCCCCAGGCATTCGGCCAGTAACTCCCAACTAAAGCGAGAGATTCACCCACTCCATCTTTCACCTTAGAATCCGCGTAATGAAAGTTTGGGTTTTCAGTTTTCAATGATAAATCCGCAAAGTTACCGTACCGGGAAAGATCGCCTTGAGAATCACCAAAGCTAAACTTGGATTGGGATCCGGCTCGGCATGCGTACTCCCACTCCGCTTCCGTTGGACAGGTGTACTCCCAACCTTTAGGTAAGCGCCCTGCTTTCTTTTCTCGATCGGTTAACTTCTTACAGAAGTCGTTAATCTGCTTGGACTCCCCCACTCCCCAAAAAGGAGCGTTATTCGCGATCGTGAATCCTCGTGGAACGTTTTTCCTTAAGATCAGTTGGTACTCTCGTTGAGTCACTTCGTATTCCCCGAGCCAAAAGCCTTGAGTGATCTCGACGGCAACGGATTTACGGTCTTGAACACTCGGTGATTGGTGGTCGTTGGACCCCATCGTGAATGAGCCTTTCGGGCACCAGCGAAAAGACATTCCGCTCGAATTGACGAATAAATCTCCCGCCTGCTTAGCTTGACCGGGATCATCCACGGACTGATTCGTTAGAGCCTCTCCTAATGCAGAAGATGACTCTCCGAGGAGTTTCAATGACTTAAGTTTTTGATTGAGCTTTTGAGAGGCTTGAGGAATCGACCGTTCAAAATCCGAAAATTGACTGGAGATCGCTTGAGCGAATGGGGAAGCTTGGTCGGATTTGAGTAAAGGAACAGCCGCATCTTGAGTTGAAACAAATCCCACCATTGCCCCGGGGGGTACTTCCGTTTCGGTGAAACCATTTTGAATGTTGTCGGTTTCAGGCTTCAACGGTGAATCCCAAGCACAATCAAAAAATAAAATTGTGTGGCGAGCCCCGGATTTCTCTTTGAGTGTTTTGAGGAGGTCTTCGAGTCGAACGCCTTTTGAACGATAATCATTTTCGTTCTTAGCCTGAAGGTCGACAGGCCTCAATATATTGTAAATTCTTTTTTGACGTTCGAGGTTCGCCCCGAGACCGTAGTAATAGATAAAACCAATCGAGTTGGTGGGCAAAGAGGTCACAAACTCTTCAGCGGTGGCTTTTAGCTCTTTCTGCTTCAAGTTTTCTTTTTTGAGAACAGAGAATTGCTTTTCCTTAAGAGCCTTCTCCAAAAGATCTAAACTCTTATTGGCCCCTTCGAGCTTTAAACCATCGTAATTCCAATTTCCAATCAGCAAGGCGTAACGGAGCCCGGAGGGTGGGGCTTCATCCGCTGGGAGGGCCACGTAGAATGAAAGAATAGAAATTAGAACGTAGATGGGGACTAGGGGCATTTAAATTCTCGGACTCAATCCTGTAGCAAGAGAAGCCAGTCTTTTGGAGAAAAAATTTGAAGCGTTCTCAACCCATCTTTAGGAGATGAGTGAGCGAAGCGAACTTTCACGATAAAGCGGCCGATAGCCGCGACCATCCTTGCCGCTGGCGAATTTGGCCACACCTGGCGATATATCCTTAACTATTATTTACCCCTGAACCACGAAGGTTACACCCAAATCATAAACTTTTTATTTTTCTGCCTTTAGAGTCTCCATATAGGCGACTAAATCCATGAGTTCTCGCTGGGTCATCAGTTTGTAGAGATCGCGGGGCATGACGGATTCGCGCAGGAGAGTTTCTTTGACAAGGTCGGTCCGATTAAAGGTTTGAACCTCCCCTTTTTCTGTAACCAAAGTTAAGACCTTATCCGTTTTTTCCCGGAGAACACCTGAAAGAACGAGCCCCTTTTTGGTGATCACGGAAACGCCTTCGTACCCATGACTCAATGCGATGCCGGGAAAGAGGATCGATTCCAACAAACTCGATCGATCTAACTTCCCACCGACCGACGATAGATCGGGCCCCACTTCCTTTCCCTGCCCATTCACCTTATGGCAGGTGATGCAATTTCCCTTAGACTTAAAGATGTGCCTACCACGCTGGGAGCTCCCTTTCATTTTTAACAACTCCGCCATCGGTGGAAGCTTCTTTTGATCAAGACTTTGAGGCATGTTGAGAAGTTGACGGGCATGGTTAGCGATTCCCGAAAATCGACTACCGATTAAAAGATCACCTGCAACATGATGGAGTTCGGGAGGAACTTTTTTTGCCTTGATCAGATTCAAGAGCTCTTTTTGAGTATCGATGGAATTCCCGAGGGACTTAATCGCCACCGCCCGCATCGCAAGAGAACGATTTTCGTCACTTAAGATACGAACAAAAAAGGGAACGATGATCTTTCGAGAACGACTTTTCCCTAAAAGCTGAACTGCTTTTCTTGAATGGGGAGAGTTAGAATCGAGAGCGAGCGAGATGACTTTGTCGATCATCCCCCATAGATCAAGCAAAGTGACTCCCCGGTAAAGGAAGTCTTCATCTTCAGAAACTAAAAGCTTCTCTAAAAGAACATCCGCTTTTTCTTTCAATTGAAATTCGTGAAGTAAGTTTAAATATTCCCCCGTCCCCTCAGCTTCCTTTAGCCACACTTCCACAAGTGCCATAAACCGAGGTTCTTCTTGGGGCGGCTTCCCTCGGTAATGTCTACCAGCTAGCTTATAGTTTGGATCTGATTTCTCCCAGAGCGAGATCATCAAGTCTAAGAGGATATCATTTTTCTCAGCACTAAGATGAAAATCGAAGGCTCGGAAATACCGCAGGCGTTCTTTTGGAGAGATAGAAGGAAACTGAATCAGTAAAGCCAGAAGAGGAATCGCCTCAGGGGAACGGCTCCGCCAAATGATATCTCGATGAACTGAGTTCTTAAAATTCAGCGCTCCATTGATATCTAACCACGCACTAAAACATTCTTTCCATGCATCTTTAGCTCCGATTCCGAGCGCTTCCAAGTACCAACGATCTGTTCCATCGTGCTTCTGAGCTAACCTCGCCCAAAGGGGCGCTCTTCGGTCTGGCTCAATTGATCTAAGGGCAATCGCACACTCTCTTCTCACTTGAGGTGAGGGGTCATGGATGAGTTTTTGAACAATACTGAAAGTATCGAGATTCAATTGTCGAGCTAAACGTAAACCCAAAATCCGAATGTCCGAAGACTCATCCTGAATTGCAAGGTTGACGTAGTTTTGACCCCGCCCTTCTATTTTACCGAGAAGCCAAAAGGCTCGGGCTCGAACGATGGGATTCGAGTTCACGACTAATTCTTCAAGTTGCGGTTCTGCTTTTTCTTTTTGAGAAAACAAGAACTCCGAACTCAGGAAGCGAATTTCTTGATTCGGACTTTTTAATCCCTCGATAGCACCTGAAATCGAATTAAAAGCAGATTTGATTTTCTTCGGAGTGTGTCCCTTAGGAGCCACGCGATAAATCCGCCCTCTTTGAATATCAGCTTGACGATGCCCCCCGACTCCCGGGTCGTACCAATCCGTAATATAAAGGGAACCATCCGGAGCTACGCTGATATCGATCGGACGAAACCAACGGTCTTTTTTAGATTTGAGTACAGGTACAAATTTCCCCGAGTATCCTGCGCCCTTGGGGGTAATTAAATTCAAGTAAACAGCGTTTGTAACGGAATCTCCGTGAACAGGCATACCTTTAAACTCTTTAGGCAAAAGATCCCCCTCATAGATCGTGATTCCAGTCGGAGCTCCATTCCCCGTCACGATTAAATTAGGAACGACTCCAGGATCATTTTGATGAAAGTGGCGAGCGCTCACGTTTTCACTTTGCCCGGTTCGCGTTCTTTTCCAGTGATATCCGTTGAGCTCGTCACGGTAACCGTAGTTGCCATACTCCATGACATAACTCATACGAGAACCCTGGTTCCCATCGTCATCGTTGTCGGTTTGCCAAACCGTTCCAAAACTGTCGACCGCGAGTTCGTAATTGTTCCTGAAGTTGTGCCCCAAAACTTCGAAGTTTGAGCCATCGGGATTACATCGAAAAACCATTCCTCCTTGATAAGGTTGGCGATTATCGAGAACCGCGTGACCGAAAACATCTTTAATGACCTGTCCGTTTCGGTCGTACACCCCTTGCCCCGTATTGCCAAAATTCCAATAGAGTTTTCGATCGGGTCCGAATACGAACGAGTGCGCTGAATGATCGTGCTCAGGGTGACCGGTCTTCGTAAATAATACTTCTTTCTTATCGGGCTTATCGTCTCCATCCACATCGCTAAAAAGGATCACGTTCGGAGAACTCGTCACGATGACCTTGGATCCTAAGACACAGATTCCCATCGCTGAATCGACGTCGAGCCCTTGATAGAAAACTTTTTTTGAATCGGCCCGGCCATCGCCATCGGTGTCTTCAAGAATGAGTATTCTGTCACCTTCTTTTCTTCTCCCCCGGTTGCGATGGTAATTCACCACCTCACAAATCCACACTCGCCCCCGATGATCGATATCCAAATTGGACGGACTCAAGATCATAGGTTCGGAAGCAAATTGAGTGACTTCTAAACCGGGATAAACTTCAAAATCGCTGAGAGCGTTTTTTGGATCTCGAAGATCCTCTGCCTGAATTGAAGGGAACGAAAGCAGGAGGAAGCTAATAATAATCCTTCTACCCAGACTGTAGTTGATGGTGTTCATACTTTGACCGATCGAGAACTTAAACAAAACGAAAACCATTGAATTCAATTCACAGTTTAATGGATAATGGAGAGGTAATTCCCTTTAAAATTTATAACATTTCCCCTCCACGATTCAGTAGAAAGTGATAGCCGTGCCTTCCATATTCGCGAAGGGGGTCACTCCGTTAGCCTCCATGATTGGGAACGATTTATCGATTTCTTAGACCAACATTTGAAGAAATATAGATTTGAATGATTCGAGGATAAAAGATCCCCTCGCTAGCGCTTCGGGCTAGTTAAATAAACCTTAAAAGGCAATCATCTTAACTAGCCCGAAGCGCTAGCGAGGGGAGAGTGTTCCGAGAATAGTTGTAATTCGACAATAGAACTGACTTAGCTATAGCTTCCACCCTTGGAAGTTGTTATTCTTAACGATTCCTAAAACCCTTTAGGACCCATCGGCGTACAACAGGATCTGAGCATTAAGAAACCAACAAACCTTGGTCTTTAGTGCCCATCAGAATCACGTCATCCAAAAATCATCTCGCCCGTCACTGTTGTACCGGCAGATCAAAGCAGCGTTCAAGCCTGCTGAAAGTGATCCGCCATGTCTACCTCTTCGCCCTCATTAGAGCCGGCGTCATCGGAGCCGACCCCATCTAAAAACGGCCCCTCTAGCTTTTTAGAATTCGACCTCGACGGCAAACTCCAACACGCCATCGCTGTCAATGGCTTTGAAGCACCTCGCCCCATCCAAGCTCAAACGATTCCTGCTGCCATTGAAGGAAGAGACATCCTCGGCTTAGCCCAAACGGGAACGGGGAAGACGGCAGCCTTTGCGCTCCCTATCTTAGATCGCATTTTAAGCCTTCCCGGCATGGGACCACGGGCATTAGTGCTCGCCCCCACTCGCGAGTTGGCGATGCAAATAGAATCGGACTTCAAAGCCTTGGCGCAATTTACCAAGGTTAAAACCACTCTGATCTACGGTGGAGTGAGCGCTAAAACTCAAATCAAAGCCCTCAAGCAACAACCTCACGTCGTTGTTGCCTGCCCAGGGCGCCTCTTAGATCTTTATCAACAAAAAGCATTTAAGACCGGTCGCATCGAAACTCTCGTTCTCGATGAGGCGGATCAAATGTTTGATATGGGCTTCTTGCCCGATATTTCAAAGATCGTCAGCACTCTCCCCGAGAATCGACAAAATTTACTCTTTTCGGCCACTATGCCAAAAGAAGTGCGCCATTTGGCGAATAGTATTTTAAATGATCCATTGAGAGTCGAACTCGCTCACACGCGCCCCGCCGAGACGATCGAGCATGCTCTCTACCCGGTAGCGGACGGCAAGAAGAGAGAACTCTTAGAACAACTCATTCACACCGATGGGGTGGGTTCAGCCCTAGTTTTTACTCGTACGAAGTTTCGAGCGAGCAAGTTAGCGAAGTCGCTGGGTAAGTCGGGATTTCGAGCGATCGCCCTTCAAGGCAACATGACGCAAAACCAACGCGATCGAGCCATGAAAGGATTTCGAAATGGAAAGTTCGATATCCTCGTGGCCACCGATATCGTCTCTCGGGGAATCGATGTCGAGCAAATCTCCCATGTCTTCAATTACGATGTCCCTGCAACCCCAGAGGCGTACACTCATCGAATCGGAAGAACGGGACGAGCCGAACGTCAAGGCAAAGCTTACACCTTGGTCACCATCGAAGACCTCCCCACGATCAAATCGATCGAACGGAAACTGAAAGCGCCCATCCCCCAATGCTACTTAGAAGGCTTTGACCCGATCGATTTCTCAACTCAAGATCAAGTCTTCAAATCGAATGTAAGGCGCAAGCAAAAAAAAGAGGGCCCCAATATCGGCAAACAGATACGTGAGGGAAAAAAGAAAAAAAGAGGCCAGGTGGAACCTCGAAAAAAACCGAAGCTAAAAAAACCTCGCGATCCTCAGCCGAAAGAAAATATCGAGTTAGACCCCCAAAAACCCGCTCCTGATCCTTCGAGAAAAAAAGTAAAGTCGAAAAAACGGAGAACGACTCCTTCCTCCCAAGCTAAAAAATCCTCTACGCCAAGGCGAAAAAGCCGGCCAGAGCATCCCCTGAAGGAAAAAGATCGGCAGTCGAATCGAGAGAAGTCCACTGAAGTTGAAAATACTTCCCCTCGCCCTCCGAGGAAAAAGAAAAGAGAAAAATCCAAAACTTCCATTTCAAAATCTTCTGCAAAGAAGTCAAAAGCCAGAAGAAGAGTGAAACGGAAACGAGGTAGGTGATACAGTTATTACTGTACAAGCAATTCTCGCCTATGTAGCTCACAGTGAATTCTATGCCGGTTTTTCTTCAACTCTCTCAACGTAAAATGAAGTTTGCAATCCTCGCTATACTCTTAGCATCAGGATTACGGAACTCATCTTACTCTCAAGAACTGAAGGAACCGGAGAATCGTTCACTCAGCTCCTTCCTCGAGAACTACTGTTTAGATTGCCATGACGGAGACACTCAAAAGGGAAATCTCTCCTTAGAAAACCTTCAACTCAAGATTCATGATGAAGTTAGCTTGGAAACGTGGCGCCTGGTTTATGAACAGATACAGTTCAGGGACATGCCGCCTAAAAGGAAGAAGCAACCCTCTTCAAAGGAACGGAGATCGGCGCTCAACAAAATCCACTCTGAGCTACTAAAAACTCAAGAACCGAGTTACTCCCAAATCGATAAGCTTCAACTTCCTGAATTCGGTAACTACGTCGACCACCAAAAATTGTTTAAACAACGACGGTCCCACGTCACTCCCGCTCCCCCGAGGATCTGGCGACTCCGGCCAGATATTTATGATCGTTCCATCCCAAATTTGGCGGAAAGGGTACAAGGCTTAGCCAATGGGCTCACCCTTAAAGATGGCAGTGGATTTAAAGATTACGCGATCACTTACTTCCTCGATGAAGCTTCCACTCGCACTTTATTGAATAACGCAAAACGGATCACCAAGGGCATGGTGTCTGAGCGTTCAAAGGTAAAATCCTTTAAGCGCTTAGTTCAAGAAGCCCCACCTCCCTCAGAAAAACAGATTCACTCAGCAATTCAAGACGGGTTCCAACGAGTACTCGACAGAGTTCCGACGACTGAAGAAAAAGGTCGTTTCTTTCGCTTTTACCTCAAGGCCAAAGAGATTGGCGGAATTCAGAGCGCCGGACAAGCTGTACTGACCGCCATCTTGATGCAACCTGAGGTGTTGTTTCGACAAGAGCTTGGAGAGGGAGAAATCGATGAGCACGGTCGTATTCGTTTATCCTCTTCAGAGGCGGCAATCGCGATGTCTTATGCTTTAGCGGACGCTCCTATATCAGAGTTTTTAAGCGCTTCTAAAGAGAAAAAGTTCTTAACTTCAGAAACTGTCGCACAACTTTTAAGAAAAAGCCTGGCGAGCGAAAAACTCTTTGAAGAACATCCGCGCATTATTGAGTTCTTCAGAGAGTACTTTCACTATCCTTTTGTCACTGAAGTCTTCAAAGACAAACCGGATGACTACGGCATCCACGATCCCGGCTTGCTTCTGGGCGACTTAGAACTCAGTATCAAAGATATATTAGTGAGTGATCAGCAGGTTTTAAAAACGTTGCTGACGACGCGATCCTTCTACGTCAACGTCACTCGCCGTTACGATAAGAAATTAAGAAAAGAGACTCTTCAAAAGAGCCATAAGAACAAATGGAATTATCATCTGTCCTTCAATCTCCCATTGGATTGGAAGTGGTCGCTCTCCCAACAACCGGTTGCTTTTCCAAAAGAAGAACGGGCCGGACTACTCACTCATCCCGCATGGTTAGCCGCATGGTCAGGTAACTTTGAAAACCATCCCGTTCAGAGAGGAAAATGGGTACGAACGCATCTTTTAGGGGGAAGCGTTCCGGATGTTCCTATCGGAGTCGATGCCCGAGTGCCTGAAGATCCTCATAAAACTTTTCGCCAACGATTGGAAGAAACAACAAAAAAAGCCGAGTGCTGGCGCTGCCATCGTAATATGGATCCCTTAGGGGTCGTTTTTGAGCGCTACGATCACTACGGTAGGTACCGCAGAGTCGAAGCTCAGCAATCCGTTGATTCTAGCGGAGAGATCTCGCGAACGGGGATCGCGGATTTAGATGGAAAGAAGGTTGCCAATCCCGTGGAATTGATGGAAATCCTTTCCGAGTCCCAACATGTGGAACAAGTTTTTGTTCGACACGCCTTTCGATTCTTTTTAGGACGTAACGAAAGCCTCGGAGATGCCAATACTTTACAGGATGCTCATCGAGCCTACCGAGATTCGAATGGAAGCTTTAAGGAACTCATCGTTTCTTTATTGAGTTCCGAATCATTTTTACTTCGGCAAGTAAGAAAACCCAGGAGTCCTTGAACCATGTTCACCCGACGTACTTTTTTCAGAGGAACGGCATTAGGAATCGGTGGAGCCTATCTCTCTCCCTTCCTCAAGGATCTTTCGGGAAATGAAAACTCTCCAACTCCCCCTCAGAGGGTTGTGTTTTTTGTTCAGGGAAACGGCATTTATCCCCAAGAGATCCAGCCAAAGACGATCGAACGAAAGAAAAAGCCAAGTAAAATCGAACAACAAAGTCTCGATGGCCACGACCTCCCCCTGAGTCTCTCCCCCCTCAATCCCTGGAAGAAAAAAATGAGTATCATCCACGGGTTGTCAGGGCGCGTCGCTCGTGGTAGTCACAATTCAGGCTTTGCCGCCTTAGGTTGTTGGCCCATGGGGAAAAAAGCATTCGGGGAAACCATCGATGCGGCGATCAGTAAAAAACTGGGTGGCATCTACCCTCACATCGGATTGGGAGTTTCTAACAAATCTTCTGCGGTCACCTACAATTTGACTTCCACCGAAAAAGGAAAGGCCCTCCCTACCATCCTCAACCCTCTCTTAGCTCACCAACAGTATTTTCGCGCGGGAGCTTCGGGAACGTTGAGAAAAGAGTTCGATGTCGATTCGCATCTGCTCGACTTCATGGCCGACGATGTCAAAAGGATGCGATCCAAACTCAACTCCACTGAAAAAGAAAAGTTAGATCGGTATTTAGAAGCATTCGAAAAGATGAGTCAACGGCAAAGTCAACTGGCTCGAATGTCGAAACAAATCCAAAAAGCCACTCCTAAGATCGATCCTAAAATCGGAAGCATTAAAGAAACAAAGAATTCTGAAACGGGAGTATTTGAACGCTTAGAAGCTCAATTTGAAATCGCTGCGGGCACTTTGATCGCAGGACTTACCAATGTAGTCACGATCTCGGCCGGCGCAGGTCCCGACCGCATCGGATTGAGCTGCATGGCTAATGAAATCGATGCTAAGGGCGGTTATGTCGGCGCTCACGCCATCGGTCATGGCAGTAATCCCCACGGGAAATCATCAAGCGAATGGCATGCGTTGATCCGCAAAAAGTGCTTAGAAAAATTAGCTCAACTGATTCAACAATTAGAATCGATCCCTGAAGGGTCGGGCTCGATGTTAGATCACACTCTGATCGTTTACATGTCGGATTCCGCCGAAGGGCACCATCCCCGTTGCGAGGAATGGCCGTTCGTTCTCATCGGAAACCTCAATGGCAAGCTCAAGCTCGGAAATACTTACCTGAGATATCCCTGGTACGGAAACTCCGGCCACCGAACGATTGCAAATCTTTATCTCTCGATTCTCCACGCCTTAGGAGATCGAAGAAAGAACTTTGGAATTCATGACCTTCAACTTCAAGATCTCGATCAAACCGGCCCCTTAGCTGAGTTGATGGTCTGAGTTCAAAGAGAATCCTTTTCGAGAATGTTTCGAATCTCCCACTTTTTGTCAGTTCTGATTAGCTTCTCTTGCCTCCTCCCCGCAAGCACCATCCTCGGGGAGCACCGAACGGCTCTGATCATTCAGCAAAACGCCTACTCGGACTCAGCCTTCAGAACCCAAGCCAAAGATCACTCCGTATTAGTAAAAAAGTTAAAAGAATTCGGCTTTAGAATTCAAATTCATTCGAACCTCAAAGAACACGAGCTCCGATCTCAATTAGAAAAATTCTCTGAGACCACGCCTACGCGAGGAACAGCCTTAGTCGTTTACAGCGGGCATGCTTTGGAAGGTTCCTTCAAGGGCGAAAAAGGACTCTGTTTATTAGGGATCGATTCTAAAAAAGGACGCGGTTACGTCGTCAATCACGCCTTAAGAAATCTGATCCACAAAGGAGGAAGCCGAAATAATCTCTTCTTGATCGATTCACCCAGCACTCTCCAAAAAAAGAATTTTGAATTTAAAGAACCGGCTGAATTCATGTTGGCGATTCAAAGCTTGAAGCAGCTTGAAAATCAATTCACTCAGCAATCGGAACTTCGATCTCTTCTTAAAAACACCTCGCGCTGGTACGTCGACTTTTTATCTCCCAAAACAAAATTTAAATCATCCTCTTCCCGATCGATTTCTTCCCCAGCTCAATTTCTCCGAGGATCTCGAGCGGGTGAAGAGTGGGTAAATCCTCAGGGTATCGTTTTTGTATGGTGCCCCCCCGGGCGCTATTTGAAAGGCAGCCCTGAGGATGAAAAGGGGCGCTACGATGATGAAAAACTAACCGAAGTTGAAATTGAACAGGGTTTCTGGATTTCAAAATACGAACTCACCCTCGGCCAAACTCTTCGTAAAACCTCTTCCAAAACGATCGCCCGCCATAAACTCCATCCCGTCACGCTGATCAACTTGGACGATGCCCGTCGCATGACCCAAAGAACTCTAACTGAAAAAGAACGCAAGGCTGGAAGATTCCCCCAAGGATGGGAGTACGCTTTACCCACTGAAGAGCAATGGGAATACGCAGCGCGAGCAGGCACGAAAACAGCTTACTCTTTCGGTTCTTCTCCAAGGGAGCTGCCGGAGTACGGTAATTTTGCTGATCGCAGTTTATATAAAACTCAATCGATTATTTCCCAACGAGCCCACCGTGAACTCGACGATGGCTACAGCCAGCTCGCCCCCGTAGGAGAATTCAAACCCAACCCCTGGGGAATCTTCGACCTTCACGGAAACGTCGCCGAGTGGTGTATCAACGGAGCGACTCGAGGAGGCAGCTGGGTGAGCACTCCCGCATCCTGCCGAAGTGCTCACCGCATTTCATTCTCAAGTCGTAATGAACAAAACTTCATCGGCTATCGGATCGTCATTCAAAAAGTCGATCCTCGAGCGAAAAAGAAGAAGAATTGAAGTGTCCTACACCGATTCTTAACCTTGTAAATAATAGGGCCGAGGCGGATAATAGGCTCTATGTTAGATTTCACCCCCCCCACCCCCAATGAACGTGCACGTCTTTGTGGAAACTCCGTTTCCCGACGTGATTTTTTGACTGTCGGTGCTCTGAGCGCTATCGGCTTATCCCTGCCTCAATACTTGCAGGCAAAAGAGCATCTCAAAGTGCGACCCGGTACCGAAAATCGTGCTTGTATCATGATTTTTAATTTAGGCGGACCGAGTCACGTCGATCTCTGGGATATGAAGCCCGACGCGCCTCGTGAAATTCGCGGGCCCTTCAAACCGATTCGCACAAAATCGGAAGCGATCGACATCTCTGAGCTCCTCCCCTTACACGCCAAAATCGCCGATAAATTTTCCATCGTGAGATCTTGTCATCACGATGGCGCGGCCGTTCACGATGCGGGTTGGCAGATGATGCAAACCGGTCGTCGTTTCACGGGTGGAATTCACACCCCTCATGCTGGAGCGGTCACTTCTTATCTTAAAGGGAGAAAAAGTGACCTCCCCCCCTTCATCGTTCTTCCTCAATTGATGGGAAGAGGGGGAGGTAACCTCCCCAATGGGCAAGCGGGTGGATTTCTTGGCAAAGCCTACGACCCCTTCGCCCTGATGGCGAATCCCGCAAAGAAAAACTTCAAAGTCCCCGATCTCTTGCCTCCTGACAAGATCGGTGAAAATCGCATCGAACGACGCAAGCGATTGCGTCAGATTGTCGATGAGACCACCAAGAAATTTGAAGCGAGCGAAGATGTCCGGCTGCTGGATGAAAACTTTCAGGCGGCCTTTCGTCTCATGACGAGTAAAAAAGCCCGCGAAGCTTTCGATCTTTCCAAGGAACCTCAAAAGGTTCGCGAACGCTACGGAATGACTCGTTTTGGACAGTGCTGTTTACTCGCACGGAGATTGATAGAAAGTGGAGTGAGATTTATCACGATCAACACCTTCTTGACCGTTTTCGATGAAATCACCTGGGACATTCACGGCTCGAAACCCTTCACCTCGATCAAAGGGATGAAAGAGATCGTTTGCCCCATGTACGACAAAGCTTACAGCGCGTTGATCGAAGATCTCGATCAACGAGGCTTGCTCGGCGATACTCTCGTCACCAATCTTTCGGAATTTGGACGAACACCCAAAGTGAACCCTGCAGGCGGAAGAGACCATTGGCCTCAATGTTTCTCAGCCTACTTCGCAGGAGGAGGGATCAAAGGAGGAAGAGTTGTCGGTAAGAGCGATCCGATTGGTGGGTTCCCCGCTGAACGTCCCACCAATCCGGGAGACATCGTGGCCACAATTTTTCACAGCTTGGGTTTCGACCATCAATCCCACCTTCCGGGACCGGGTAACCGCCCCTTCCCCTTGACGGATTTCGGTACTGAACCGATCAAGGAGTTCTTCTGATGCTAAAAACTAAGCGAACTTCTTCTCAACGATTCAAAGGCATCATTTATTGTTTCTTAGCCTTGTGGGTTTTCACTTACGCCGATCGAACGCAAGCAGATCCCAATCCCTCCAAAGGCCCTTCGTTTAGGAACGATGTCCTGCCGGTCCTTTCCAAACAAGGATGCAATGGTGGTGGTTGTCACGGAGCCCTAGCGGGCAAGGGAGGATTCCGTCTCTCCTTATTCGGATACGACCCCGTCGCCGACCACAAATCGATCACTCGGGAAGCGAGAGGACGAAGAATCGAACTCGCCGATCCCGGAAGAAGCTTAATTCTCACGAAACCTACTACGAGCCTTCCCCACAAAGGAGGCTTGCGATTAGATCCATCATCACCTGATTATCACATCATCGCTAATTGGATCGCTGCTGGCGCCCCCGCTCCCACTGAGAATGATGCCAAACTCGTGAACCTGGAAATCATTCCCAAAGCTCTGACGTTAACTAAAGGGCAACAGAAACAATTAAAAGTAGAAGCGACTTACTCCGATGGTATGAAACGAGATGTCACTCGCTGGGTACGCTTCTCTTCGACGGTGGCTACCGTCTGTGAGGTGAGTTCCGAAGGAAAGATTACCGTGATCGGTCCCGGTGAAGGTGCCGTCACCGCTTGGTTTTCCTCCAAAATCGTCATCTCGAGAATCACTTCACCCTACCCGAATAAGGTTTCCCAAAAAGTTTTTGTCGAACAAGCAAGGGAAAACTTTATCGACGAGTTAGTTTTAGAACAACTCCAACGATTAAAATTACCCCCCTCGCCCCAAGCGGACGATGCCACGTTCATCCGAAGAGCTTATATCGATACGATCGGTCGACTCCCGACTCCGGAAGAAGTTCGAAAATTCATCGCGGATTCATCGAAGACAAAGTTCAAGGAACTCACTGAACATCTCCTCTCAAGAGAAGAATTCGTCGATTATTGGACCTATAAGTTTTCGGATATCTTTCTGGTCACCGGCTCGAAGTTACGCCCGGACGCGGTGAAAGCTTACTACCATTGGATTCGTTCTAAAGTTCAATCGAATACTCCCTGGGATACTTTTGTCAGTGAAGTCGTAACGGCGAAAGGGTCTTCGGTTACTGAAGGCGCTACCAACTTCTACGCCGTCCATCAGGATCCCGAATCGATGGCTGAGAATGTGAGCCAAGCCTTCCTCTCTCTCTCCATCAACTGCGCAAAATGTCACAACCATCCCTTAGAAAAATGGACGAACGACCAGTACTACGCGTTTGCTAATTTGTTTTCACGGGTGAGAGCCAAGGGTTGGGGTGGTGATGCTCGAAACGGAAACGGGCATCGGACTTTGTACGTTGAACCTCGTGGAGAACTCATTCAACCGCGCACGGGAAAACCTCAAGCCCCCGCTCCGCTCGACGCTCCATCTTTAAATCCCGATGATGAACAAGATCGCCGGGACGTTTTAGCCAAGTGGTTAACTTCACCTGAAAACCCTTACTTCTCCCGAGCGATAACCAATCGCATTTGGGCCAATTTTATGGGCTTAGGCTTGGTTGAACCCATCGATGATCTCAGAGTTTCCAATCCGGCGACGAACGAAAAGCTCTTATCAAAACTCTCACAGTATTTAGTGGAGAAGAAATTTGATCTAAAAGAATTGATGCGGGTGATTCTCAACTCGCGGACTTATCGAAGGAGCAGCCAATCTCTTAAGGAAAATGAAGCCGACAAGAGAAATTACGCCTACTTTCAACCCCGCCGCTTGATGGCCGAAGTCTTAGCCGATGCCATCAGCGATATCACTCAGGTCCGTGAAACCTACGATCGAGTGGCAAACAAAGATGGCTCCACCTCTGGAACCAAGTTCTACCCCAAAGGAACCCGCGCAATCGAGCTTTTTGATTCCGCGGTGAAATCAAGTTTCTTAAAAACCTTTGGCCGAAACCCACGCGAGATCACCTGTGAATGCGAACGCTCGAATCAACCTAGCTTAGTTCAAGCACTCCATCTCTCCAACGGTTCGACCATCAACGATAAACTCGCTCATAAAGAAAATAGAGTGAGCGCCCTATTCGGTAAAAACATAAACACTGAGAAAATCGTCGAAGAGGTTTGGCTTCTTTGCCTCAGTCGTCTACCCAGCGATACCGAGAAAAAAAGGATGGTTCAAGAGATAGAAGCATCCCCGAAAGACCAACGACGACTTGTGATCGAAGATGTCTTTTGGTCCGTCATGACCAGTCGCGAATTCTTATTCCAACATTAATCTTCAGAGGCGAACGGTGTCTATCCAGCGTGTTTTCATTCTTTTCATAACCATACTCCCTTGCTTCTTGAATTCATCCGAAGGTTCAGCTCAAGAGCAAGTCGATTACCACCGCGAGATCGTGCCGATCTTTCGAACGTATTGTGTCGGCTGCCACTCAGGTGATGAACCCGAAGGCGAATTTTCGTTAGAGACTTATCAACTCCTCTTAAAGGGAGGTGAAAAGGGTAATCCTATTCAAGCGGGAAACGCCGCTGCTTCGTTTCTAATTAGGAGTGTCGAAGGAAAAGCTCGGCCTAAAATGCCGCCGAGAAAAGAACCTCAACTTCCCGACAGCCTGAAAGCCAAGCTTCGACTCTGGGTTCAACAGGGTGCCCACGGCCCGAGAAACGATGCGTCCATCCTAAAGACATTAGTCACTCAGAAGATTCTCCCCGCAGCTCCCCACCACCAACCGATCACCGCTGTCAGCCTTTCTTCTGATAAAAAGTATTTAGCGATCGGAAGATATAAAACGGTGGAATTGAGAGATCCTCAAACTTACACCCTGCTCCATGAGATTAAAAATCTACCAGGAAAGGTTCAAAATCTTGAGTTCTCGAAGGAGAGTCAATCCCTTGCGGTGGCGACTGGAATCACCGGCTTAAGTGGGCAAGCACTTATTCTCAGTATCCCCGACGGCAAGCCAGTTGAATCCTTCGGTGGTCATCGAGACCTCCTCTACGACGCAACGTTTAGCCCCGATGGGATTCATTTCGCCACGGCGGGTTACGATCGTGTGATCAAGATCTGGAACCTGAAGTCTAAAAAACTTCACCAGGAGATTTCCGTCCACAAGGGCGCCATCTTCGATTTAGAATTCAGTCCCGACGCCAAGGTCTTAGCCTCGGCCTCAGCCGATGAAACGGTGAAGTTGTGGCGAGTTTCGGATGGAACTCGCTTAGATACACTCAACCAGCCCCAGGGAGAGCAACGCCAGGTTGCGTTCACTCCCGATGGAAACCACATCCTCTCCGTAGGCAGGGATAAACGAATTCATCTATGGGAATTCCTTTCTAAAGAATCGCCTCGCTTGAATCCCCAACTCCATTCGCGATTCGCTCACGAAAGTGACATCGTCTCTTTAAAAATATCCTCCGATGGTCAGGTCGCATTGACAACCGCTCAGGATCGATCTCTCAAAGCTTGGTCTCTCCCCCAGCTCCAGGAAATTGTCACCTTCAACCCGCAATCGGAGATCGTTTCGAGTATTGACACGTTTCTCAGCTCCCGTTCTTTCGTGATCTCTCGCTTCGATGGAACCTTAGAAACCATCACCTTACCCAAAATTCAAAAGAAGAGCTCAACGGGCGCTCTCCTCGCTGAACCGACGCCTTTAGATCTTAAAACAGAATTCCATTCCTATAACGAAAAGGAAACGACTCCTTCTGAGTCAAAATCCTTAACGGTCAACCTCCCAGCAAAAATTCAGGGGCAAATCGATCACCTCAAAGATGACGATACCTTTAAATTCAAACTCAAAGCCGGACAACAAGTAGCACTAGAAGTTCACGCGCAGCGTTCAAAAAGCCAATTGGATTCTAAAATTGAAGTCCTCACCCCCGATGGAGCTCCGATCAAACAAGTCACCCTTCAAGCAACTCGCGATTCCTGGTTCACCTTCCGAGGAAAAGATTCCAATACCTCCGATGACTTTAGAGTGCACAATTGGCGAGAGATGGAACTGGACGAGTACCTTTACGCCAACGGTGAAGTCGTTAAATTGTGGCTTTACCCCCGAGGACCGGATTCAGGCTTTAAGGTTTATCCCGGCGCTGGGAGTCGACACACTTACTTTTCGACCACAGCCTTGTCTCATCCATTAGGTGAACCCTGCTACATCGTTTCCCCCTTGCCTCCGGGATCTCAGCCCACCCCGAATGGCCTCCCGGTTTTTGATGTTTACTACGAAAACGATGACGGCCCTTATCGAAGACGAGGCAAAGACTCCTTCCTTATTTTCACGGCTCCCTACGACGGAGAGTTCCTCGCAAAAGTGAGTGATGTACGCGGCTTTGGGGCCACGAAAAACTATCAATACACGCTCTCCATTCGAGCCCCTCAACCCGATTTCAGCGTTTCCATCGGCGGGAAGAATCCCAAAGTCAGCCCCGGTAGTGGTCGCGAATTGACGTTTAATGCCAGCCGAAGAGAAGGCTTCACTCAAGCGATCGACATCAAAATTGAAAATCTGCCCAAAGGATTTTCGACGATCGAAAAAAATGTCATCGAAGAGAACCAGATCCAAGCCAAAATTGTCCTCTTTGCTGCTAAAGACGCCAAAGCCCCCAGCCCTGAGGAAGCTCAGAAAATAAAAATTACCGCAACTGCGACCATCAACGGGAAAAAAATCGCTCGGGATCTCGGGAACTTAGGGACGATTCAGCTGTCGCCAAAAGCTAAAGTTCAAGCAGAGATTCATCCCCTCTCAGCAGACTCCAAAATCGAACGAAACTCAAAAGGACAACTCGTTTTTAAGATCCGTCCCGGTGAGACCATCCAAGCTATGGTTAAAGTTCAACGAAACGGCTTCGGTGGAAGAATTGACTTCGGAAACTTTGACTCCGGTAGAAACCTCCCTTACGGTCTTTACGTTGATAATATCGGTTTAAACGGCCTCTTAATCGTCGAAGGTCAAAGTGAGCGCAATTTCTTTATTACGGCCTCCCCCATTAGCAAGCCCGGTCGAAGAGAATTTTTCCTTCGAGCTAGCCCCGATGGAGGACAATGTTCAAAAGCCTGTGTCATCGAGGTCCTCCCTCCCGAAAAGAGTAACAAGGGAAAAGTATTGAAACTGAGAGAGTTTTAATTCCTATCCAAAATACACTGTAAGAAATTTAAGTCTTAAGAGTCTTCCGGAAGCGACCTTTTGATTCACTACGAGTTCACCTCAAGCATTGCTGATGAACTCGATTTTGGTTTTTACCTTAAGGCTTAAACGGACTCACCATGGAACAGTACGAAACGATGATCGTAGGCGGAGGGCCCGCCGGATTAAGCGCAGCTTTGCACCTCGCTTGGCACAATCGAAAAGTTTTAGTGATCGACCGAAAAACAGGACCCTTACTTTTTACATTAGAAAAACTCTACAATGTTCCCGGGTTACCTGAGATGTCGGGGCCACAAATCATTAAGTTGCTCAGTCAGCAAGCTAAAGCACGCGGCGCTGAAATCACGATTGGTAATGTCGTTGAAGCATCCGGGTCGATTGGAAACTTCACTCTTAAAGGTGAAAAGGGTGAGGAATGGCGAGCCCAAACTCTCTTATTAGCAACCGGAGTTGCCAGGTACCATCCCCTAGTCAATGGTGACTTTGTTCCTTGCTTTAAGTACGCCGGGAAAGGAAATCTTTTTTATTGCCCAGATTGTGAAGCCCCTGAAATCGTGGGTAAAGATACGATCGTCATCGGAGCGGCTTCTAGTAGTGGAGCCTCGGGTTTAGCTTTGGGGTTAAGTCGATATACATCGAAACTTCGAGTGCTTTTGACTCAGGATAAAGAATTAGATCCTCAACGAAAAGAAAAGTTAGTCTCCAAGGGAATTACTGTCCTCACTGGGGAAATTGAAGATTTAGTCGGAGAAGGTCGACACCTTAAAGCACTTGAGCTTAAAGATGGTACGACCTTAGAGGCCGAAGCCTTTTTTGTTTCGAGCCGAGTCTTTGGAAGAACGGATTTAGCCCAGCAGTTGGGAGTTGAACTTGCAGTTACTGAAGTTCACGCTCAGCCCAAAAGTCAGCGAGGAGACACCAATGTACCTGGAGTCTGGATTGCTGGTGATCTTCGCCCGATGACCCAACAAGTAGCGGTTGCAATGGGAACCGGTAACATTGCCGCAATCATGATCGATCAGCATCTTCGTAAGGAAGAAATCTCCAAGAATTAGCTCAATGAAGTTGAATCGTAATGCGATGGAATGAGGATGATATGAAGTTAAATAAATTCTTAGTTCTCAGCTTTTTAATCATCTCCTCGAACGTTTGGGCGGAAAAACTAAGTGAAGAGGAAATTCAACTTGCCAGCGGACATCCAAGAGTCAGCTATGAGGGTGTTAAAGACATCGATGCGATGGCGAAGGCTCTGCAGAAATATTTAGCTCAACACGATCGTTATTCCTTCTCTCGATCCTGGTGGAAATGGGATCGCTTGCGTACACAGTACGTCGATCACGGCCGCGTGAACAAAAATGAAATCAAAATCCTTCAGGCTGCATTCCGAGCTTTGATACTCGATTGGTATAAAAAGCTTGAAGCAAAAGGAGAAGCTGATCTCTTCTTCATCTTTTTTGTTACGACTGCACCCGGGAATAAAGTAGCGCGACAGTTGGGAGATCGAACCCTTGTTCGTGACGTCCACGGCGGCGGGTACCATGGCGGCTGGGGAGGAGCCAGTCGTATGAGGATCTACGAGGAACTCGTACGTGAAGGTTTACTCACCCTTGAAGAACAAAGTCTATTTAAAAAAATCGTCTACCAAAGCCTCAGCAAAACTTTTATTGATTTTAAGAAGGGCTCCCAGAAAGCAGACAACCATTCCTTTGGCAATGGCGGAGGGATTGCCCTGGCCCTCAAGATTTTTCCGAACGCCCCACAAGCTAAAGAAGCTAAGGCGTGGCTGGATCGAGTTTGGAATCATATGGCCAATTACGGCGATTGGAAGGAATGGAATTATTATCCCTACGGTCCCATTTTCCTCCATGGCTTAATCGACATCGCAGAAGCGACAGGAAGAATTAAAACGGATAAAGAAATTATTTACTCAGTGGCTCACCGAGCCTTAGCTTTTATTCATCCGGGCGGAGTCCGCGGCAACCCCAACTCAGGAGCCCCCCGAAGGGAGGATCTCAACCCTGTTTACAAAGATCCCTGGAACTGGGGGTATTACAATGTAGAGACTTCCTCCCGAGATGGAAATTTCTGGTATCGATTAGCCCAGCACTATAAAGATCCGGAGTTTCTCTGGGCTTCCGAGCAAGTGAATCTCGGCGGACGCCCATTAAAGGGGAAGGTCTCGACGGAATACAAAAAGGCTTACGACCAGCGCTATCAATGGTTCATCAAGAGGGAGATTCACCCTCGTCAACCCAAGCAGCCATCAAAGATAGGCTACCTAAGCTCTACTCGCCATCGAATCCCCGAACGACTCTATTTAAACTCTATTGATGAACATCGTTCAGCTTACGTCTCATATTTCCTTTACGAGCATAAAGATGCGCACCTCGACAATGTATCGGGACATCTCTACGAATATTCCGTGAACGGCTCCAAGTTTCTCCACTGCTCCGGAAAGTATAACAACGTCTACAATCGAGATAACACGATTCGAGGAAGAGGCCACGGTGAAGAAAGCTTAGATTTATTTTTGGTCAATCACCAACGCCATCCCTTCCCTCTGCATCCTGACCGTCAAGGAGATAAGCGCGATTTGATGAGGCGAGGCTCCCTAAAGCATGAAAAAAAATATTTGAAGGTAGAAACGAACTCTACTGGAGATTCCTTCGGACAATTTGCCTTCAAAGACTATTACGGGAAAGATAGCCTGTGGATTCGAAGAACTATTTTAACCCGTGAGGGCCACCTGATCGTTTTGGATGCCTACCGCGGAGGAGCAACCCTTAAAGATGAATACAACGGTGGTCCCGTTTGGCATGTAGCTGATCCGGTGACGAATGCGAATTTAAAACCTAAAACGGGAGTGATCAAGTGGGATCAAAATTGGATCTCTGCTCCAGCTTTTGATCACGCCTGGTGGAAGAGAGAAAGGACCCAACTCCTACTCTACTTCCATCCTGATAAAGAGCTGAGCTTCGGTTCAGTCAAGCAAGCTACGACTCAAGACTGCCAACCCAATTTAACAACATACGCCTACAAAAAATTGGAGGCCGGAAAGAAACACTATTTTCTAAGCGTATTAAGCCCTTTGAATCCAGCTCAGGACCGGAAGGAAGTCGTTAATAAAATAAGTTCAACCTTAACACCGAATGGGTCCAATGCTGAAGTGAGACTGGCTGGCCTAACGATCAAGCTAGTACAAAAAGGGGATCGGATAGATTGGTCGGTGATAAGAACTCGTTGAATTGATAAAATTTCGTCCCCTGTGGAGCTGATCAAAAAGTTTATTCGACACAACTCTCAAATGGTTCTCTACATATAAAAGGATCATCGCCTCCAGGATCTAATCCACACTCTTCAGCTCCTGGAAGCGGTAAGGGGCCGCCACCCAAAAATAAGTAAACTAAGGTGGTAATGGGATCACTCGTATCGAGTAAACCATCATCATTGGAATCTGCCGCGTCTTCACAAGGCAATGGGCCATGCCCCAAAAAGAGAGCTCTTAGAGTAACGAGGGAATCCGTCATGTCGACACGACCGTCTAAATTGGCATCCCCTCTTCGAAAGAGCTGAGGGATAGAGCAAAAGTCAGGCACACCATCGTGGTCCAAATCGGATTCTTCAGCTGGAGAAAGATCTAATTCGAACAATCTTAATACCCGCAACATAGTCATCATTTCTAAACGGCCATCTCCATTTAGATCGGTGATTTCTGATACGATTGAACTGGGCTCCAATAGTTTTTTGGTGAAATCAAATTTCCCATGCCCTCGATTTGAATAAAAGAATTGCTCTCTAATGTTTACGCCCAAAACCGTCCGGATGCTGTAAGCAACCAGGTCTAAATCATTATCATTATCAAAATCAATCAATTGAGTGTTTTGAATTTTTAGGGGTTGGAGGTCAGAGAGAATCTGGGCTTCCCCTTGCAACCAATTTTCAATGGTAAAGACTCCTGGTTCTTTCTGTAAGAGAACAACTATTTCATGCCTACGGTCAAAGCAAGATCTACAAATAATCGTAGCGACAATATCTATATTTTTATCTCCATCGATATCTCCGACATCGATATCGAGGATTTCAGCAGTCTGAAAATTGAGTGTTTGAGGCTCTAAAAAACCCTCCGAAGTTGAAAAGTGGATTTCCAGTTTTTTCGAAAATGATCCAGTGTCTCTGATCACATCAGCGTGACCATCTGCATTTAAGTCGATACTAAGAGATACAATTCCAGACGGATCAGTTCCGATTTCTCGGAGAGCATCAAATTGAAATCCCCCTGTATTTTTTGCCCACTTAGGCCCCTGGGGAAAAACTAAGTCCTTGAGTCCATCGCCATCGATATCTCCTAAACTCAGTCCCTTTAGATGAATGATCCTAATAGTATTTTCTACCTTCTGAAACTGGCTCCCCGTGTTCTTATAAAATTGAAGTTCGATGCTGGAACCAAAATTTTTTGCGACATTGACGGTGGCGACAAGATCTAAAAGCCCATCCTGATCAAAATCGTGGGCAAAAATATCATGTATGTCCGTACCTATGGAAAAACGAAACTCTGATTTCACCTGAAAGTCACGGCTATAGTAGACGACTTGAGTTTCTTCTTTCGTTCGGTTCGTAATTACATCTTGGATTCCATCCCCATCGAAATCAGCAGCAATTAGAACCCCAGCTGGTGAAAATGTTTTTACCAGATCTTTATATTCAAATTCGGCCTGCCCCTGAAGGAAAAGAAACTCTTCACGGACAGGATCTGAAATCACCATGTCGATCAAAGAATCTTGGTTATAATCTTCAAAAAAAACATTGGAATCTTCGATGCCTGTCGAAACATTCTTTGTTCGAAACTTTCGATCAGTTAAATTTTCATATAGGCCGATACCTGTAGGGAAAACAGAAACAATTTCTTCAAAACTATCATTATTTAAATCTAGGGTAAATAGCTTCGTAAATGAAGCGGAATCCTCAATTTTAATGGGTCGATCAAATTCACCATTTTCATTCCATAATAAATAAGCGGAAAAATCGCACTCTCTTCTAAAGGCAAAATCTAAGTCACCATCTCGATCTAAATCAGAGGCGCTTAAATTTTCATAGGCCCTATCGACCTGAATAGAAATGAGTTCTTCAGAATAGCGCCCTCCTCCCTCGTTATGCTGGATACTGAAAAAGGGAGATCGACGATTCAACGTTATCAAATCCGGTAAGTCATCAGAATTAAAATCTTCATACAAAATTTCATAGACCCCCATCCCACCAACTTCTTCTTCACTTCTTTTAAATGTCCCATCTCCTTGATTTTTAAACACAGGAAGCGTTGAAGAGCTCCTCACTCCTGGAGCATATAGAATATCGACATCTCCATCTAAATCATAATCCCCTAATGTCATTTTGTTCTGAAAGATTTCCTGCAGACAATTACGCTGTTTTTCATTGATGACATCTTCATTGAAGCTTTGTTTAAACACTGCATTTTCTGATTGTAAATAAACCGTAATGGCCAGAAAGGTCGACGTGACCTTTGAAAGTATGACAAAATCTTCCAAGCCATCCTGATTGAAATCTGCAACCTGAATATCTTTAGCCGTACCCGGCCCAAGAGGATAGTCCCCTACCCATTCAAAAAAACTATCATCGTTTAATTTGAAAAATTGATTACCAACGATGAGCTCTTTTTTTCCATCCTGAAAAAGGTCGATCGCACCGACGGCATGACTGTTTAAGGAAGAATAAAAAGGAGGAATATTTATTGGCTCAATCCCGGGTACAATTTCACAACCGTCAGGAACTCCATCTCCATCGCAATCGGGAAGCTCGGTGGTGATGATTTGGGGTAAATCTTTATAGCAGTCATTTCCGAAGCAAAGACTGCTTAAAGAAATAAATCCCACTACACACAGAAATAAACACTTTAATTGTTTGTAGTGTGATGGGCCCCGAAAACGAGCACACCAAAAATTCACTCTGAATTGATTTTCTCTCATCAAACCCAACGATCAGAAAGAGCACCCAACTGGAATAATGAGTAAAAAAATGACGCTAAAGATATAAACTATTTAGTCATTTTAAGTACGAAATAAGACTCAATTATAGATCTTGCATACCGGGAGTCTACAAACAGAAAAATATTTAGAAAAACACTCTCACTAGCCTTCGAGGCAATCATTACTCGGCTCAAGGCACTCTAAATCATCTTCACTCGGGTCTACCCCACAACGGATGATCCCTGGAGACGGCAGAGGCCCTCCCCCTAAGAATAAATAGACTAAGGTAGCAACTGGATCACTGGTATCGAGCGTTCCATCATCATTTGAATCCGCAGCATCTTCACAGGGCAAAGGGCCTTCCCCCAAGAAGATCGCACTTAAAGTGACAATCGGATCGGTTAAATCGACAAGCCCATCTTGGCTCGCATCCCCTCGGCGAAAGAATTGAGGGGTAGAACAACGATCGGGAATGCCGTCCTTATCGATGTCAGATTCCGAAGGCGGTTGAATTGAAACATCAAAAAATCTTAAAGTTCCAGGCTGAGTGATGAGTTCAAGTAGCCCATCTGAATTCAAATCAGTAACCGTAGAGTCTCTAAAGGTTGGAACTTGAACCCGTTTGGCAAAGTCGAAGTTCGCATTCCCTCGATTCATGTAGAAAGTGTTACCAAAAAAGGTGAAATCACCGTGGGTAATAAGATCTAAGTCGCCATCGAAGTCAAAATCTAAGAGCTCCGTCTTATGAATTGAAAAGGGTTGCAAATTGAAGTGAAGATTGGGGGCCCCTCCCAACCACTCATGAATAATAAATCGCCCTGGCTCTTTTTGGAGTAAGACGACAATTTCGGTTCGAGTCAGGGCACAAGTTGAGCAAGTTTCCGTAATCACTAAGTCGGTGGTTGAATCTCCATCCACATCGCCATAATCGATATCGACCAAGGGTAATTGGTCGGCGACCACAGCCTGGCCAGGTAGAAATCCTTGAGGACTAGCAAAATAGATATCGACTTCTGATCGGAACCCTCCTTGATCACTGATGATATCAAGCCTCTGATCACCATTGAGATCGACAATTCTCACAATTTGGCCATTGTTGGAGTTCCCTAAGACGATGGGAGAATCAAAGCTTAGATCGCCTTGATTTCGGAACCACCGGGGCCCTCGGGGAATAGCGAGATCTTCAAAGCCATCTCCATCGATGTCAGCGGCATCCAAATCAGGGATAAATCCAACGGATTCGATCCGATGGACTTCTTCGAAATTCCCAGCTCGGTTTAAAAAGAAAATAAGATCTCCACCCTCATCAGTGGTAATTGAAGCAGCGAGGTCGGGTTGATTATCCGCATCGAGATCGATGAGGGTGACAGCTTGTACATTGACACTGTTTTTCAACTTGGTATTTGAGATCACCTTTTTTTCTTGATCAAAAAGTGTGACTTGAATTTTGCTGTCTTCCGATCGACTCACAAGGTCTTTATATCCGTCTTCATTAAAGTCCCCGGATATTATAAAGCCAAACTGTGAGCTTGTCTGAACGGGCGGATGAAACTCGAGTTCATCCCTACCGACGATGAGTAAAAACTGATTGTCTTTATTTCCTGAGACCACGACATCATCAATCTTATCCCCATTAAAATCTTCGATGATGAGCTTGGAACCCAACATTCCGATGTTAAATCCTTTCGTTTGAAAGGTGCGCCTTCCGAGATTGATGCTCCACGAGAATTGACGCTGAACGTTGGAAATGATTTCACTCATCCCATCTCCGTTAAGATCTTTAGCTTGAAGATTTGCAAATGAAGATGATGCTCCAGAAGGTATCGGAGGATTAAAATCCTCGCCCTCCTTCCACATGATTTGAGTTTCTGTTTGGCAAGTATCCTTAAAGGCAAGATCGAGATCTTTGTCCCCATCAAAGTCGGCTAACGTTAGATTTTCAACGGCATGCCGAAGATTCAAATCATGAGGAGGTGATGAGTAACTTCCATCTCCAAGGTTAAATCGAATACTGACGAAGGGTTCTTCTAAACTGGAGAACAAAAGATCCGGTAGACCATCGAAATTGAGATCTTCAAACAAGACTTCGATGATATTTGGACCCCCTCCAGGAGCTGTTTGACGATGAAACTTTCCTTCTCCCTGGTTTAAAAAAACGAGAATTCGAGTGGAGGTATCTGCTCCAGGTGCCAGGAGAATATCGAAGTCTCCATCGCCATCAAAATCACCGATGGCTACAGGATTTTGCTGAGAACCGTGACTGCAAAAACTAGGTCTCGACCTTCTTACGGTTTCAGAAAAAGTGAGTTCGAATTCCTGCCCCTCACGTTGTAAAAGAACATCGAGAGTGTGAATCCCACCAGGAAATCGGGAGAGAAAGACTGCATCTTCTAAACCATCTTTATTGAAATCAGCAATTCGAATATCAATGGGTTCACCCGAACTTAAGGGAATTTCACTGACAATGTCGAACTGACCCGCCGGATTGAGACGAAACACTTGAGTTCCTACCACGAGTTCTCGGTTTCCGTCTCGATCGAGATCGATGGTGGCAAGAGCCTGACTGTGAAGAACCGTGTAATAAGGAGGGGTCGAGCTTGTTTCAATTTGAGGGACGATTTCACAGGCATCGGGAATGCCATCTTGATCGCAGTCCTCAAGCAATACTCCTGTTCCAATATTGATCGAGTCAAAGCAATCTTGTGCAATGAGAAAACCGTTAGAATATATAGAAACGATAATTGAGAAAAAACTAAGTGGGATGATAAATAGATATCTACGAAGGCTTTTTCCAAAGTCGACCGCAAGAGCTGAAAGAGAAGGATGTAATTTCATATCGAATCCTACTTTTTGATCTTTCAGATTAAGAGTCAATACCTCGACTTAGGCCTATGCTTAGGCCCCTGAAATCAATGAAAGGACTCTTAAAAAGTAGCATACAGATCACAGTTGACCCATTTAATCTGAGGTAAATCCTCAAGCGTGACCATCTACGAAAAAATTTTTTCGTCTATTCTATTCTATTTGTGCCGGTAGTTATTCAGGTAAAGCACATCCTAACCTTAAAGATTAATTCTCGAATTGCTCTAACACAAACTTACAGCTCAACACTTTTTCAATACAATCAAGAGGCACATAGAAGTAATGATTCGAAGCCTCAAAGCCCAAACGAGAATCCTTCCAGGCTAATTCAAAAAGTCGATGGGCCGATTGAATTTCAGTCTCTGCAAGAGCTTTAATCTCAGACTGAAGTTTATCTTTCTGAGCTTGGGGTAAAGAATTATTTAAGAGTTGATCTCGCAAAATAATAAACCGCGACTGTTGAGCCACGCTCAAATAGTGATGGTAAATAGCCTCACAAACTCCGAGATCTTCAACTGCCGTCTCCTGAAATTTGCCCTTGAGCTTTGCCGGAAGGGATCTCATAATTTCGAGTCCTTTCCGCCATTCCTGAGTCAACGCCTCAAACTGTTGAACAAAAATATTTCGAGGGTACGGACCTCGCCAACCATCTAAATCGTCGTAGGGAATCCCCACCATCGTCGCCCTGTAACGGCTGGGTTTAGAGTACCAAGGATTGGCGGGCCCCATCTGTTGCGGCCCTTTGTAAACAACCGAAATATGATAAGGGAAATTTTTAAAGGCATGACTAAAGTGTTCCCACGCTTTTAAAACGTCCTCTCCACCCATTTTTCCGTACCGTGAATGAGCGATGTTCCTTAGAATTTGAGCCACTTTCGCTTTAGGTTTGGCGGCAAATTGAGCTGCGACTTGAAGGTTTGGTGAAGGATAACCACCCACTGTCCAACTGAGCATATATCCATCCACTTCAGCTTCTGCTAAGCGGCGACAGTGTTCAGCAACAAGATTCAGCACTGGAATATAAGGCACACTGGCAAGCTCCCAAGTTGCATTAAATTGAACTTTTGCGCTCGTTTTTAATCCCCTCTTTTTAGCCGCTTTCCACTGAGCTAAGGCTCTCGGTCCGGGACCGATGGAACTGATAGAATACTCCCCCACTCGAGTTTTTATCCCTCCACGCTCGATGGGCAAAGACCATTCACTCACCGACTGTAACCAAACATTTTTAGGAAGCTTTTCGATCGTTAAAGGAGACTCCCGATGGCGATTCCAACCCCAATCCCAAGCGATGACCTTTGCTGTTGAACTCGCCTTGGAAACTCCCTCTGCCATCGTTGCGATCACTTCGGAAATGATTTCGGCCTCGGTTCGATTTTTACAACGGGGACAATTTTGATTCTGAAAGTGAGAGATACAATTGGTTAAGTTCTCTGAAGCGGAAATTGAAAAAATGCCACCAAGATCGGGAACTTCTTTAAAAACATGGGTGAGAGAATCGCGAAGCCACGCCCGTACCTCAGGGACGCTCGTACACATCGCGGTCAACTCTCGTTCTCGAACTCCCGCTATATTTTTGTTGTTATCAAAGAACGTGTGCGGCATGGCTCGGGGCTCATTCATATACAGAAAGACTTCAATTCCATACTGCTGGGCTCGAGCGACGAGCTCTCGTAAGTTCTTCAATCGAAGTTCCCAGCCTTCGCCAAACTCAGGAAAATACGGTTTCCCCGGTGCTAGTTGACGAAGCACAGTGTGAAGCCAAACTCCAGTGACTCCCTGTTGAGATAAACGTTGGAGGAGTCCATCGGGATAAGGATCTAAGCTGGGATCACTCAGAGGATCTCCGTAGGAACCGAAGTAAGAATAAATAAAACGAAGTTGTTGGCTTTGCGTCTTAAGATCGAATTTTTCTGGAGACGCGATGGGTTTCTTGAGTTTTTCAATAAAACTAAATGGGAGATCGCGCTCCTTTAGTGTTTCTTGAGTAAAAAAGCTCTCAACGATGGCTTTGATCTTTTTAACTTGAGCTTTTACTTCTTCCGAGGGCTTTTGGTATCTGACCCGCTCGCATTTGGGCTTGAGACTCCCGAGCTTGATGAACAAAAAATCATCTTCGATGAGCGAAAAATGAAGCTCTTTTTGAGTCATACCCGTAAGAGTTAAAATTTGTTCGTAGGGCAAGAGATGCCAGTTTCGTCGAACGACCGTGATGTACCCTCGCTTTTCTATAACTTTCCAAGAGTCATCTGCAGACGGAAGGCCCATCGATTCTGCCATTTTTAAAATGGTGTCTCGATTCGTTAGTAAAGTCTCAGCCAAGCGATCGGGTGAAACTAAAAACCAATTCCGAAAAACGACGGCATGGGCCTTATCCGGAAAATAAGGAAACTCAAGGGCCTCCGGCTGAGAACCGACTGGGAGTTCCTGACAATAAGACTCTAAATCCAACTGAAGTGGGACGAGAAGAGTTAAGATAAAGAAAAAAAGAAGTTTCGGCATGGAATGAAATTCTGACTTAAAGTACTCGATTTGTTGAATTGAGCGGAATTGAACGACCGTGTGAATTGTTTTCTTTAAGAATCTCTTTTAATATTAAGTCAAAAGTTTAACCCCCTTGTCGAGAGTAATTCATAGCACCCTATGAGTATTTCAAAATATAACTCCCATCCTCCAAGCCTCTTCAGCAAGATCGCGCGAGCTGTTTTCGTCGGTTTTCTTTTTATTTCTACTTCAGGTTTGAAGGCAGAAAATAAACCGGTGAAGTCAAAATCTACCTTTCCCGTGATTCGAGTTCAAAAAAGCGATTGGGGTAATGCCTCGATTCGGGACATCAAAAAAGTCCTCAACTCCACTGCCAAAGAATGGGTAAAGTACTTTCCCGAGCGTAAGTGGAGCCCCATACTGGTGAGTTACTCCAAGGGAGGACCCATCGTTCTATTTAAACGAACGGTTAGAGGAGAGACGCACGTTCAACTCAATGTGCGTGGACTCTACTGGAGCCAAATGGCTTATCAGTTCGCCCACGAATTAGGGCATATCGCCTTTAATTACGATCGTGACTCTGATCCTAATGAATGGTTAGAGGAGGCAGCTTGTGAAGCCGTTTCGATCTTTGTACTTCAACAGATGGCGAAAGCATGGAAAACGGATCCCCCCTACCCCAACTGGAAATCATATTCAAAGGCACTCAAAAATTACGCCGACGATCGACTCAAAAAATTTAAACTTAAAAAGGGTCAAACCTTTAAATCTTGGTTCAAAGAAAATGAAAACCAACTCCGAAAAAGTGCCGTTCAAAGAAATCTAAACGGAATCGTAGCGAAAGAGATTTTACCTCTTATACAAAAGAACCCTGAGAGCTGGGTCGTCTTCTCCAATTTCAATCGAGACCGTCCCAAGCCGACTCAAACACTTAAAGAAAAGTTTCAAATGTTAAAAAAGCACAGCCCTAAAAAGCACAAAAAATTTATTGATAATCTGGCGAAGCTCTTTTCGATAACTCTCTAAATTGATACTCATGAGTATAGATAAAACCTCTCTTTCTCTTCTCGACCGGCTCAGCCAGTCTCAAGACCAAGACGATTGGAATCGTCTCGTCGAGTTTTATACGCCGCTCTTACGAAAATGGATCCTTCAATACTACGTTCAAGAAGCTGACACCGAGGATCTCATTCAAGAAGTCTTAACCACCGTGCTTCGAGAAATTCCATCATTCCAACACAATCAACGAACCGGAGCTTTTAGAAATTGGTTGCGTACCATCCTCGTTCACCGCTTGAGGAATTTTTGGAGGCAAAGAAAGTATCAAGCCAAAGGGCAGGATGACACCGATCTCAAAAAGGAACTCGATCAACTTGCCGACGATCAATCGAGTGTCAGCAAAATCTGGGATCGTGATCACGATCAAGAAATCTTGAATCGCGCCCTCACTTCAATTCAATCCCGAGTGGATCCCACAACCTGGAAGGCCTTTCAACTCCAATGGTTCCAGGGACTCAGCACTCCCCAGATCACGGCTGAACTCAAGCTCTCAGCCGACTCCATTTACGCCGCCAAGTCCAGGATATTAAATATGTTACGAAAAGAGACGCAGGGCCTGCTCCAGGTGAAATCGAAGACCTGAAAATATATTTTAGCTTTTCGTGTCAGAAAAAAAGGACTCGTGCACTTCCCCTATAGTTTTAATGATCTCCAATGACGCTGCCGCTTTCTCTTTTCGGTGATCGGCAGAATCGAAACCAAAAGGAGCCTCAGCATGAGCCTTAACTTCTCAATTCTCTCTTCACCTCGTTCACTCATTTTAAAATGGGTCGCCATCACTTTTTTGGCTTTACTGATCGTATTTCCTCAATCTCTTAGAGCCGACTCTTCTCAAAAATTGAAATCAGCTTTTTTAGGCGACTGGCATCTTCAGCTCGAAGAAGAAGGAAAAAAGAAACCCGTACTCTTGTTGATCAATAGGCTCTCGAACTCGAAGCTTCAGGGAGAATGGGTCGATAGTCAGCGTGCACAAAAACATGTGGAAATTAAAGAACAGGATAAAAACATCAAGCTTTCGATCCCAACCTCGGGAATGGCTTGGGAATGCTTACTAAAACTCAATAACGACTCGCTTTCTGGGAAATTAAATACCGACAAAAAGACCTACATGGTTCGAGGAAAAAAGATCCCCACCGTCGATACCGCCGAGGGGCGTTGGGCGATGTTTTACACGCGAGACAAAATTACGACCTCCCTGCTCATCAAAAAAGGATCTCAAGGTCAGCTCACGGGCAATATTTTAAGAAACGGAAAAACGGAGTCCTTGAAGTCGTTCAACTATTCTAATCGACAAGTCGCCTTCACCTGGATTCAGCAAGATGGAACTCCTTATACCTATAAGGGAAAATTAGGATCGAGTAGTGTCCTCAACGGCTCTCTCAAAATTCCGGGCAAGGAAGCATCCTTTGCCATGATTCGAGTCGGCTATGAATACATGGGTACTTGGGACATTCAATTGAGAAGTAAGACCCTAAAATTCAGTCAGCGTCTAAAAATCAATCCGGATCTCAGCGGTTGGTTTGGCGCCCTCCCCATCCGTGACGTCATCTCAACTAAAGACTCCGTTTCCTTTAAGGTCAAAGTTCCCTACAGTATTATGGCTGACTCTCCCAAGGCCCAGGGCTTCATGGAACTTCAATTCGAAGGTAAAGCAAAAGATGGCAAGCTTTCTGGGAAATTGACGAATAAAAAAATGAAATTCAATTTGAGTGGAAAAAGGAGATAATTCTCCTATGGCTTCTGAATTCCTCCCACCCCCTAAAGATCAACTCCTCGCCTTCGGGCGAGGGGAACTCGACCTCCATCAAATTGAAGAGATTCAAATCCAGCTTCGAGACAATCCAGCGTGGTGTACCTTCTTAGAGGAGGTTCCAGATGACGAATGGTTGAAGTGGGTAAAAACTCTCATCGATGATTCTTATCAGGAATTTCAGCCATTAGAACTGACGAGTGAGGAGACGGCGATCATTTCGAAAATTCAATCTTTGGACGTCGCAACCGTCTTTACAAGTAAAGACCTGAAAACCCCACTCCCTCGAAATTCGGCCATCCCCCAAGATCTCCTCGAGCACAATCGCTACCAAGTTTTAGAGTGTATCGGCCAAGGAGGCATGGGACGGGTGTTTCGCGCCGAGCATCTCCTTATGCATCGCCAAGTGGCTCTCAAGGTCATCAATCAAGAACTCACCCGCCATCCCGAAATTCTTCAACGGTTTCAACGTGAAGTTCAAGCTGCGGCTTCCCTCTCCCATAAAAATATTGTTCAAGCTTACGATGCCGAAATGGCAGGGCAAACTCACTTCCTCGCGATGGAATACGTCGAGGGAACGGACTTATCTGAACACGTAAAGACTCAAGGGCCCTTAGAAGTAGAAACGGCTTGCCACTATATTCAACAAGCGGCTGAAGGTTTAGAACACGCCCATCAACAAGGCATGGTGCATCGAGATATCAAACCCCACAACTTGATGCTCACAGAAAATTCTACTTCTTCTGAAGCCTCCACCTCGAGCCCCGGGACAGTTAAGATCCTCGATTTTGGATTAGCATCATTAACCGAAAAGATCACTCCCGTTCAGAGTATTCATAGCCAAGATGAAGCTTTAACTTCAGTAGGAACGATCATGGGAACTCCTGATTACCTTTCTCCTGAACAATCTGAAGATGCTCATTCGGTCGATATTCGCTCCGATCTCTACAGCTTAGGAGCCACCTTCCACTTTTTACTGACGGGAAAACCGCCCTTTCCGGAGGGAACGATCGATGAAAAATTAAAAGCCCATCTGAAAACCGAACCGGAACGAGTCGATACACTCCGTCCCGATGTACCTCCCGAAATCGCTGACATCATCGCTAAACTCTTAAAGAAAGGCCCGCAGGATCGATTTCAAACTCCAACAGATCTGATCGAGGCCCTTCTCCCCTTCACCGACCCTGACGCCCTAAAAGACGCACAGGCCACGCGTCAGTGGCAGGAAGAGAAGAAATCCTACGAATCGAAGGTGAAGTGGACGACCATCACCGCGCTTCTCACCGTCCTCGTTCTTTTTGTCTCCGGAGCGATCTATTACATAAAAACGGATAAGGGAACCCTCATTATCAATGCTCAAGATGAAGCGATCTCAGTTTCGATTCTTCAGAAGGGCGAAGAAGTTCAAGTGATCGACACTTTGACCGGGTCTCGCATTGTGAGCCTACCCAGCGGCACTTACGACGTGAAGTTAAAAGGCGAACAAAATAAATTCACCCTCGACAAAGAGAAGGTGACCCTCACTCGCGATGGTAAGGTCATCGTGACGCTTTCAAAAATTATAAAAAGCCTACCTCCCCTTCCTGAGAATGCTATTGTGAATTCGATTGGTATTCGTCTCGTACCTCTTCCAAAAGGTCAGTTCAAGATGGGGTCGACCTCAAAAGAAAAACAACGCTTAGGGAACGAGCACCAACATCCCGTCGTCCTCGATCAGGAAATCTATATGGGAATGTTTGAGGTCACCCAGCGCCAGTACCACCTCATCATGGGAAACAATCCCAGCGAGTTTGCTCCTTCCTCTCGATCGGCCGCTAATCAAAAGTTAATCGAAGGTTTAGACACTGCCCTGTTCCCAGTTGAAAATATAACTTATGAAGACGCCATAGAGTTCTGCAAAAAGTTAACTCAACGAGAAGCTGAGCGAAACGCCGGCATCAAGTATCGCCTACCGACTGAAGCCGAATGGGAATACGCCTGCCGCGCCGGTACTCAAACTGTATTTCATTTTGGCATGTCGATCAACGGAGAGCGAGCCAATGTTTCGGGTCAACACCCCTACGGAACCAGTGAACTCGGCCCCGATTTAAAACGCCCAGCCCGAGTAGGAACGTATTCCCCCAACGCTTTCAATCTGTATGACATGCATGGCAATGTTCGAGAGTGGTGTAGTGATTGGTTCAGTCCCGACTATTATCGAATCAGTAAAACCTTAAATCCTAAAGGACCGAGCCTTCCTTACAAAGGAGCTCATTACAATGATACAAGAGTCGTTCGAGGTGGAGGTTTTAACTCTTCAGGAAACTCCGCTCGATCTGCCGCGAGATCCTACCGAAGACCGACAGAACGTAATTCTGCCTTAGGATTTAGAGTCGTCTGTGAAATAGATCGCCATCGAATGGATCGAATACCTCCACTCGTCGTACTTTCAGAAATTGAGGAAGCAGGAGGAGAGTATAAAATCAATCGAGGCAACCAGCTCATTCAAGCCTCCTTTATGAACAACTCCTTCGATGATGATGTTTTAAAGTCGATTGAAAACGAGAAATCGCTGAGAGATTTATACCTCCCCAACACCAATATCACTGATAAGGGGGTAGAGAAATATTTCAATGGCTTAGATAACCTCGTCAATCTTTACCTTCCGAATACTTCAATTTCAGATACCGCCATAAAAAAAATTGCAACAATCCCTTCGCTCCGAGTTCTTTATCTCAACAATACAAAAGTGACAAATGAAGGCTTGAAAGAACTCAGCAAACTCACCAAGCTTTCAACTTTATCGTTAAATGGAACGAAGATTACTAATGAGGGACTCCCGTATCTTCAATCTCTCAGCCACTTGTACAATCTCAATCTGAATTCCACTGAAGTGAATGACGAAGGATTGAAGCACTTAAACAGCCTCCCCAATCTCTCAAGCTTAACTCTTCAAGGAACTCAAGTCAGTGACAACGGCATCCCAATCCTCAAGACATTCTCCAAGCTTGTCATGCTCGATCTGAGAGAAACGAAGATCAGCTCAGAAGGGGTTGAGGAATTAAAAGCTCATTTCACCGAAGCGACGATCCGACACTGATAGATCCAATCCTTTTCCCTTATAAATCCCCCTCCAATGATTTTTAATCGCTAAAAATTTGGTACGATAGTCGTAGCCAAATTCATCTGAATATCGGGAACGTGAATTTTAAAACTGAATCACCCAATCTCTGGCGAGAGGGGTTCCTCATATCATGCGATTAATTAGAAAAACTCAAATTCTTATTCCAACCGCGATCTTTCTATTAGCTATCAGCCAATGCCTAACTTCAATCGCCCTTCCCCCTGAACGTCCCAACGTTCTCATGATCTTGGTCGATGATTTAAAACCCACCCTGGGTTGCTATGGCGATAAGACGGCCAAAACACCTCACATCGATCGCTTGGCTCAAGAGGGAATGCGTTTCGATTTGGCTTACTGCAATCAAGCAGTCTGCGCCCCTTCTCGCTTCACTCTCCTGTTGGGCTCACACTCGACCTCCACGGGATTGTATGGATTAGGTAGCCATCTCAGAAAAACTTTGCCTAATGCCATCACCCTCCCTCAATACTTTGCGAAACATGGCTACCGAACAGAATCACTGGGAAAGGTTTTTCATGTGGGGCACGGTAATCTCGGCGACCCCGATTCATTCAGTGTTCCTCACTTCAAAGATAAAGTGATCGAGTACCTCGACCCTGAAAGTACGGACGGAGGAAAGCTCACCCGCGAAGAAGCCTTGTTTACAAACCAGAAACTGGGCCAGATTAGATCGCTACCGCGCGGAGCGGCCTTCGAAGCACCCATAGCTAAAGATACAGATTACGCCGATGGGCGAGTGGCTGAAGAAACGATACGTCGACTTCAAGCCGCTAAAAAGAGGCAAAATGAAAAGGGAGGTGGGAAACCCTTTTTTATCGTGGCTGGTTTTGTTCGTCCTCATCTTCCCTTCAGTGCTCCCAAACGTTATTGGGATCTCTACGATCCAAAAACTCTACCGATGCCCATTCACGAAAAGTTCCCAGTAGGGGCTCCTCAGGTGGCCTTAAAACGAGGGGGAGAAATCAATGCCTACAAACCCGTACCGACCAACAAGCCCATCAGTCAAAAACTTAAGCGTCAATTGATCCACGGCTACTACGCGAGTACGAGCTATGTCGATGCTCAGATTGGAAAAGTCACAGAGGCTCTTCGAGAACTTGAACTCGATAAAAACACCATCGTCGTCCTTTGGGGCGATCACGGATTCCATTTGGGTGATTTAGGAATTTGGACAAAGCACACCAACTACGAACAAGCTAACCGAATCCCCATGATCATTGTCGCTCCAGGGGTAACAGAGGAAAAGAGTTTTACCAAGCAACTCGCTGAAAGCGTCGATATCTACCCCACTTTAGCGTCCTTAGCGGGATTACCCTCACCTAAAGGGCCTCAACCCATCGATGGTAAAAACCTAGTGCCCGTCTTGAAGAATCCTGATCAGCGAGTCCGTGATCACGCCTATCATGTTTACCCCAGACGGAGGATGCTCGGCCGAGCCATTCGAACGGAACGTTACCGATTAGTCGAATGGAAGGTGAAGGATGGATCTCAAGCAAAGGTCGAATACGAGCTTTATGATTATCAAAAGGATCCTCATGAAACGAAAAACCATGCCGAAGAGAATTCAAAGGTCTTGAAAGAGTTACTTAAAAAACTTCACACCTACCCCAAACCCGTCTCCACGAATAGAAGAAGAACTTCCAAGTCTCCTCAAATTGCAAAACGCCCCATTCAAATAGCAGCTCAAGTTCAATCCAAAAATCCACACGGAGTCGTCTTAGCTCAGGGAGGAATTGAAAGAGGCTACTCCCTTCATTTCATCAAAGGCAAAGCAGCATTCGATGTTCGGGTTCAAGGAAAGGTGTTTCGAGTGAGTTCAACCAAAACCTACTCCGGAACGATTGAACTTGAAGCCCATCTTCTTCCCAAAAAAATGGAACTCATCATAAATAAAAATGACCGTTATGAGATCCAATCTCCTGGCCTGATTCAAACTCAGCCCAAAGATGGTCTATCAATAGGCTACGACGAACTCTCCCAAGCGGGAGACTATACCCCACCTAATAAGTTTAATGGGAAAGTGATTTCTACGGAGGTCGAGGCACAATGAAAAACTCAGAAGTCGTCTCAAGGGAACAATGGTTAGAAGCTCGAATAGAACTTCTTAAAAAAGAAAAAGAATTCACCAAGCTCAGAGAAGAACTCACTCAAAAGAGACTAGATCTCCCCCGAGTTCTCATCGAAAAGGAATATACCTTTAAAGATTCTGAAGGAGAGCACAGCCTAAAAGATCTTTTTAAAGATCAAAGCCAGCTGATCATCTACCACTTTATGTTTCATCCGGATTGGGAAGAAGGTTGTAAAGTCTGTTCGATGTTCATAGATCACTACCAAGCTCTCTACCCACACCTCTTAGCGCGGGATGTTCAACTCACCACCGCCTCTCGGGCACCATTAGAAAAAATCGAGTCTTTTAAAAAACGAATGGGCTGGGATGTTTCCTGGTATTCATCCTCAGAGAGTGACTTCAACTGGGATTTCGGCGTGTCGTTTACTCAAGAGCAACTCGACACTCAAAACATGGTTTACAACTATCAAAAAGGGGCGAAATTTCCTGTCACTGAGGCACCTGGAATCAGTTCATTTTACAAGGACGCCGATGGAAATATCTATCACACCTACTCCTCCTTTGGTCGGGGCTTAGAAAACTTCCTCGGGATCTATAATTTCTTAGATATCGCCCCCAAAGGTCGGGATGAAGCGGAACTCCCCTACCCGATGGCTTGGGTTCGACATCGGGATAAGTATGATGATGAAAGTTTTATTGATCCCTACCTTTAATAGACTAAAAAAACCGTAACGAGTACCTCAAGCTGATCAATAATAGATAAATCTTAATTCAATCCTTTTCTCCCTAAAAACTATCCAATTCAATCATGATTAGAAACTCTACGATCTTCCTCAGCCTAACTCTCCTTTTGTACATGAGTTCCTTCAGCTCAGCTTCAGACGGTACTGCTTCAGACCAAGATGCGTATTACGAAGCTTTGATCAAACTTGAGATCCCCAAGAAAAAATCTAAACGCATCGAAGGTGGCGAGGAACATGTACCCTTTCGTATTTGGATTCCGGGCGATCAAAAGATCATCCGAGGGGTCACCTTCAACCCTTTTTACACAAAAGCCGTCACCCAAAAACACTGGCAGTCCGCTTGTCGAATGTGGGGCTTCGGAATTCTTTCAAGTAATTTTTTCGGAGTGAAGAAAACCGAGTTTCCTTCAGTCATTCAAAAGGCACTAGAGAAATTCGCCAAAGAATCCAAGCATCTGGAATTGGCTCAAGCCAAAATCGCTCCCTTGGGCATGTCGTCTGGAGCAGGCATGAGTGTGACCATTGGAAGTCTGATCCCAGAGCGAACCGTAGTGATGGGACCCGTTTGTTTAGAGGTAGCACCTAAGAATGAAGCATCGATGACTATTCCCACAATGACCATCTTCGGAGAAAGGGATGGAAAGCAATACGAAAAACTAACAGGCAAGCTCCCTCTCATTCGAGGTCAAGGCGGGCAATTCTCCATCGCCTGCCAGTGGCGTCGACGCCATGAATTTGGTCGTGCCAATAACTTACTCTTTCCTCTATTTGATTCGGCCATCCGCGCCCGAATGAAAGATGGATCCAACAAACTCCTCACGATTAAACAAGATGCCGGATGGTTGGGAGATCTATCTCATTGGCGAGATGATGTTGCTACGGTCGCTTCTTACAATGAGTTCAAGGGAGATAAATCTAAAGCCTGTTGGTTCCCCGACGAAAGAACTGCGCGAGCTTGGCAAGCTTTCGTCACGCGTCAACCCAAACTCGTCCTCACCGAGCCTCCAGGTTTAGGAGATGGTCAACCTTTCATCCTCCGTCACGTCGATGAAAAACTAACCATCGCCGGGAAAACCAAAGGCAAGTTAGAACTCGAAGGTCCTATCGAAGTTTATGTCGCTACCGTTAAAGTTGGAAATCTTCAAGATGGCAAACTTGAAACTCAGATTAAGTATCCCGGTATTTACCCCATCTACATGAAAGCAAAAGATAAAGCTGGCAAGACTTTCTTATCACGCCCCAATACAATCGTAGTTCATCCAAAGAAACAATAACTCACTTTAAAATATGGGATTCTTATTAAAACTCAACTTCATCCTTCTCTTTGCAATCCTCTTCGGAACTCATGGATGGATCTCAATTGGGCAAGCCGGAGAAACCAAGAAGGATGATCGCCCCAACATCATCGTGATCTTTACCGATGATCACGGTTATCCCGATCTTACTTGCCAAGGAATTTTAAAGGATGTCAAAACTCCCTTTATCGACAGCTTAGCCGAAGGAGGGGTTCGGATGACTCACGGTTATGTGACTGCACCTCAGTGTGTGCCGTCTCGAGCCGGCCTCTTAACCGGTAAGTACCAAAATCGTTTTGGGGTGGAAGCCAATAAATATCCCATGAAGGGGTTTAACAAAGAACTCACGATTGCCGAGCACTTAAAGAAGAGTGGCTACAAGACAGGCATGTCGGGGAAATGGCACCTGGGTCCGTTAGCTGAAATTACAAAGCATGGCTTCGATGAGGTGTATGCCAACTACGCCGCAGGTGGACAAGTATGGGCAACCTTCAACCTTCAGGGAACACCTCAAGCTCCCGGTTTAATAAAAAATACGAACTATCATATCGACGGAAACAGCAAAGCAGCCTGTGCCTTCATAAAAAAGTATGCCAAGACACCTTTCTTTTTTTATTGCGCCCATCGAGCCCCCCACGTCCCTTTGGATGCTCCAAAGAAGTATCTAAATCGATTCCCTCAGAAGATGCCACGGAGGCGACAGCAAGCCCTTGCAATGCTTTCAGCGATCGATGATGGCGTGGGTGAAATTCTTCAAACCTTAAGAGAAGAAAAGATAGAAAAGAAAACTCTTATTTTTTTCCTCAGTGACAATGGCGCTCCATTGAAGATTCACAAGCACGATGCCCCTGGCGGAGGTCCAGGTTGGGATGGCTCCCTAAATACTCCACTTAATGGAGAAAAGGGAATGCTTTCTGAAGGAGGCATCCGCATCCCCTACATCGCCTACTGGAAAGGTACCCTACCCGCCGGTAAAGTTTATGATCATCCAGTGACTTCCTTGGATATCACCGCCACTTCCGTTGCTTTGGCCAGAATCAAATCAAATCCAAAATTGGATGGCGTGAACCTCATCCCCTACCTAAGCGGTCATCAGGAAGGTTTACCCCATTCCGTTCTCTATTGGCGTTGGATATCTCAAGCGGCGATTCGAAAAGGAAATTGGAAGCTGTTAATCGGAGGGAACAGGAAATATCTATTTGACTTGAGCACCGATTCAGAAGAAAAGAAAAACTTGATCTCGAAGCACCCCGATTTAGCGGCTTCGATGTTAAAAGAGTTAGAAAGTTGGTCACAAGAACTTCAGCCTAAGGGCTTGGAGAAAACGATGGCCTCTACCTGGAATCGCTTCTTTGATTTTTACTTAGACGGAAAACCTGCCCCACCACCCCCAAAAAACGTTTCCCGAAACAGGAGCAAGGATAAGGATGCCAAGATCAAGGGGTGGGTATTTAGAAATTGCAATCCTCAGCAATCTGAAGTTGGGATTTCTCTCAAACCCAGAAAAGCTAAAAATCAACGCCCGTTTTTAGCCTTCATGGGGATCGATATGAAGGGCCCCCTTCAAGCGACGATGGAATTCAAAACCGACACGCCGGGTCAAGCGGGATTTTCTTGGAGAAAAAACGGTCAACGTGACTTTACCACTGATAACGAATCGGTGAAATCGGTAGATAAGGGAGACTGGCAAACTCTTTCAGTAAAACTTGATGAACCCGCAAAGATCATTCACGTAAGAGCCCTTCTCCCGAAAGGCAAGTGCCAATTACGCTCGATCACCCTAAAGAATTTAAAGACCAAAGAAATGAAATCTTGGTCTTTCCAATCGCCCAAATCGGAAAGAAAAAATTAATGCGCCACAAATTGAATATTCTCTACCTTTTCATTCTCGCGTTAGCCGTTGTCGGCTTCGGAAATTCTACCTTTGCGGCAGATAAACCCTTAAAAGTGTTTATCCTCTCCGGTCAATCCAATATGGAGGGTAAAGCTCAGGTATCCACTTTGGAAGCGGCGATCAACAATCCCAAGACAAACGCGGAATTCAAACACCTAAAAAACGGTGATCAATGGGCCGTACGAAACGATGTTTGGGTGACTTATTTAGATCGTAAAAACCGGGGTAAAGCCGTGCCGAAACACGGAGCCTTAACCGTCGGCTTCGGCGGCTATAAACAAGCAAGGAACGCTCAAAAGAAGCGAGTCGAAGTGGCTACGATTGGACCGGAATTGGGAATTGGCCACGTCTTGGGTGACCACTTTGATGAACCTGTCTTATTAATTAAAGCAGCTTGGGGAGGCCGAGCCCTCAAGTATTCCTTTCGACCTCCCTCTGCGATGCCAAGCGATGAGGAAATTAAAACTGAAATCGACGAGATCAAAAAACGAAAACCGGATTTAGATGTCTCCTTTGAATCCAGAAAAGAAGGTTACGGTTCCGATTACCGAAAAATCCTATCTGAGACTCAGAGAGTTCTTAAAAACATTAAAACCTATGTACCCAATTACGAAGGCCAGGGATACCAAATCGCCGGTTTCATTTGGTTCCAAGGTTGGAACGATGGAGTCGGTAAAGGGAATCCTGAGTATGTCGAGCAGATGACTCACTTTATCAAAGATCTTAGACGAGATTTGAAAGTCCCCCAGCTTCCGGTCGTGGTCGGTGAGCTAGGCGTCGACGGAGAAAAACCGATGGGATGGATCTCAAAATTTAGAAAACAGCAGGAAGAGATCGCCTCAAAGGCAGAATTTAAAGGTACGGTGGCCTTAGCTAAAACTGCACCCTACTGGTCCCTCGGCGTTCCCGATATGAGCCAAAAATGGAAGGCCTTTAGAAAATTAGCTCAAGCGAATTCGAAGAAAAGTAAGGATGATCCTTCGAGAATCGATCCAGGAAAATTTTATACCAAAAACTGGCAGTTAAAGTTTAAGGATCAACTCGCCCTCACTTCAGATAAACGCTACCACTACTTAGGTTCTGGAGCGTGTTTCTATCGAATGGGAGCCTCGATGGGCAGGACGATGGTGAAGTTATTGAAATCGAAGTGATGAATGGCTGAAGACCCTCTTAAGAATTCATTCTTAGTCTACGTTAAAAAGAAGCGTCGCGATGCCCTTCTATTCTTGGTCTGGGCGATCATTCCCGCCATGGTGGGTACAGTACTTTTCTTTTGGCTTTTGTGGTGGTGTTGTACCCAAATATCAGAATCACCAGCCATCCAAGGATTACTCTTTGGAGTATTCACGGCCACTCTATTATTCGTAGGATACAGAGAGTATTCAAAACCGCCAAAGATTGATCGTGATGATGACGACAATCTTATTCCTGGAGTCAGTCATACCCTATCGTGGAGATTCACATCTAATTATTTTTCCCTTAGCTCGCCCTTAGAGGATCTGACCGGAAATATAATTTCTGTCATCCCAACTCTTCTTTTCCAACTCGTCTTTAGCATGGTGAGCACATTTAGCCTGTTTCAATCAGCCGAAATTTCGGACCAGGCCTTCAAATTCTTACCACGAGAAAAGGAATATTTAGGCCGAGACGATCTTGAATCACACTTACAGAGAGATCCCCGAAAGACAAAAAAAGCTCTGTTTTTATTGTGTAAGATTCGGTTTTTAAAAATGATTCGACGTGAAAATGATGTCATCTTTAGGCGAACGATGACCTTCGATGATTTCTTAGACCAACATCATCAATTCAATTAAAGTATTAATTCAAGTCATGCGTACCTTTTAGAGATTTTCCTCTTTTGAATCTCAATACTGACCTCTTTTACGCTAACTGAGTTTGAACTAAAGAACACCTTCCCTGCCTTGAAACCAGACCAGACTCCAAAGATTCCAAGAAGTGGACTTACCCCAAGGTTCAACAAACCTAGAATGATAAAAAGTGACCTCCCCCAAGGTAAACGACGGTAAGAAATAATAACTACGATTGGCTGTAGAATTAAAAGCGTAAATAAAATAGGAACCTTAATTAAGGATTCATAAGTCAATTCGAATGTAAAGGTTTCAATCATTTCCGAATGTTGGCGAATCGAGGAATTTCCGATATGGATGGAGGTTAAGCCGATGAAGATTAAAACCGTCTGCCATGCCGCAAGAAACAGAACAATGTTTAACATCCCAAGATTCCTTCGGAGTGAGTACAAGCCATCTAAGGTGTATTGAGATAAATCCCCATCGAACTCGAGGGAATCTTCCTCAGAAATAATCGGATGTTGTTCGCCCATTGCTGTTTTTTCCGCTATCAAAATCCTCACTCAAACCGGCGATTAATGGTTCGTTTGTGAATTTCTAACTTCACGGACTTATAGCTTATGTAGTTTTTGGCATAGTAGTATTTCCCCAATTTTACCCCAGTCCACAAGGCGAAGACACCGCTAAAAGGTTCAAAAAATATGTGCATGAAGCCACTTAGAGGGAGAATGTATCTTCCCCAATAATAATGAAAATAAGAAGATAAAAGAACAAAGGGATGAATGAGGACCAAGGTAGTAAAAACCGTAATTCGGAAAATATGCAAAACAGTAAAATCACTGGTAATGAGACTCAAAAATCGATGGGGACGGGGAACAAATTCAATCAACAAAAGCCCAATCAACCAAAGACTTTCGATTGTGTAGACAATCAAAACAACTCTTAAAATATTTAAATCGCGCCGAATCGTCCTTAATTGATCAAAGGAGAATCGAGATAAATCACCATCGAATTCTAGTTCAGATTCATCGGCCTCTATATAATTAGTCTCACCTTGTTCATGTTTTGACATTCATATGACCACAACTTAGCCTGGGATTTGTACAAATATGAATTAGATAAAAATTTTAAACGAATTTCTTTATATACAAACTTAGTTGATACTTCTCTCTGAAATAAAAGTAGCCAATCTCATCAGAGATTGGCTACCTCGAAATGAAAATTGAAGTGGCTCAAGAAGTCTCCACCGCCACCTTAATATTATCGAGATCCTTCTCCACGGCCTTGATGCAACCCTTCAACATGAACTTCGTCATGAAGCTCATCATCTTGGCAAAGAAGCTCAAGGGTTTCGCTGACAGAGACAACTCGATTTCAGTTCCCTCCCCCATCGGAGTCAAGGTGTGAACAGAATCCATTTGAGCTCCACAGGAATTGCAGCTTAAGGTGAAGCTACGGGGAGAATCGAAGGCTGTGATCTCCATCAATTCTGTAGCTTCACGCTTAAACATCACGCGAGTCTCATTGAATTTCGTCCCAACTCCTACCGGGCCATCGGTGACGACGTCTATTTTTTGAATCGCTTCGACGACTTCAGGCAAACGGCTGAAATCGGTCAGCAATTGAAAGACCTTCTCTGGAGGTGCTTCAACATATTTTTTCAGAGTAAATCGAGCCATCGCAAAACTCTCTATTCCTTTTGGCGAGTGTAGACAATCTCAAAAACTTTGGTGTTCTTTTCACCGATGGGTAAGTCATGAACCTCCATAGTTATTTTATCTTCGGAATGAAAACGCCAGACGGTCTTGACCATCTTATCGTGTTCACCCGTGAGGTATTCATCTAAAGTCCCGTAAGTGAGGAGCGCCTTACCGCTGGGATCCATGTCCCCTTCATGGCGAACCATCGCAGTGTCGATCGAATTGATCGTAGTCACCACGTAACTCATTTTAAAATTGTCGTAACCCGTAATCGAATACATCTCGATCGGCTGACCCATCATCTTACCCTTGATTTTCGTTTGCAACCAACGTCCCTTCATGAGCCAAGTGGTTTCCGCAGTCCCCTTTTCTCCCGGGCTCGGTTTGCGCCCCATGAAGATTCGAGTTTCGGTATCCCACTTACCTAAAAACTTTTTCAAGTGGTCATGGTGCTTTCCTGGTTGAGTATATTTTTTCGCTTTCTGCATCATTTTATAAATCTCTTCAGGACTCGGTTGTTTCTTTTCCTGAGAGACACTGTTATTGGGCGAAATAAAATAAAAACTACTGAGACAGAGGATGACACCCGTTAATAGCCAATTTGAACGACTCATTTTATTCTCCTTTAAATGCAACTTTGTCAGAAGATTGATTTTCTTTTGCTAAGAGTTGAAAGATGACGTAACGCCTTTGAAAGCAGCCTTGAGCATGCTCTAAAGCCGATTGCGCCTCCTCGACATCCCCCGGTGGAAGGTCGATCACCGAATTTTGAACAGGAGCTTTGTTCGGAACTTCAACCACCTCCACCCCGGAATTTGAACTCGACGGATTCCGAGAACTCGAATGAGCGCGAACTCGAGAATCAGCTTGAGAGAGAGGTAATCCACACAAGAGAACACCGCCGACAATCAAGGTGGTCAGCAAGCGCTCTTTGAGCCCAAACGTCTTTTGCTTTCGCTCAAGCCAGTTCAGGCGAGAGATCAATTCACTCGATGAGAAACCAAAATGTAATGCACCAGAATAGTTAGGCTTTGTCGCCTCGAAACCAAGGGTTAATAGAGTGGACTTATACTGGTCCCCATTTTGACGAAGATATTCGAGAGATTGATAATCACAACGAACCTCTCGGAGAACTCGGATTCGTTTTCCGGCAAAATAAACAAGAGGATGGAACCAGTAAAGCAATTGAAGGACGTGCTGAACTAAAGCCTGTTGGGGATCCCACTTCTTGATGTGAGTCAATTCGTGTGTCAAGACGTGCTCGAGTTGACCCTCATTCCCCCTTCGGACCAAATCTGCTGGGAGCAAAATTTGGGCTTTTAAAAAACCAAAGGTGAAGGGACTCTGAATTTTTTCTGACAACATCACCTTTGGCAAAATTTTGAAATTCAGTTTTTTACCCACCTCTTGGTAGAGGGATTGAAATTCTTTAGGCAAGCTCGATTTGACAGTACTCAGATACCACTTTTTTTGTCGTCGATAGCGAGTTATCGAAATCACTCCCAAAACCAATGTGATACCGAACCAGATTGAAAACAACCAAAACTCCGCGCCAATCCCGGATGATTCAACCACTTCGTGAATTGGAGCATTCCCACTGTCTGTTGGTTTTTTCGATAAATTAAAAAATTGTACGACGCTAAAACTCGAAGACCAATGGGGAGAAATCACAAGCTTGAGAAAGACCAAACCCCAAAGCGCATACAACAACTGCGGTCGAACCCAACGGTAGAGAAGGCGATCTAAGACTCCGATGAAAAGAACCACAAAGATGAGCTGGAGACTCATTTGAGTCATCCATTCTCCCCAAGCTGAAACGAAGCTCTCAAAAAGGTTCATCGGGATTTCTCCTTCGATGATTTCTCCCGAGAAGACCTCTTCTGATCGAGCATTTCGACCAACTTTAAGCGATCTTTTTTAGAAAGTTTTTCTTCGGAGACCATGTGTTGAAATAAAGAGCCAAACGTTCCATCAAAAGCTTTTTCAACTAATGATTGAAGTGCGTGCTTTCGGGCTTGTCCCTTCGAGATAAGAGGCTCGAAAAGTCGGGAGTTTGCGCGTCGGCGAAACTTGACGGCCCCTTTATCGACCAGACGATCCAATATCGTTTTGACCGTCGTATAGGCCCATTCCGTTTCTTCATGAACTTGTTCATGTACATCTCGAACGCTTGCCGGGGATTTCTCCCAGAGAATCTTCATTACTGACCATTCGGTGTCACTTAACTTCATGACGCTTTGAGACCCATTTGAGTTCGAGTATTACTGGATTCGTGGAATCGATAAAGAATTCTTGGATAGACCCGCCCAAGCCCACCTGCTACATGTGTAGCAGAAAGTATCACAACTGTAGCAGACCTTAAAGGAAAAATGCAAAATTTAACCTTCATCAAGAAAGAGAAGCCTTCAAGACAAACCCACAACCCCCGCATAGACATAAAAAAAGGCACCCTTTGGGGTGCCTTTTTTTATGTCTATGCGGGGGTACGATCTCGATTAAATATCTTTGTAAGTAAACTTCTTTTCGATCGTTGCAACTCCGGCTTTACCGTCGACTTCGACGTGAGGGTACACGAAGAAATTGATCGGGCCTTCACTTTGCGCAGGAACGAGAAGGAGATCGCGGCCTCGGCTGAACGCTACTCGATTTTCGCAGATGGTGCCAAAGAAGTACTCCGTCATCGACGGATCTTTGTCAGCTTCAGAAGCATCGACGGGACGCCAAGTGCTATCCTTTTGATCTTCAAACCAAGCCCAACAGTGATACCCACCAATCGTGCCTTCGGCCTTACCTTTGGGCAAAGGGAAACCAATTTCGAAAACGGAAGGGATTTCACTCGATCGAGCCATAGCGATAAACAAAGTGTGAAAGTCAGAGCAGTTTCCCTTCCCGACATCGCAGACGTAATCTAAGTTACCCTTTCCCCAACCTTGGCCGGATTTATCGTAATCGACTTCTTTTAAAACGAGATCATAGATTCCTCGGGCTTGGGTATCCGTAGTGGTCATCCCCGAGGTAGCAATCGTTGCACGACTTTTTGCCGCATCGTTAAGAGGCGCTTGCTGGTCGCCTCGCAGAAGCCGGCTTCGTTCAGGATTCCCTGCCAATGAACTCATGGCTTTCACTTCGGAGCGTTGAACATTCATGCTCAATCGAATGGGGATCTCTTGAGGAAAAGGTTTAGATACGGAGACATAAACCATCTGGTTTCCGTAAACTTCCTCTTTCCCTACCTTATACTCATGTGGAGTATCAATTTTTAAGTCGGTAATCGTTTGTGCTTCATCATCAACCGGAACGGGAATCCAAATCTTCACCTGTTCGGCATCTGCAGGAAGATTTTTAACAGTGGCTTCATATTGAAACTCAAACGACCGTTGAGCGAGTTTTGAACTCGTTGATTCACAGGCTTGAAGCAGTAAAGGAGCGAAAAGCAGAAGAAAAAATTTAGGATTCATAGGACTAAAATCTCAAATAGAAGAGGTTGGATCTTATTTGCGAAAAATAAGATTCTAAGGATTTACGAAAACTCAACGTACAAGTTGAAAATCCAGTAGGAGAATTAGGGGTGAATAATCTTGGGAAGGTGATCGCTCATCAATGGAATAAGCTCTCTAGCTCAAAAGTGATCTTACAAATAATGCTCAGTGAACAGAGTTCAGCTATCAAATGAGAGGAGACTCCAATGGAGGATCGATGCAGACAACCTGCCAGCAGGCATCAGGATGCTCAGCCAAAGGGAAGACGAACGAGATAACGATTCGTCTTCAGATTGATATCCTGTCTATCATCCTGGGGGTCCAGGTCATCCAGGAGGGCAGAAACCTGGAATGGGTAAGCACTTAATGACTTCATTTTCATGCTGATCAGTGTACAGAGCCTCCCACTAGAGTCAAATCTATACACCAAAAAAACTCCGAATATAAAGAATTGTAGTCCTTTAGACTCAGGTAGTAGGAACGATCAAACTCTAGATAAATGAGAGTGCAAGAACTCCGATTCCTTTGAAATTTGTCTCAAAAACACGTCAATTTACGCTAATAAGATAGGGGCAATGTACGACTTAAGATGAAGAGAATCGTTAGAAATTCTTTGGCTTTTCACCCGACTTAAAGGCGTGTCTCAATAAAAGAGTTGTAACGAATTCGTAAAACATTTGAAAACCACTGAGATCTGCAAAAAATACTGCAAAAACGAAGACCGGCCCTGACATCTCTGATAATCTAAATGACTTAGAAATCAGTTGTATTGGCAATAGCACTCCACCTTCATGAATACCGATTTGAATATAGAATTGAAAACCGATTCTCACTCCCCTCTTAGATCCCGGACGACAACCTCCCAAATCTCACTTTTCGTCGCTTCAGTAGTGATCATGGGCACCCTGATCGGTTGCTTAGGGGGCTGGGGGCGATCATCCTCGCTGACCAGCGGCACTCCCCTCGAGCTCAAGAAGATCTCTTCTAAAAATTTAGAGAACTTATTTCAAATCTCCCCCTCCATCTACTCGGGGAGCGAGCCCAAAACCGATACTGCCTTTGAGGAATTGAATCGCTTAGGAATTCGAACCGTGGTCAGTGTCGATGGCATTCGACCCAATCTGAAGGAAGCTCACAAACAGAACTTACGCTACGTTCATATTCCTATCGGCTACGATGGGATAGAGGAGCACGCCCAACTCTCACTGATTCAACTGATTCAAAGTGCTGAGGGACCTTATTACATTCATTGCCATCACGGAAGGCACCGAGGTCCGGCGGCAGCAGCCATCGCCGCGATCGCAAAAAAAGAACTGACGAACGAAGAAGGATGGCAAGTTTTAGAACAAGCTCGTACGGGCCAAGAGTACACGGGACTGTGGCAGGCCGTAGAATCCTTCGACTTACCCAAAAATCAAATCACCGAATGGCCTAAGCTACTAGCCTTCTCCAAGGTCGATTCCTTTTCCGCTTCCATGGCGATGATGGATCGGGCGATCAGTCACTTAGAAGAACTCCGCGACAACGACTGGAAAACCATAAAGGAACACCCGGATCTCACTCCGGATCTGGCCGCGCTTCACTTGAGAGAAGGATTTGTAGAAGCCCAACGAACGATGAGTTCTTCCGTACCTCAAGACTTTAAACAAAGCCTTGAAGAAGGAATCAAAAACAGTAAAGCCTTAGAGAGTGCTTTAAAAAAAGAGCTAAAGGCCGATATTGAAACCCATTTCATAAAGATCAAAAGATCTTGCCGAACTTGCCATAAAGAACACCGGAACTAATTAGTTTTTGTTGAATCTTGCTCCTTCGGAGGAAGATTCAACCGATCCAGCAAATCTCCGATTTGCTTTCACTCCGCTAAACATAGGGTCTTCGC
>JANQLS010000134.1 GCA_028280485.1 Planctomycetota bacterium
TTCCGGGTGGATTGCCCGTGTTCAACTTTACGGTTGAGGGTTTGAGTAACTACTTTGTTGGTGAGTTGGGTGGGTTGGTGCATAATGCGCCTTGTGGGGGGAAAGTAGATCTCACCGGTCACCGGAAGGATCACATTTTAAATCGGCATCGCCATGGCGCTGGGAAGCCAGGCAAATCGGAATTTCCTGCATCTTGGAGTGACGATAAGATTCTTCATGAGGTATCAGACATTGCAACAGATCCGAATGCTGTGACTGGAACAGGTAAGTGGGATTCACCATATTCCACAGGAACAAGGGACGGTGTTGAAATTAGGGTCGATTTTTACCCAGATAGCCACCCTACACATTCTGGGAAAATTTCTACTGCATACCCGATTAATTCTCCTTTGAATCCGGAATGAAAATGAAAGAAGAATATATCAGAGAACTGGAACGACTAATAAACCTTGCGCGACCAGTGTTGGATTCAGAGACTATTGCCGGCGTCATGCACTATTTTGGGTGTGCAGAGTATGAAATGGCATTCGAGGGATTGGTGCTCGACTTGATCAAGGCAAAACGGACACCTCCCGTCTTTGATTTCGCTTCTTGGCGGAAGTTGGCGGTTGAGTTTGGCCTAGATCGCGAGAGTGTATTCGATGGTAATTTTTGGCCAAAGTTCTTGGATTGGGGAGAGAGGTAGGTGTGCGGTTATGGATTTCCCCTCTGAAATACTAATATACCATAGATTCGTATGAGTCGTAGAGCTCACGGAACTTCAAAAACCTCTAAAAACCTCTACCTGGTACGTTAATAACCTCTACCTGGTAAGAAAAATGAACGGAATCGTTCAAGCTTAATTACCCAAAATTTACATAATTGTAAGTACAATAACCTCTACCTGGTAAGGGTTTGGGGGAATGCATCAACGATGCTGTGAATGGGGGAGTTTAATGGGGGAGTTTAAGCAAAAACTGTCCTCAACCGTTCATTCGGCATTGCTTAAAAGATGTAGATCAGTCAGCCTGAGGAAGGAATATCAAGTAACAAGTATTTTTAAAGAAATAAAGACGAACAGGTTCCCCGGTTGAACTTTTAAAATGCTAATTTTAATTGCAGGTATATTCAGAGTAACCCTCTGGGCTTTGGCCCTGATTTCATCCCCCCGTAGTGGCACCACCAATATGTGCCGTAAGGGAAGGTCACATCCTTAACACCCTCAAGTACTCTCTGGCGAGAGTCTTCATGCTCTTTCCAAAAGAGAATCATTCCTTCGAGGAGTTTTATTCTGTTCTCTTTATCTTTACAAGCTAAGCGCGGGGAGATTTCAGATTCGATATAGGGATTGTCAGGTCGATAGTGAGGGTCTAAACAGATGTTTTCTTTTCCTATGAAACCTTTCCCCTCAACATTTCTTTCTCTACTGATTTCAAGACAACGGATCTTAATCATGTTCTCTAATTCATTGATGAATGATTCTCGATCCTTAAACCCCGGGGGAACGCAGAGTTTAAGCGTTGCAGTCTTGGGGATTTTCTTGCTGCTTTCTTTAAAAAATTTTGGACGCTTGGCTTCGAATGTGAAGTCATTTCGATAATGTTCGGGAAGTGAAATATTACCGATCCAATCTGAAAGATCTTGCACAATCCCCGCCTGAGTAGGATTGCAAAGGGTATAGACTAACTTGTCTAAAATATCTTCAATATAGTGAAGCTCTTGAGAGCTAAAAGGTTCTGGGGACCAAATGATTCCTCGGCGCCCGAGATAGAAATTAATAGACTTAGAAGAAAACAGACTTAACCAATGCATGAAGCCACTGAGATTTTGTTTCGGATCCCGAACAATAAGGTGGAAATGGTTGCTCATAAAGCTAAAGCCATGAACTTCGATTTTATATTTTGAGGCCGCGTAGGCGAGGCAAAAGAGCAAGATCTCATTGATTTCATCCAAAGGGGCACAACGAAAGATACCTTCAAAAGTTCTACGGGTAACCATGTAAAAGCAACCCGGCAATAATCGACGTGCTTTCATTTTAAATTCCTAAGGATGAATTCATTGGAATGGGGTGTTGCTCATTCACTCTAAATGTTCAAAAAGAATCGAATGAATGGAGCTGAAGATGGAGGAGGAAAGGTTTAGCTGCTTCGTGGTGAGATGGTGTGCAGCTGGAAAAGGCTGAGATTAACCTTTTGCGAGTAGTTAATTATTCTGACATTTATAAAATATATCGCCAGTTATTTATGGAAATAAATTCACTTTAATACATTTTTTGAAAATCTCAAAATCGGACAATTACCCTTCGATTCATTTATTCATTTATTTATTTATTATTTACTCAACCTGGTAGGGAGTTTTAGTTTTCGAAATTTTGCTTTCGTCTTTCCCTTGCCTCTTTAAAGTCATGCGGTCAGAATTAGAATCTTGTTTTTAAGATTAAGGTTCATGCTTGCTCGCTTGAGCCTTTGTTACCTTCTTCCAAAATTCATCGATAGCTGATTCAACATGAAGCGTTCATTTCCTCCCGTTCGACACCTTTTGACTTGCTTGCTTTCTTGTCTCTTTCTCATTTCATTATTCTCAATTCCAGTTTTAGGAAAAGAACGCACCGCTGATGAATTTAAAAACTATGTGAAAACCAAGCTTCCCAATCTATCCGAAGCACAAATCTCAAAATTGGTTAAACTCGTAGACAAAGATAATGATGGGAAAATTTCGAATGTCGAGTTTGAAGCCCGGTTCGAAGCCCTAAATCAACTTTCAAATGAATCTACCAATCCCAAGGAAAGCTCCGACGAATCAAAAGAAAATTTTAACAAGCAATCCTTAGTGTCTTCTTATTCTCCGGCCCTACCTAAGAATACAAACGTGGCTCTCCTTCTCATTACGAGTTCTAAGGTAGCTGAGCACTGGGCGCCCTTCGCAGCCTGGAAAACGAAAACGGGAAAAAGCACCCAGATCGTTACAGTTGAGGGCATTCGAAGTCATTACAAAGCAAAAACGATTCAAGAGAAAATCCGACTCTGCGTGCGGGATTATATAGAGAAACATAAAACTCGATGGGTCGTTTTGGGAGGAGATTGTTTACCCGGCGGTAAAGGTCTTGTGCCAGGTGGCCCCTTGACGGTTCATCGCCAAGAGCCTAAAGGAATTCCTACAGATATCATTTATATCAGCCCAACGAATTGGGACGCGGATAGTGATGGCGTTTATGGCGAATGGAAAGATGATCGAGAAGCCATCACTTACCCTGACGGCAAAATTGGTCTTGGTAGAATTCCCGTTCGTACTCCAGCTGATATCAAGGCTTTTACTGAGAAGGTGATCGCTTATGAGTCTCGATATCCTTCCACTGATTTTGCTCAGCAAATGATCTATACCTGTACGGATGCTCCCGCTTACCCCAAAGTGAGAAAGAGCTGGGATGGGTACGTATCAAAAGTTTGGAAAAATGGTGAAGCGAGAAGGTACTTTTCACAAAAGACTCCCTGGGACAAAGAAGGCAAGCCGGGCAGCTTTCCCCTCTCGGGTGAAAATTTGGTGGAATTGATCAACAAAAAAGAAATCGGGAAGTTTCATATTCACGGGCACGGGCTCTTACCGATTTGGATTTTAGAGAAATCCGTTTTCAGCAAGGACCATGTTCGAAAACTAAAAAATGATGGCGCTTACCCTTTAATCACCACCGTCTCCTGTAATACCGGTGAATTTGACTCAGCGAAAGATCCTTCGATCGTCGAGAGTATGATTCGAAAAGAAAAAGGAGGCTCCGTAGCCATCGTGGCTCCCATCCGTACCGGCAAGCCTCACTTTCATAAGCGCTCCGATTTTAGATTGATGGTCACCGAAGGGAAATTAGATGGCACTACGAAAACGATGACTCAATACTGGTCGAATGGATTGGGTAAGTCGATGACTACAGGTGAAGCTTTAATGACCGCCAAGGCTGAACTGGCCGCTGATGCGGTTAAATCCCCGAACTACCATTTATGTATTTCCGAAATCAATCTATTGGGAGACCCCACCTTAGACATGAGAGCGAAGTCCCCGAAAGCAGCTTCGTTCGTCTTACCGGAAAATTTAAAATTAGGTGAGCAAGAATTAAAGCTACAAACGAACACCCCTGCATCGTGGGTTTGTCTATGGAAGGGAGATGAGATTTACCAGGTGGGGCAGGCAAATTCTAAGGGTGAAGCCAAATTTAATATCGATATAAAGACAAAGGGCAAGCTCTTTATAAGTGTGAGTGGGAAGAGTTTGAATTCAGTCGTTCATACTGTGATGGTAAATTCCTAATCTCTCACTAAGGGTTAGGGATCTTTCGAAGACTAAAGAGAGTCGCCATGATCCGTAAGGCAACGGGACGAGATGCCGCAGCCATTTGCGATATTTATAATTACTATGTAGAAAACACCGTCATCACTTTTGAGGAAGAGCTCGTTTCCCCTGAAGACATGCAGAATCGTATCGAAACGATTGGGAAAACTCTCCCTTGGATTGCCTGGGAAGAGGATGGAGTGATCCAAGGCTACGCCTATGCCAGTCCTTGGAACGTGCGAAGTGCTTATCGCCATTCCGTGGAGAGCACAGTTTACTTAGATCCAAAATCGATTGGAAAGGGTTTAGGTCGTGCCCTATATGAGGCGTTGATCTCCCAATTGAAAGATTTAGCCATCCATTCCATTATCGGTGGGATAGCCTTGCCGAATGAAGCGAGTGTGGCCTTACACGAAAAACTCGGCTATCAAAAAGCAGCTCACTACAAGGAAGTCGGTTGGAAAATGAATCGTTGGATCGATGTAGGGTATTGGCAGTTGATTGTGGGGGAGTAAGGGAATTCTTCATGTCTTTGATAGAGTAGTCGTCTCGCTCCGCGAGGCGTCTCCGTTTCTAAGGCAAATAGCTTTTGGGCGTAATTAAAGTAAAGCATTTTATTTCGCCCTTACAGGGCTCGGTATGGGAAAGGCAATGACCCAGGGCGCCGCTTCGCTTTGCCCTGGGCTAGGTTATGGCGGGCTTTCAGCCCTTGGCGGATGGGCTTAATCACGAGTTTCATGGCTTTAAAGACAAAATGGATAGTTTAGCTACCTTCACAAATGACGAACTGAAACAAGTTTTCGAAGTAACTCCTGAAAGTGATGCGGTAAAAAATCTCATAGAACAAGAGTATAATGCCGCTGGAAGCCGAGATTTTTCTGCTCTTCACGTTATTAGAGATGAGGCATTTGGAGTGTATTGGAAGCGGCGCCTTGAGGGGGTGGACTCCGTATCGGAGGAAGGATTTCTTGAAGTATTAAATTGGCGATCTGAGTTTCAATCGGTCGGATGTATTCTTGGCGAGCTGGCGATTTCAAAGATTTTGAGCGATTCCCAATGTAGGGAGATATTAAATTCATTTAGTGAAAAAGAGTGGGCTTGGAAGCAAGCCAAGGTTGCTTTACTTTCTGAAAGAGTTATTGAAAAACGTAAAGAGAGAGGCAGAAGATTAGAGTGGGAGGAGATAGAAACTGAGGCATTAGGAATTATTAAATACAACCAAATCAAATCTTTTTCTTCGATCTTTGAATACTTATCTGATGATTGCTTAGAAAGTTTGTTTTCAGTGGTAGAGACTGAGGATAGCATTCCCAAAAAATTTAAAAATGTATTTAAGGGTGAAGTCCAAAAACAATTGAAGGGGTGGAAAAATAAATCCTGAGTCATTGAGCATCCTTAACTATAGTAGTCGTCTCGCTCCGCGAGGCGGCTCCGTGTCTAAGGTGAATTGTTATTGGATTTGTTTTTAGTTTAGCATTTTATTTCGCCCTTACAGGGCTTGGTATGGGGGAGACGATGACCCAGGGCGCCGCTTCGCTTTGCCCTGGGCTAGGTTATGGCGGGCTTTCAGCCCTTGGCGGTGTGGGGAGTAAGTTTTGAAGGGGATTTGTAGTTGGTGACTGACCCTCGCTTACGCTTCGGGCTTGAAATTTGGGTGATTCTTTTTGTATTTCAAGCGCGAAGCGTTAGCGAGTGAATGCGTTGGGATTGAATTCAATAATTTTTTGAGATTTAGTGAGGGGGACTCGCGTTCATTTACGAAAGTAGTCGGCTCACCCCGTGAGCCGGTTTTGCCTTTGAATTGATTTTGAAATTCAAAATAAAACAAAACAAGCCCGAAGCTTTAGCGAGGGATCAGGTGCCTCATCGCCTGATCCCTCGCTCAGTAAAAATGGTCGCTTCGCTCCATCGTGCAAGTAGGCCGTCGGCCTACGCACTTCCTAAAGATTCGGGCTTGGGTGGGTTATATTTTTAAAAGCGTAAAGTGTTTTCAGTGCCGGCTCACGGGGTGAGCCGACTACATTGACGGCACACAGCGTGTGCCTACTACCTTAACACTTCGACACTACCGCATCGAAATCTAACTCTGACGAACTGGTTGCGTTTACAGTGAGTAGGCGCCGTGGGTCATCCGTAGGGTTTAGAGTGAAGGCATGACCGTCAGCTACTTCGCTTAAGAAGCCATCGACTTCGCCTTTGAGTTCTTCGAAGGCCTCGGCCGTGTTGGGGGCGACGCCACGATCGTTGATCATGAGTTGAAAGCCCGAGCGATTGAACTTTAAGCCATCCTCGGCGGGGAAAGCCTTCTCTAAGAGTTGACAGACGCCGATGGTTTTTTTGAAGGCGTCCTTGAGGCGTGAGCGATTGTCTCCCTCAAGGGGTGTTTTACGATTGTAACGAAGGCCGAGCTGTCCGTCGGCTTCATCCATATTGTACTGAGCTTCCAATGCGATGAGCATCACACCAGGGCCATTCGGCACGTGGCGATAGTCTGCGACATCGATTAAGAATCCATCCAAGGACTTTTCACGAATCCAATCATGGAACACTTTGATCAAGGCTTCTTGATCGAAGGCAGGAGCGTCAGTAAAGAATTTGAGATTGATATGTTCTAGTTCCATGGTGATTACGCTAATGGGGCTCCCAATCGGTCGTAGCAAGCGTGGACGGCTTCGATAAATAACTGAGCTTCTTCAATCGTGTGACGAGCTCGGTCGGCTTCGTAAGCTTGATCTTTTTTATCGTGAGCTTGGAAAAGGTAATTCGCGAACTTCGCACCCATGTAAGGATCAAAGATCTTTTCGGTATCGAAGAAGCGAGTTTTAAATTCGTCGACCACTTTGTCATCGGTAACGTCGTGGAACTCCACCTTCACCAAGGCCTTGGCGGCTTGGATCATCGCTTGATAGGCGTGTTCACCGGCTTCTTGGTAGTTCTTACCTTCGAGTTGAACTTGACCTTCAAACTCGATCCGTTCGGCGGCGGTGATGTCGAAGTCGAATGAAGAGACGACTTCACCTGCACATTCACCAATTCCGATGTCGCCCGTTGAGTACTCGCGAGCATCCGCCCAGTCGGTATAGTACGAAGGATCTTCATCGTGAGTGGGAATCTGACCGAGATCTTGAAGCATCGTCTTGATTTCTACTTTTCCGATTCGAGCGACGAAGTCTTTGAACTTCTCGCCCTTCTCCCGGCCTTGCATATACTTTTCAGTAATACGTTCAACGGCGTCAGGAATACGCTTGGAAGGAATGGCTAAGATCGGTAAGCCGTATGAACCGGCGTTCTCTTCCCACTGGCCGCCTAAGATGACTTGGAAGTGGGGCACTTTGTAACCATTCAAGCGACGGCTGACTCCGTAGAAACCTAAGTCGGCTACGTGGTGCTGGCCGCAACTGTTGAAGCAACCGCTCACTTTGATGTGAAGGCCTTCGATGGCTTCGTCGAGTTCATAACCTTTCGCAATCAATCGATCACGAAGTTCAGCAGCCAAGCCGCGCGAACTTGAAATCCCCAACTTACAGGTATCCGTCCCGGGGCAGGCGACGATGTCTAAAATGTTACTCGCACCCGGTTCGCCCAAGCCGGATTTATCTAAGGCATCGTGAAGAGTGAGAAGATCGTCGTTACTCACCCAACGAAGAACAAAGTTTTGCTCCACGTTCGTACGAATGGTTCCCAGAGTAAACTCTCGGCAAATGTCGGCGAGCTCGCGCAACTGATTACTCGTGATATCTCCCAAAGGCAAGGTAATCGTTACGGCACTGTAACCTTCTTGCTTTTGAGGGCGAACGTTACTTCTCAACCAAGCTTTCCTTCGGGGATCGCTCGGTTCTGAAGGCATTTTGCCTGGAGGACGCGAAGGACCTTCTTGGTTCTTTTCGATATCTTTTAAGAAAGAAGTCCAACGATCATCGTCGGGAAGAATCTTGCGTTCTTCTTCAACCAAGCGAACGAACTCTTCTAAGCCGAGATCTTCAACTAAGAACTTCAGTCGAGCGCGGTTTCTGTTTTTCTTTTCTCCCAATCGACCGAAGACGCGAGCTACAGCTTGAGTGATCGGCAAGATCTCTCCGGGATCTAAAAACTCGGACAAGACCTTGGCTTGTCGAGGAACTGGGCCGAGGCCTCCGCCGACTACCACTTCAAAGCCACGCACTTCTTCTCCATCGACTTCTCGTACCTTAGCTGTGAATCCGATGTCGTGCATCGCAGTTAAGCCACAAGAGTGTTGGTGGCAACCACTGAAGGTCGGTTTAAATTTTCTTCCGAAGTTTTGGCAATCGGGATGGCCGAGTAAAAACTCGGTTAATGCCTTGGCGTAAGGACTCACATCGAAAGGCTCGTCGTGACAGACGCCAGCAAAGGGACAACCCGTAACGTTTCGAATGGAGTTTCCACAAGCTTCTTGAGTGGTGATCCCGCTCGCAGCCAAGCGCCTCATGATGGTGGGCGTGTCATCAAGATAGATAAAGTGAAGTTGAAAATCTTGGCGCGTGGTGATGTGAGCGATGTCGTCCGAGTACTCTTCAGCCAATTCGGCCATCGTTTCGAGTTGCTCAGGATTCATTCCCCCGTAAGGAATTTTGATCCTCTGCATACCGGGAGCATCCCAATGAGTGTGAGGCCCCTTTGAAGATTTTCCGTCTGGAAAGGGAAGCGTTTTGGTTTCGACACCATCGTGACGCTGACCGTTGTCGTATCTCTGTCCGTAAGCGCCTCGACGAAGGCGGGTTTCGGCGAACACTTTTTCGTCGACTTGACCCTGTAGGCGTCGATCGAGTTGAGTTTCAAAGATATCGATTTCTTCACCGAGATCGGGAGAAATCTTACCGGCGAGAAGATCTTTCCAAGATGAATTGCTGGATTTCATGATTTGATTTTGGACTCCTGAGAGAGGGCTGAGAGTTGAGGGCGGCGAATTCGTATTGGACCCCATCATAAAATAGGGCCAACTCGCCTAAACGAGCTGCTTCGGTGGGTGTCAGGAGCAACACCAAATATCGTGAAAGAAGAAGCAGAGCATATGAATTTAATAACTCATTTGAATGAAGTGAGAGTGTGAATCTCCCCGATCAGTTGAGGGAGCAATGTTTATGATCTTTTATTTTAATCAATATCGGCACGCATTCCAAGTTCAGTGGAGGATATCTGGGGAAATATCGTGCGAAGAGGACGGTTTTTAAGTAGTCGGCTCACCCCGTGAGCCGGAACGGCATAGGAAATGACTTATTAGTACTAAGATGGCCTCGCTCGTTTATTCAGCCTATATTTTAACTTCTAAGGTGTGTTCGGTTTTAAGAACCGGCTCACGAGGTGAAACGACTCCAAATCCGCACGCGGAGAGGCTGTGAGTTTTTATCAAGCAAGGTTAGAGCCGGATTCCAAAATAGTAGAAATACGGTCTTAACTAGCCCGAAGCGCTAGCGAGGGGT
>JANQLS010000143.1 GCA_028280485.1 Planctomycetota bacterium
CGCTTGTCGAAACGGTGTAGGTTTCGGGCAAGTCATCGTGTTCAAGCTGGAGCTTAAACAGGCTGTCATTGCCGCCATGCCTCGGATCGATGTCGAGGACGATGAGGCCTGATCGCTTTCCGCAAGCAAGTCCGATATTGGCACCAGGGTATTTTGACCACCACTGAATGATTTGCTCGTTATCGATTGTGGCATCGCGATGTCCTCTGCCACCTCTTTTCTTAGAGATCAATGGGAATTTTTTTTTAGGGACAAGAGGGAATACTGCCCAAAATCTTGAGGCGTACTCTAAAGCGGCGCTAAGAAATAAATTGCCGCTTTGGTCTGATCCAATTAAACTATTTTTATAACTAAGGCCATTTTTGGTTTCAGCTCCGTCCGCCGGCGGGGCTTTTTTTGTACTTTTATTTATTCTCATTTTTAACCCCTCCCCGCACGTTTTCGAGCCCGTTTAACTGCCGCCTTAATGCGATCACTCGGTGCCCTTGTTGAAATAGAATTTCCGTGAGCTGATATTGAGTGTCGCTCGATCCAAGCGAGAATATCTGGTTCGCGATAAAAGATACGCCCGCCGATTTTTGTGTGTGGGATAGGGTCGGTGGGATGGCGTCGAAGGTGCCAAAGAGTGCTGCGATCCCAGCCGGTTAGCTGGAGCAATTGGGGTTGAGGGATGAGCTGCTCAAGCTCGTTTTTGAGGAGGGTTCCGATGGGCATGATTCACCTTTTTTCGTTTGGTGGTCATGCACGGGGGATGTCTCAATTGGGTCCATCGGGATCAGCAGTGGTGCGCCTTATAACCCTTTAAGGGATTCAGTCCGCACTTGCAGTGAGCTTGGGTCTTTTGTTTCGACCGTGCGATAAAATTGTAAATAACTTAATAATTAAGATACTACCTTCAGAATTTTATTCAACAGACTACTACGCAAAAAGTTTTACGTACGTCTTGTGTGCGATACGGGGGAGTTTGTTTAGATGCGTTCTTAGTGTTTCTTGATCGATCCTTTGAGCATAGCGAGCGGTGACAGTTGTTTTACTGTGAGCTAATAGCATCGAAACGACCATCTCGGGTGCGATCATTGCAAGCTCGACCGCAAAAGTTGTTCGCAGATCATGAAAGCGAAACTCTTCCAGGCCTGCCCGTGATCTTGCTTCTTCAAAAAGCTTTTCAGGAGTTTTAAGTTCAATTATCGGGGCATCAAGGTCAATAATCTTTTTTTGGTCACGTTTATGCCTGAGCAGCTCGATGACTTCGCGATTTAATGGAACTTCAAAGTCGAGATCGTTTTTCATCAGGTCGTCACTTAGGGAAAGAGTTCCACCTTCTAAATCGACATCTCGCCATTTAAGTGGGCGCTTGTGTTCAATTTTATCAGTTTGTTTATAGCCACCTGAAGATCTTCCAAAAAGATTAGATTTTCTTAAGCCGGTTCTAAGGGCGAGGACTACGGCCAGCCAAAGCTCAGGCTCAAGTTCACATTCCTTAAGAAGTTTTTTATATTGATCGGGGGAAAGAGGTTTGGCGGTATTTTCCTTAGATTTACGAACGGACTTTTTCCATTTTTCAGGTACTTCGAATAGTGCGCATGGATTGGATCGAGCATGAGTTCTCTTGATCGCCCAAGAATAAAATCGCTTTAATTGATTGAGCCGTTTGATGCGAGTGCTGGGTGAGCGATCAGCCCAGGTTTTCATCATCAAGTTTTCGATTTCTTTAAGTCCGATCGTATGTATCTCTCGATGCGCACCCCAGACTTTTACGAATAGCCGGTTATTTTCGACATAGGACTGCTTGGTTATAGCGCGCACATCTCTTAGCTCTACCCACTCCTCAAGGGCGGCTTCTAATTTTGCAGGATTTAGGTCGCGATCTTCGGGTGCGAGTTTGTCTTGATCTTCGAAGTATTGATCAGCGCCGGCAAGATTGGCTACTTCGGTTCTTGCTTGAGTTTCATTTTGAGCCTCAAGGGAAATCATAGTGGTTATGTTCGTTTGGAGGTCTCGCCTTCGCACTCGCCAGGATCCGTGGTGAAAGATAGGCTTGTGATAAACAGCGCAATCAGTCTTGATGGACTGTGATTTGGACCCCCTCTTCCTACCTTTTTTCTTTGGTCGAGCCATGGTGGAATTCTCTCTAAAAAATTTGATCCGATGGTTTTGGGATGGTGTTTTTTGGGTGTAATCCTTGATTCGGATGTCGTGTCCGAAGGCATTTTATTGGTGTAATTTGGTGTATTTAAGGGTAGTAGTTTGTTCAACGTCTTTCAACGGAATTATACAATTATTTCGTCTTTATTATAATAAAAATAAACACTTATGCGTTTTATTGGAGGGGTTATGACTTTCGTCTAATATGATTTAAATCGCCCTGTCGATCCGGTGGTTGCGGGTTCGAGTCCCGTCCGCCTCGCCATTATTACAAAAACACTTACGACCTTCGGTCGTAAGTGTTTTTTTGTATCATCCCGGTTTTGAGATAGATTTTATTTGCTGGAAATAAATTTCGTGCGGGAAGTTCTAAACTATTTAGTACTGGATTGGAGCTTTATAATTTGCCTCATACTTCTTTAGTCAATCTTCTATGCCCAAATAGCTTTTATGTTGTTTTCTAATGCATAGAATCGTAATTCAGAGAATCAATATTCTTTTATTAGGTGCTTTTGTTCCATTTCTTCCCATTTTATGGCTTATCAATTTTAAACGTAATAAAGCAGCGGCTATGGTTAGAGAACGATACTTTCATTTTTTTTGGGGCCCAAACAAAGAAGGCCAAAATGAACAGAGCTCGTTTTTTGCTTATAAAATTAGAGAGCCAAATTTTTTGAAGAATCTAACCTGCATTAATCTTGTTTTTTTGTCGGTCGAACTATTTATCTTATATACGGTCTTTTTCTAATATTAACTGGAGCCTGAAATCAGATTTCAATCTTATATCAGGCTCATCAAGCGACTTGCTCGTAGTGATTTGAGTCATCAAAGTTTCATTGAATTAGCATGTCAGCAGTTATAATTAAATCGACATAGGGATTCGCTCTTCATCCCTCTCTCCAATTTAAGTTCAAACTCCAACCGCTTGATCTGCAACTCACTGCTAATAGGTGAATTCCGGGTTATTTCCTCAAAATTATTAATTCATAGTTATAAAAATCGATCCTGCTACACGGTCCTTAAATGTTGCGAATTTTATTCGTATGGCTTTAGGGCAATTTTGATTTTTTTCTCATAAAAGGATCGAATAATGTTTATTTCAAAAATGTTTAAAATTGTACTCATCTCGGCTCTCTTTTTTTCGGCTATTAACTTGGGAGTTGCCCAATCTACAAATTTCAATCGTGGGGATGTCGACAGCAATGGGAAAGTTGAGCTCACCGATGCGATTCTCACAATTGAATACTCTCTGTTAGGAGTCTACGTACCTACGTGTATCAGTAGCGGGGATGGTAATGATGATGGCAAAGTCGATATTAGCGATACAGTTTATCTCCTCAGTTATATTTTCAGAGGAACGGCCGAACCTCCCGCACCGTTTAATAGTTGTAAACCTGACCCCACGCCGGATCAACTTCCCTGTGATTCATTCGAATCCTGCCCACAATTGAGCCCAACGGTCACAATTCTTGGGAAACTACTCCTAAAGAGAAGCTTAGATCATGAGCCGTATGTTTTCTTTGACATCGATTGCACGGATCGAGGTTCTCCAGATGATGATTGCATTGATGCCTTGGATGCTGATTGTGATGATGATGGTCTCGCTGATGGAATGGTATTGATTAATGGAAAACCGGTTCTTACCGAATCCGATGGCAGCTTTATTGTCACTCTCCCAAGGGCAGAACTAAGGGGAGATGGGGACAAGAATTGGATCGACGTACTTTCATTTAGCTGGGATCGACGAACCACAACGAACTCAACGGTTATCGAAGTTCATGAGAGCCAAGAGTTATATCCTGTAGAACTCATCGTTCAGCAAGGAAACTCAGAGACAACTGAGCCAAAAGAAAAAGGGCCTGGTTTTTTTACCTATGAGATTAATAAAGAAAATGGAGCCTCGGCAACGGTTACTTGGAGAGGATCTATCACCCATCCCGTATTTGAGGAAACTGCTGGTGCTCATTCAAACATTTTAACATCTTCAAACTTAAGCTCACCCGTAGCGCCGGGGCAAGGTTCTTCGGTAACCTTGGAAGAGCCGACAGAAGAAAATAATTTCACTGGCAGGGGGGATCATGAGAGCGTTGCTAAGGTAAATCTCTACCTGTTTGATGAGCAAACGGGATCATTGATTTCTGACTCAGAAGCAGAGATTGATATTTCCATTTTCACTCCGATTAAAAATATTCATGAATATCAAGATGGGGAAATGCTCACTCTTTTCCACTTTGATCAAGCTACCAACCTTTGGGTGCAGAGAGGAGAAACTCCCATCAAGCTAAATGAAAAGGGAATCGAAGCTAACGTAACTGTCGATGAACTGGGTTGGTGGAGTTTAGGGCGAAAGTTTGAAACTGCTTGTTATGGTATTGAATTTGAAGTCAATGAGGAATGGGATACAGCTCTTCGAATCGGAACTGAAGGGATTACCTATAGCGGATTTCGCGATGCCGTTTTAGTTGGTGGTCGAATTCGTAGGATGATCATCAATCAGAGATCGAGCTCTACAGGTGACGATACTGCGTATTTAACGGCTCGATTTGGAAATACTGAGCGTTTCTACTTAATGGAGAGTGGAGATGGTACCTTAGAACTGACGCGAAATAAGGAAGAAGCCATCGTTATAAATAGTCGTTCGAGCCGTTTATGTCGCTGTAATGATAATGATGAATGGCAGTGTGAAGCCCCTAAGACTATTTCTACAAAAAGTATCGATGCAGCAAGTCCCTATATCTACCTAGGCTATCGATCTACTTATAACCCTGAAGATGAATCGTTCTTTCTTGAAGGATTTCAGCTCCTCCGGTCTGGAGAAGTTTCCGGTGTGAGATGGTTTTCTCCCTTTGGAATTTTCACCGATCCGGCTGCACAGCAAACGGTATTCACTCCAAGTAAAAATAATGGGGGAGGATCCGACGTTCAAGTTGAAGGAGTATTTACATCTCAATCGCGATCAGGGCACAGCTACTGTTCTTCAAGAGTCATTTTTAACCGGCAAGTTCGGTCGATTCCTGCTGTAGTGCAAGAATCATAGGAGAGTGTGGAAGGCGAAGAAGGCTGTTCGATTCCAAAGACTGAACCCTGTTTGGATCAACAGTAGAACAAGCTTTCTTCGCTTATTTTACATGTCAAATTCCATTCTGAATCGGATTGTTAAAGACCCCTTTTTATCCTGTTTGTTGGAATCCAGCACAAATAGATTCCTCAATCATCATCCTCAATCGTAACATTCAAGTTAATGGGAAAGCCGAGTAGGGGGCAAAATTTGGGCTCGTCCACATCTAATAGAATTGAGAAAAATCGATTTCCTTCTTGAGCATTATTATTGAGGATCGGAATTTGAATTTCTTTGTCACTCGAATCTCCATCATTCCAAGTCACAATTTGGTCGACGGCGGTGAAATCAGTACCCGCAATGGCCGTCACATCAGTGGTTTGAACTCTAACCGATGCTTCAGCTTGAGAGCCGCCTACTCTTTCTAAGGTTAGTGTGAACATCCCTCCATCCTCCCGAACGGTCTGACCCAAGTTCTTAATTTGCACTTGACCTAAATTGGGAGGGCAATCGTCATCCAATATGGTGAACGTTGCTGAGGAAGGTGTGCCGAGTGAGGCGTTGGCTGAGAGATTCTCAATTTCAATAATGATCGTTTCGTCGCCCTCGTAAGTTGAATCTTCGATGGAAATGATGGGAATGACTCGGCTGGGGATGCCGGGTCCAAAAGTTACTGCAGTAGGATGGCCAAACTGCCAATCTCCACCGGGATTGGGAAAAGTAAAAGAAGCCGTTCCGTTTCCTGGTACAAGATCGAAGGAGATCAGTTTTGAGAGATCCCCTGTACGATGAATCGTAAACTCAGATTGAAGCCCCTCTTCAAATTCAACATTCGCGGGATCAATTTCAATCGTAATGATGCTCGTTCCGGGAGGCGGCTCGTCATCCGAAATACATAGCGAGGCTTGACTCAATGCACCTAAAGTACCAGTTCCCGTTATCCTGACGATTTCAAACTCAACATCTCGGTCGGCTTCAAAGACATTATCATCGGTAATGAAAACTTCGAAGGACTTGTCACCAGATTCTCCATCCGCCCAAGTGACCAACGTAGGATTAGCGGCAATAGAGTAATGCACTCCGCCACCTCCGGCGGTACCCGTACCTAAGTCCATGACTTCAACGGTGGTGGCTCCATTGCTGCCTCCCACGCGACTCAGCTTGATTAAAGAAGTGCCTTCATCTTCAACCACTGAGAACTTGGCTCCTTGGAATTCAATCGTACCCCCTTGAGTGTCGTCGTCGATGATACTAAGCGTAGCTACATCAGGCGTACCGATAGTCGCACCTCCGGTGGCATCTGAAAGAATTAGTTCTATCTTCTCTTCGCTTTCGATGAGGGAATCTTCAATCACATTAATCGTGAAGGTTTTAGGGGAGCCATCCCCATCCGCCCAAGATAGGGGGGATTGACCCGATGGGATGGAAAAATCAACTCCTCCATCACTCGCAGTTGTACCCGCCCCTAATCCTACTTTGACTTCTACCTCTCCTCTGGTTCCTCCAGTTCGAGTGACATTGAAGGTGACGTTAGCATCGGCTTCATTGACAGAGGCTGAACCCGTTTCAAAGGCCAAGACTCCCGGATTATTATCATCATCGACGATGGTTAAGGTGAGTCGAGAGTTGGGTCCTAAAGTATGATGCCCATTTTCGAGTTCAAGCTCAAATACTGCGGTTTCGTCGACTTCTAATAGGGAGTCGTTAATTATTTCTATGATGACCTCTTGCGCCGGTTCAGAATTGACATTCCAGCTTAGACGAAGAGACCTTCGAAAACTGTAGTCATCTTCAGGGAGGCGGTCATCGTCGGTTTGTCGTTGGGCCGTACCCGAATCTAAGACATTGACTAGTAAAAATGCCTGACGGGTAGCGTCAATCCCGCCGGTACGGACGACTCTCAGTACAGCAGTACCATCGTTTTCATCAACGCTTAAGGAGTCGACTTCGAATTCGAACTGAACGGGAGTGTCGACATCGATGATATGAATGGTTAGGGTCTCCTGAGTTCCAATCACTGCCCCGCCAGTGGGATTGGTGAGGCCTAAGACAATCGTCTCCGTGCCTTCGATTTCTGAGTCGTGGTGAATTTCAAGACTTTGGGAGAGGTAGTGTTCAAGGTTTTCTAGATTACCCCAGGAGCAGGTCAAAGGGGTAAAGGTGTAATCAGCCCCACTGGTGGCTGATCCGGTGCCCGTGTCGACAACGTCGACCGTGATGGCTCCTAAGGTAGAACCAGCGCGACCAACACTTAAAATATTCCTATCGAAGGTAGCTTGACCTTCCGCCGCATTTAATTCAGGGAGTAGAAACATGACGACCCCCGCGTCGGGCGTATCGTCATCAATAATATTGGTGACGGTTGAAGGCGTCTCAATTGTGGCGCCTCCAGTAGGATTGCTGAGGACAATCTCAACCGTTTCATCCCCTTCGACTAGAACATCATCAATAATCGAAATTACCGCAGTCTTAGTGGTAGACTCACCATCAGCCCAGGTCAAGGTACCGCTCGTCGCGTTGAAATCGATTCCCGCTAAGGCCGTTAAAGTTTTCCCAGTCCAATCGACACTCACCTCTCCCTTGGTGCCACCCGTTCTGCTGATGTCGACTCTTAAAGATCCGAAAGGGCTTTCGTTCCGACCCCGCACTCCTGCAACATTAAAAAATCCGTAGGAGTTTTCTTGGGGGGCATTTTCAGGACTAACTGGGCTTAAAAAAACGAGAGCTGGTTCGTCGTCATCGTCCTCATCGCATCCAATGAATGTGAGGAGAAGGAGCGAAAAGAGGAGTCGGAATGTGGTTTGGATAATTTGCTGATCTCGAAAGCGTTGCATGTGGCCCCTCCCTTTTTATTTAGGTTCCCATCGGATCAGATCTCTCTATTAATAAGTTCTATGCCAGTAGGCTTCTAGCCCAATAAAAAACTGATATATGAGTGAACTCTTCGTTTTTATTGAGCCATTTTTACGTAAAAGAAATGCTAATTTGCAGAGTTGGATTTCATAAGAAGAAGATTAAATCTGTTATGAAGTCTATTGATAGTTATTAGTTATCTTACCTTTATTCAGTTAAGGTTTTGGTGCACAATTAACTTTATCGTATAAGATGACTTTGTTGAATTAAGTAGATTGAGTGTGAGATTTTGCTCTTTAAAGTGGATTCAATAGGTAGAAGTCGGCGTCCAGAGTAACGACCTGAATTCCCCCAACTTCAATTAACTCGGATCATATACAGGAAGTAGGAATACACTAAAGCCCCAACGATATTATTCCTTTCCGTTACGGCTAACTAAGCTGTGAAGCGTTCTCTATAGCAAAGCAAGAGCTCTCGCGTAGAAGTAAGGCTTTTTGTAATGCAAGAATATAGAACAGTGTGGGCAAGCTGTATTCACCTTCTTTAAGCCTTTAGAGTTGGATATCATCGATTTTACGTAAATGAAACTACCAAAGAAAACCATAGTTCTTGTCGTTATCACTCTGGGGTTGGCATTAGTCACCCTGACGGGCTTCTTATTTAAGGCTCAGATTCAAGAGAGTTATTGGCTTCGGAAGTATGAGTCCAGTAGCCACGAGCAAAAAGATCAAATCATTTTAAAGTTGGCAGAAGTAGGCTCGGAGAAATCCATTCCAGTCATCGTCGACTCGACATCCGAACTTTTAGAATCCCTACATTGGTTGATCATGGAATCTAATTCCGGGCTTTACATCACTTTTCAGTATCCCCGATCAGTTCCGATGGGTTGGAAGCCTCCCGAAGTTGAACCTATAAACGAAGAGAAGCTCAAGAAGAGAATGAAATCGTTGAAGGCTATTTATAACGCTCATCCCAAGGAGGTTGAGGGGCTACTCAATTCTTATTTAAAGGACTCACGAGATTCAGCGAGGGCGGTGGCTGGATGTCTACTTTTGAAGAAGTCTTCAGAATTAAAAAAGCATGTCCCCAAAAAGCATTTTTTCATCTCGAAATTGACTCGGCTCTAACGATTTAAAGGCTGTCTGCATTATTTATTCCGTTTTGCGAGAAATTTTAAAGGCTTCATCTTGCTTGGTGATCCCTCGCTAAAGCTTCGGGCTTGAGGGGTTTGTCTCGCTCTTTATGCCGTGATTGTGGTTAGGGGCGTTACTATTTATTCTAAGAGTGAAAATTAAGTCGATCCACTCTCCAAGCCCGAAGCTTTAGCGAGAGGGCAAACTAGGGCTCATATCCCACTCCTTAGATAAACCTTTGGGCCTAAAAGATTGAAAATTATAGAAATCCACAGTCTCTGAGTGATCCTGCCACTAGAAGTTTTTATCGATAGAGATAGTTATTTTGGAACTATTCCTTTTCGGCTAAGATGATTTGAAATCGATCACTCGTTATTCACACACTGCACCTCAAGCCATATATTTTCTGCGGGGCTTTATGAAAAAGATCCAAAAACCTATTTCCATTTTTCTAATTCTTCTCACCGCGTTCTTTCTGGGCCGATTGTCGAAAGAAGATTCCGTGGGGGCCGAAGGTTTAGGTGTCGGTTTAGAAGGCTCACCTCTTCCTTGCCAGGATGTGAATGGTGATGGACTCGCCGACATCACTGATGCGATTCATTTACTGAGTTGGCACTTCGTTGGGGGAGAAGCACCTGAATGCGATGACCCCAATCCAACGATGCAATTTTTAGCTGATCGCGGAGCCTCGCGAATTCAAGTCTTTACAGATGGAGCTTGGGGATTTGGAGGCGCCGGATATAAAGGCGTTGAGAATGTTCGCATCGATGCCAATGGAGAAGAAGCTCCCCATGGCCTGGGCGTGCATCCTCCGAGCAATGGAACATCTCGCCTGGTCTATCATCTCAAGGGTGAATTTTCCCGAATTGAAGGCCGTGCAGGAATTGACGGTATAGTTCCTGGTTCCAGCACAGCTTTAACCTTTGATATTTGGGGAGACGGTAAATTACTCTGGAGAACTGGGAGTGTTCGAAGTTCCCGAGACCTTCGAGAGTTTGATGTCGATATCGATGGCGTCGATGAATTGACCTTGATCACCCACTGCCCCGGCTCAAACCACAATGCTCATGCGATCTGGATAGATCCAGTATTGAAGCGGTAGAACACACTAAAGAGTAAAGCATAAAAAAAGGGTTCCTCTTTATTGGAGGAACCCTTTTTTTATGAACTTGCTTTTAGTTACAGGGTAAGCCCACTTCACAACTCAGGTCATCGCCGGTGGGATCCAAGCCACAAGCGAGAGGACCCGGATTGGGGGGTGGAGCCGTTCCCTGAAATTGGTAGTTGAGGCTGCTGATGGGATCGGTGATCTCAAGCTTTCCATTATCGTCAAAGTCACAAGAATCCAAACAGGTGGGGGAGTAGGTTCCCCTGAACATGTACTCTAATGTGACGATAGGATCTGAGATGTTGACTTCCCCATCTACGTTACAATCACCGCGGACAAAGGATTGAACATTGCTTTGGCAAGTGGTTGAGGCTTGATCCCAGGGTATCCAGGAATCATTTGATTGCTCGTAGATACTCAACTGTCTTTCAGAATCTAGTCGAAATAGCTCGGTCATGGGTGAGTTTTTAAAGATCCAATTTCCGGCTTCATCTTTTTGAGATTCTAATTTCAAAAGGCAGCCATCAACATTTTGGTACCACTCAGAGAAGGCTCCTGAATCACTCACTCCAACTTGGGTTAATTCAATTTGGACATTTGAATTTGAAGTGTGTTGAAAAGAGAAAGACTCAAGTTTTGAATTTGTAAACTCTGCACCTTCTTCCCAGGCAGTGTAAATGGGCTCTTTTAACTCATCAGTTCCGGTGACGAGAGCCACTTCAATCTTTCCACCAGTTAAGGGCAATCGAATTGCACGTTCTTCACCTAGGAGGTACGCAACACTCGGATTCGAATTAGAATGGCGAATGAAATATTCTGTTTCACCATCTACCGGCGAGAAAGTCCAGTTTCCATCGGAGAGTCCAATGATTTGGTCATTATCAGAATTTGTGAAGGAGTAGATTTCTTCTTGGGTTGGAAGTTCTGGAGGATTGAACACAACTTCTTCCCACTCCCCTTCTTTATTAAAGCCATTCATGATGACGACATCGGAACGAAAGAGCCGGTTGGGATCGTAAAGGTGGGGTGACAGTATTTGGTAAACTTCTCTCCAGGTCAAAGAGCTCAATATTCGCTCAACTTGCCGTTCGGTTAACCAAGTGCCGGCGAAGGTCTGAATTCCGAAATGAAGATCTGACTCAGGAAAAGGATCTTCGTTAGGTTCCGATGGCTCAGCATTCCATTCACAAGCTTCAATATTTTCACAGATTTCTTGATTCAATGAGTGAAATACCCAATCTTCATTAAATCCTCTTACTAAGCTTACTTGGATCCCGCGTTGATCGTAGCCATAGACCACAAATAAGTTCTGCGCTCCTTGATGGTGTAAATCTCTGGCAGAAGAGATTCCAGTGATATCGACCAATTGTTCGGTTGCACCTACATTGGGGTTGAGTGAAGTTCCCGTCTTGTTGGTGATATCAATCCAAGTCCAAGTTGATGCTCTCCTCTCCAATCCGATTATTCCCCCATCTTTGGCCATGCCTACGATGAAATCATATCTGCCGCTAGAGGTCTTGCTTGACACTACGTAGATACGATCTCTAAACCCCCCTCGAGGAATGGGATTCTCGGCTTCGATTCTAAGCCATGCTCCTTCTTGATTGGATTCATCCCAGAAATAATGAATGGGCTCTCCATTTGGGTCTAAACCAAAGAGTCTCCAAAATGGGGAGTCTTCAAAATAAGAGAGGGTTAGCGTTCCTGAAAATTTAGCCCAGTCAGGTTCTCCATTTGAAGAACTTAGCACTTGCCATTCCCAAATTGATCCATTTTGAAATTTATTTCGCAATTGGAGGACGTGTCCGAACTTGTCTTGCCCAAAGAAGTAGAAGCCATCTCCAAATGGGTCTTTTGCCCCAACAATCGGACCAGCAAAGCCCCCGTTAGGTGGATTTTTTAGATTCGGGTAAAGTTCGCTTAGGTTCTCGAAAATGAAATCAGTGGTTTCTAAATCTCCTCTTCCTACTAGGCTAACTTTTCGAAGATCATGATCCTCTCCAAAAGAAAAAAGGTTGTTTTGTATTGCAATCAGTTGTCCATCGATATTTTCAGTATTGATGTATCTGTCCACATTGAGTGGGGGGTTTGGTGATGGATAACAAAGTAATTGATCTTCATGACCTCGCCCCCAAAAAGGTGAAGGCGATCTACCATCTCCTGTATATACTCGGTCCTTAAAGCCCATTCTTCCACGAAGAATACCGTAGTCGTAACGTTTGCCAACACCTGATGTATTTTGAGGAATTCCCATTTCAAAGCGAAACAAAATAGGGAGGAGAATGGTGTAGTAGGCTCTCTTGAACTGTCGTATCAATTGAGGGCGATCTTCGAAATTGAGAGACTCTGATTTAGATAAAAGTAGAAGAGGAGTTGAACTCAGGATATGGTTCCTTGCCTCTCTCATCAAGATTCGCTTAACTTCGATTTGAAATACAAACTCGTCCTTTATTTCCCTCACTAATTCTGGGGGGCCTTCTAAGGGGCTTTGATTGAAATGAGGGTTTTCATCTAACTCAGAATCAAGGTTAGTTATATTCGATCGGAGTTCACTGTCGTCAAGGTGATAGTCAGCTGCTAGAAACGCAAGGCTCATTACGCTTGAGATGGGGCCCCCGATTGCAGGCACGACTCCGACGATGCCTGTGGAGATAGTTTGTGCAGCTGAAATGATAAATTCATCGTCCTTGTTTTCTACTTCCTCATTATGTTGATCGATAATTTCATTGACTTCATTTACAACCTGGATGAGCGTTTGTCGATTTCGTTCCACTTCTATTTGAACTAAATCGATCCTCTCATTCAGAGAATCTCCTAACGCAGTGACTTTGAGATCTAAATTGGTAATTCTTTGATTTAATAAGTCATCGTCAAGTTCCCCAAAAAAATCTAATATGTCGGCCTGAATTTCAACCATGAGTTCATCGAGAAAGTTAAAATTTTCTACAAAGACTCGACGAAGGTGAAAAATAGGAGCGGCTAATTCTAAATCGAATACTCGAACAGTATCCTCCCTAACATTCTTATTTCCCTCTCTCAGTGCAGCTATGATTTCTTCCTGGGTGGGTTGATCATCTAAGATTTCTCTACTGGAAAGCCAAAAATCGATCACAGATGACCTATTGTTTGAAGGATCAAAAGTCAAGCTGTTGTAGACTTCAATGATGCTCCCCAATTCACGCTCTACTACATCTGCAGGACTTGACAAAACAGTCTCTATCCGAGCGAGGCGAGCCTGATGGCAGGCATCGCCTCGAGTTTTATCAAAGAGTAGATCTAATCTTGCGGTAGTAAGTCTGCAAACCCAATCATCCGTTCCAAATATTTTAGCAAGACGACACTCAGATCTATTTTCAGACTCTGAACATTCGAGTTCGTCCACTGAGTATTCACCAAATTGAACCCCTGAGAAATAAGCTAAGTTGTCCGTAATATGTTGATGGAAGTCTGTATCAATTTCCGTCTGAGTTTCAGAGCCCTCACTGTCTTGGCCTAAAACCATAGTGTGTGTGAGTCCAAAAACTGAGATCCAAAGAAAGCAGATCGTATTAAGGTATCTGAGCCTCCTACGTCTTTCGTTAATTTGATTTGGCTGTTGGTTCGTTTGCATGTTTCGAGTCCTTTCATTGGAAGTGATTTGGTAAATTGAAATTCCTCGACTAAGCGTAGAACTCGTTGAAAATCCCTATTTATTTTTTAAGTCATTTGCTTGTATATGTTTATGGTGCGTTGTTTCTCCGGAGAGCCGGAGTTTCTATACATTGATTAGAAAGTGAGGTTATGAGACCATCGGATGCAGATTGGATCCCAACTAAGGATTCACCTAAGGTTCCTGCCCCGTTTTATCCATGGCATGGGCGATGCACCCTAAATGAATCAAGATTACACCCAACTCATCCGCCTTTCACGTGAAGGCGACCGGGACGCAACGGATAAACTCTTTGGATTGATCTACGATGATCTCCGAGGTTTAGCAGGTTCGTACCTTCATGGGGAACGGAATAATCACACTTTACAACCTACGGCATTGGTGCACGAAGCTTACATGCGATTGATCGATCGAGATGCCGCTGAACTTAGTGATCGTCAGCACTTCTTTCGCATGGCAGCAAAAATGATGCGGCAGGCTCTCGTGGATCATGCGAGAAAACATAATTCTCAAAAGCGAGGTGGAACTCGTCTCAAGATTTGCTTTTCTGAACAAGATCATCCGGTAGAAAAACAATCAGATAATCAAGCTTTGGATGTGTTGAGTGTTGAGGAAGCACTCCGGCACCTCGAATCTTTCGATGAACGAAAAGCTCGTGTCGTAGAGTTAAGGTTTTTAACAGGATTAAAATTTACTGAGATCGCTGAAACTCTTGGCCTTTCGATTAAAACAATAGAAGCAGAGTGGTATGCTGCTAAGGCTTGGCTCAAAGTAACCCTCGGTGCTTAAGTCCGGCGGTTCCTCATCATAATTAATAATAAAATTTTTTAGCTGGTCGCCAATCCTATGAGATCCGAACAGTCGAAGCGTTTATTTGAACTCTTCTCAAAACTCTATACTCTTTCTCCTGAAGAACGTATTTCACACCTGGATCAAGAAGTCGATCTCGACCTTGAGCTTCGCCTGAAGATAGAAGAGATGCTCACGGCTCACGATACCTCGGGGGTGGAAAGCGATGAAGGTTCTCCCGCTTACCTTGTTAATACGGAAAGTTCTTCTCAGGCGCTTGAGCTTCCAACTCTACATTCGGCTGTAAACATTCCCACAGTAGTAGGGCCGTTTCGCATCCTTCGCGAGTTAGGAATGGGGGGAATGGCGATCGTTTACGAGGCGGAGCAAGATCACCCGAAGCGACGGGTGGCTCTTAAAATGATGCGAGAGCCCTGGAAAACGACCGAGGGTGACACGAATCGCGATCTTCTTCTCAGTCGATTTCGCTTAGAAGCCGATGTTCTCGCTAAGTTGGATCATCCCGGTATCGCCAAAATATTTGAAGCGGGTCACTTTGAAAATGAGCAAGGGCGATTACCCTGGTTCGCCATGGAATTGGTGGAGGGAGTCCATCTTAAAGATTATTGTGCCCAGCAATCCTTAGACTTGAACCAGAGAGTTGAGCTTCTTGAAAAGATTTGCATCTCGATGTCCCATGCTCACAAAAATGGCATCGTACATCGGGACCTTAAGCCCGGGAATATCTTGGTGGATGAAAGTGGGCAATCCAAGATATTAGACTTTGGGGTAGCTCGAGTGGCGGATCGCAACTTACAACGCTCAGTGATGACGGTTGATGGCTTGTTACTTGGTACTCTCGCCTACATGAGCCCTGAGCAGATCACTGGAAATAGTGAAGCGATCGGGTCACATTCTGATGTGTATTCTCTCGGAGTGATCGCTTACGAGCTTCTCTCGGGTATCCATCCTATAGGGGAGGAAAATCGTTCCTTTCCAGATATCCATCGTGTCGTGACAATTATCGATCCTCCTCGTTTGGGTCTTGTTGACTCAAAACTTCAAGGGGATATAGAAAATATCGTTCAAAAGGCTATCGACAAAGAACCCCATCGAAGATATCCGTCTGCGCTAGAGTTAGCTCAAGACTTGAGACGCTTTTTGGATGATCTGCCAGTTCATGCAGGGCCTATATCCAAGATCCATCAAGTACAAAAATACTATAGACGTAACAAAGCCATGGTTGTGGGGACCTGCCTATTATTAGCCTTACTCATTGGTGGAGGATTCTTATGGATGGGGGTCAGTGGGTGGTTGAATCAATACAAAGATCAGGTGAGTTCTGAGCAACGCCTATCCGATCGTCGCCAACAAGTTTCCGATATTTTAGCCGCAGATATTTTAGCCGATCAAATTGAATGGCTTGCGGCCAGGGAAAAGCTAAATTCGATTCCAACTAAAGATAGAGATTGGGAGTGGCGCTATATTCATTCCAAAATCTCATCGGTGATGAATTTTAAAGCTTCTAATGCGACCTCGACTTATTTGGATCTCTCCTCAGATGGAAAACGATTGAGATCGATCGATGTCTATGGTCGTGAGTATTTATGGGATGTCGATTCGGGGCACCTCCTGAGTTTCTTCGAATCGAAAAGATTAAGTCATCGAAATCGAGCTCATGATTCTCACGAGAAATGGATTTATTCCATTTCCAAAGACAAAGGAGTCCTTCAAAGAAGGGACCTTGAAAAAGGACAGGTTCAAGCTCAAGGAGATGGTCTTACTTTTAGTAATAGTGAACTTTTAATTTGGCGGAATCAAGTCTTTGGTATCACCAATCAAAATGTTGTGGTGGGACTTGATTTAGAAACCCTTGAGAAGAAAAGTGAATACCAGTTAGATGAAAGCGGACGAAAATCAGAAGCGGGAATCACGGGTTTCGCCATTCATAAGGAAACAGGCCTCCTTGCTATTTCATACTCTGACAAAAAATTAGCTCTGTGGAATTTGACGGAGGCTAGTGAAGCCCCTACTTACCCTCAGCAAATAAAATCCATTGAGGGCTTATTTGTAGATTCGATTCAGTTTTCACCCGATGGATCTCGCTTGCTTACCGGGGCTGACCGAGAAGGCTATCAGCTATTGAGCGTCGATCCATTGCAGAGAATCTGGAGAGTTTCTTTCGATCATAAGGCAGAGTTTGATATTCATCCCGGAGGTCAAGTCTTTACTTGTTTAGTTGGGGATAATAAAACTCTTCAATCCTTTGATTTGAAAACGGGGGACTCCATTGGAAAACCCTTAACGGTCGATGGAGGAAGGATCCATGACTTCGAGTACGACATTACAGGAAATTCTATTTTTGTCGGTCAGTACACTCGTTCCTATCTACTGAGGGTAGATACCAAGAGTGGAAAGCTTATCAATACTCAAGCTCTCTATCCTAATACAGGAATTGGGAAAGTTCATACCCAATCAGGTCGGGTCATTACATCGAATGACCAGGGCTATATTTCACTTTGGAAAGAAGCAACCATTCTGAGGCCCAAGGAAAAAAATTTTCGTACGTTCGCCACCAAGCTGAATCAGATGGTGGCGTCCAATGGAGGGGGACGTTGTTATCTGGGAGGCTTAGAAGGGGAATTAATTACCGTTGATCTTCTGAATCTTCAAACTCTTCAAGCTCGATCAGATCAACGTGGAAAAACATTGGCGATGGCATTGAGCCCTGATGGTGAATTCCTCGCTCGTGCTTGCTCCGACTACACCGTTCGCCTGTGGGAAACTGTAACCGGATCTCCCATCGGGCCTCCTTTAAAATTTACTACTTTTCCGAGCACTCTTGCATTTAGTCCAAACGGGAAACAATTAGCTATCGGTTATGAGGATGGAAATATCGAAGTTTGGGATCTAAAAAAAGGTAGCATCAAAGGCGAGCCTACAAAGTTGATAGGTTCACCAGCAAAAATTGAAAAACTCGTATTCAATCCGATCAATAATGAACTCCTGAGTCTGTCAGATCTAAACCTCATTATGTTTTGGGACCTGACGACAGGGGCGACCAAAAAGGTTTTTCCTCTCCGGGAATCTTGTGATGCCTTTGCTTTTGATCCCAAGGGGAAGTTTTTTGTGGTTGGAGGTGATTTTGGGAATCTCACGATCTACGATTATTCGACTTCGATTCCTCGATTCCAGTCGCTTCAATTGAGAGCCCAAGTCAATGCCATAGATATCGATGAATCCGGTTCTCGAATTGCGGTTGCATTGGATAGCGGGTCTATCGTCATCATCGACAGTGAATTCGGACTTGAAGTTTTAAAGTTAAAAGGTCACGGTCAAGGTGTTCTGGATGTTTCGTTTGTCGATAAAGGAAAAAAAATTGTTTCTTACGGTGAGGATGGCACTCTAAGAATTTGGTCGAGCCAGAGCCATGACGAGGAAGATCGAATCGACCGCCAAGTCCAGCCCAAGTTTGAAGCCATCATCAAAGAAAGATTTCAAACTCCTAAAGGCGAAGAAGTTTTACTTAAAAAAATTGCGACCGATCTTTACCAATCAAAGAACATCGATTCAGAAACTAAAAAGAGACTCCACAACTATTGGCTTAAAAAAATACAAGATTCAGAAGCACCTAAGGAATATCGAATAAGCCCCTGGGGTATCTCCCTAACATCGTTCCTTCAAGGGCAGTTTCAAGCAGGGGACGAGCCCTACTCCAAATATGTCGGCATCGATCTCAATACTGGGCAATTCATTAAGGATTCAGCTTCGATAACTCAGCGGCCGATTCACGATAAAGCACCAGTGCCTGTTCCTCAATCTCCATTTATCGATAGTGTTTTCCTCCTCAAGCGTGATCGGGGACAGGGAATCCATACCGGCGGATTGAAGTATGATTTTCATCAATTTGATTCCAACCCCGAATTGAATGGATGGATCAGTGTGGTAACAGAAGAACGGCCCCCTATCAACTTTGGGACTCACGGAAAGTTTTATCGAGGTATTAGGGGGAAAGTCAGCAAGGGAATTACATTTGATTTAAAAGCTATTCGAAAAGCTTACGGAAAGGATCAGGTGGTT
>JANQLS010000016.1 GCA_028280485.1 Planctomycetota bacterium
CTAATTAGTTTTTGTTGAATCTTGCTCCTTCGGAGGAAGATTCAACCGATCCAGCAAATCTCCGATTTGCTTTCACTCCGCTAAACATAGGGTCTTCGCCACTACGCAGTAATAATGGAATAAAGACCTAGGGTCTTTATTCATGGCCGAGTTGACCCCAACTCGGCTTAGTTCCTGTTTAATCAACAGGAACTAATTAATTTGTATGTCTGACGATCACTCCGTCAATGCCTTCTCCGAAGCAATACGCAATTGTTTGCGAACTACGCTCAAGTCGTCCCAAGCCTCATCCTTTTTTTGGGGCGTTCTGAATATAAAATCGGGGTGATAGGTGGGAATCACCCAGATGTCTTTATATTCGTAGTCTTTCAGTTTGAAGACTCGACCGTGTATCCTCGACATCGGCTCTTTGGTATCCAGCAACATTTCTGTGGATACAGTTCCCATGCTTAGAATAACGTGTGGCTTAACAATGTGAATTTGTTGGCAAAGATAGGGGAAGCAAGCTTGGAGTTCTTTTTGACTCGCAGCTCGAAATCTTGAGACGTTACATTTCGTGATGCTCTCAATAAATAGATCTTCTCTTCTCACTCCGAGTGCATTGATCATTCGCGCTAGCATCTTTCCACCCTTCCCGGTTAAAGGAAAGCCGGAGTGTTTGTCGAACCCCCCTTGAGGTTCTGCGACGATCATCAATCGTGCTCGGGGAAAATGCTCATTTAAAATCGTATTTCTACGGTTTTCACAAAGTGAACATTTAGTGCAAGCTTTGATGTTCTTGTCGATCAGCTTGAGTTTTTCGCGACGTGTAGGCATTTGTTTTATAGATATGGGTTCCTGCCCATTAACTCGGCTAGTAATGATCGGGACTTTCGTGAAAAGTTAGTGGGCTTGAAGCGCTAAGGGGAACTCTTAGAAGATGTTTAAAAATAAGGGTTTCGGTAATTAATCAAGCGCACAGAAGTTCCGAATATCTAGGGGGTGGGAGTTCCGAGAAAATCTTAACTTGAGTCGAGTATTTTTTAAGGTTACAGTGTACCTAATTAAAAATAGCGATTGATTTAAGGTAGGATCTCTTAGATCTGAATTTCAGAGCTCAATGAAAATAGAATCCTCTTCTTACAATTGCGTTACAAGTTGAATTCGAATGCCGTTCTAAACACCTAAGCTCTTTTGGTGTTGCGAGTTTCCTGGTCGAAGAGGCGTAAGGAACGGTACTTAGTTTCCGTTTAACCATTGGAAACTACTTAAAAGTTTTATATGTCCTACTCCCATTGATTTGAGTGGGCAGAGTTTGTGTGTGCATCAGGTGTAAAGAGCGTCCGCTTTTTCGAGATCCTGAAACTGGCGGTGCTTTTTTTACTAAAAACAAAAATCTTTAAAATAAACATACTTTTTACGCGTCTCTACTAATTAGTTTCTGTTGAATTTTGCTCCTTCGGAGGCAGCTTCAACCGTTCCAGCAAATCTACGCAATGTTTTAGGCATAGCCCTAAAGTGCTGCGGCTTTCACTCCGCTAAGCATGGGCTCGTCGAACCCATACTTGCGGCCGAGTTGATCCCAACTCGGCTTAGTTTCAGTTGGTTCAACTGAAACTAACTAACGGGTTATCCCGGTTGTTTGTCTTTATTTCAGATTGAAACAATAATTTCGTTCCATCATCCTTTTATTCGAGGAGGGGCTTATGCTTCGTTCTAAAAGTGTCTCTATTCCTGAGTGGGCTCAGTTCTTTTTTGTATTCCTTCTCATGTTTTCTCTCGTATCTTCAACGGCATTCTCGGTCGTCACTGCATCCGATTCTTCTGAACCATCCAGTCGTTTTGATAACGTCAACAATGGATGTGAAGAAGACGAAGATGAAGATGAGGAAGTCGATTTAGACGAAGATGAAGAGGATGAAGAAGACGAAGAAGATATAGATAAATCGACTAAGACTAAAAAGCGCAAGATGTCTCCTGAAGAGGAGTTCGTTCTTGGCAATATTAAAGATTTTCTAAAGCCTACGACTTTCGTTGAGCATCCTGATGGCCGAGTCACGATGACTTTCAACTTCAGAAAGAAGTTGGATGAACACAAAAAGATTTTTACCCCTTATCTTAAGCCTGGGGTGAAGTCGAAATTCCGCTACACCGTTTACCAAGAAGAAGTTGTGATCGGTGGGGATGAAGGTCTTCGACTTTCAGATAAAGGCTTAGCACTTCTCAACTGTTGGTGGAAAGACAGCGTCGAAGCTGAAGCAAATTTCTATCAGTATGTGAACCACACGAACCGCCTCTCTGCTGGTTTGATTTTCTTTACCGATAAGAAAAAAGGTTTGGGCAGTAACTTCGGAGGACAAGCCGTAGAATATTCAGGTGGCCGACCCAAGAAGAAAACCGGTAAGACTATCGCTATTAGCTTTAATCAAATGGCTCGCATCGGTTTGAAAATTAGGGGTGGAGTTTACGAAGCTCAACGTAAAGGGAAATCCAAAGCTAAAGCTAAGTACAAACAAAAATACTTTGGCTCCGGTCGAATCGGATTCCTTTGGGGTGGATCCAATGCATTGATTGTTCCCACATTAAAAATTACGGGGAAAATCGACTACCCCACAATGGCTAAAAAAATGAAAAAGTACATGAGAATTAGCGGGTAAAAACTCGGTTAGTTTCTCTATACAGGTTTCAAAGAGCCTCATTTCATTTCGAATTGAGGCTCTTTTTTTGTTTTAAGACTATGTTGTAGGAGCCGAATTTGTGAAAATTTAACTAAAAGGAAAAGGACCAAACTCTGGGGAGTTTGGCTACACTTTTACAAGTTCGGATACGGATAGCCCTTCAAAGTCTTCTCGCATCTTTAGGAACACACATGAACATTCGATTGTTATTCGCTTTTCTTTCATTGTTAGCCTTTATTTTTCCTTCAGTCGTTTCTGCTGAAGAATATCCCGCTTCTACCAGTGATAAAAAGATCAAAGTTTTCATCCTCGCCGGCCAATCCAATATGGAAGGAAGAGGATTCCCCGAGCCACTCTCTTGGCAGGTTTCCCAAAAGAAATACCGTGGTCGATATAAGCATTTCATTAAGAACGGAGACTATGACGGTTTCGTTAAAGCCGTCAATCGTTCGATCGATCCGAACAATCCCAGGAAACCCCCAAAGTATCTCTGGAGTACTCGAAAGGATGTTTGGATCAATTATTTGGGCAAGCACGGAGATTTAACGGTAGGCTACGGAGCACCTCGGGAAGGTTTTGGTCCTGAATTTAATTTCGGTCATGAGATGGGAAATCATTACGATGAACAAGTTCTTTTGATCAAAGCATCGTGGGGTGGTCGTGCGTTGGCTAGAGGCTTCTTGCCCCCGTCATCTATGTTGAGTGATGCTGAGTATCGAAAACAAATGGAAGAGGTCAATAAGGCCAATAAAGAGTGGAATGAAAAACGGAAGATTCAGGTTGAAGAAAATAACAAGCGGATAACCGAAGAAAACAAAACTGCTAAGAAAAAGAAGCGTCTTCAGCGATATCGCCCTCGACCCATTTTTACCTTTGAAGATTACAAAGGACAGTATGGCAAAGACTACCGCAACATGGTTCAAGAAGTTCACGAATGTTTGGCGAACTTAAAAGAACGTTTTCCGGGTTATAAAGGTCAAGGATACGAAATCTTAGGTTTCGTTTGGTTCCAAGGTTGGAACGACCAGTATCAAGATCGCTGGCTGAGCTATGAAAAGAATTTAGCTAATTTGATTCGAGATGTTCGAAAAGAGTTTAAGGCTCCAGGCATGAAATTCGTCATCGGTCAAATGGGGCACGATGGAATGAAACCTGATAAAGAAGGTTCACCAAGGGATTACATTAAAAAAGCCCAAGCCAAAGTTCCTACCTACAAGGAATTCGAGAAAACGGTGGGCTGTGTTAAGACCGACCAGTATTGGGATATGGAAGCTCACGCCATTTACACCGGGCCTGGGGGCTGGAGTAAAGACGTCAACAAGTGGCGGCAGTTCGGCAACGACCGTGGCTACCATTATTACGGCAGCCCCTGGTTTTTCGCTCAAGCCGGTACGGGGTTTGGGAAAGAGATGTTGAGGTTACTGAAGTAAATTCACCGTCATCCTAATTAGTTCCTGTTTATTCAACAGGAACTAAGCCGAGTTGGGATCAACTCGGCCGCGGACGTGGGCTCGTAGAGCCTACGTTTAGCGGAGTGTAAGCAAATCTATGATTTGCTGAAGCGGTTGAAACGCACTCCGAAGGAGTGTGATTCAACATAAATTAACTAGCTCCTGTTGAATAAACAGAGACTAACTAAAAGTCTCGGTCGGGATTCATCGTCTCCATGATGAAATCGTAGCGCAGTTGAGTGTAGTGGCGACTCCAAATGCCGTGCCGGTAGCTGGGGTACATCATCAAATCGAAGCTTTTATTCGCTTCTTGAAGGTTTTGAATAAAACGAATCGAGTTTTGAGGGTGAACGTTGTCGTCTCTTAATCCGTGAACTAAAAGTAATCTTCCGTGAAGGTTCTTAGCAGCCTCACGAGCTGAAGTGACTTGGTAACCCTTCGGATTGTCGGCCGGAGTACTCATGTAACGTTCAGTGTAAATGCTGTCATAGTCGCGCCAGTCGGTCACTGGGGCCCCAGAGATACCAGCCGAAAACAATTTGGTATGTGTCATCGCGTAAGCTGTGATGTATCCACCGTAACTATGGCCGTTCATGCCGATGCGTTGGGCATCCACATAAGGCAAGCCCTTGAGCCATCCGATGGCATCTTTGATGTCTTCCAATTCTTGAACACCGAGTTGACGGTAGGCCGTCCAAGCCGATACTGCTCCCTTTCCACTCGCACTTCGCGGATCACAACGAAATTGAATGATCCCGGCTTGTGCTAACATCTGATCCCAAACTCGTCCTCCCCGCCACGAATTATAAACAGTAGGAGCGTGGGGGCCCGCATAAGTTGAAAACCATACGGGATACTTCCGATTTGGAGAAAAGTTGGGCGGACGAATGATTTGCGCTTCTAACTTAAATCCATCCCGAGTGGGAATTTGAAAATGTTCCACGGGGCAGAGTACGTACCGATCTAAATCAGGGACGGGATTGGAGTCTAAGGTTTTAACGAGTTCTCCCTTATTGTTTCTTAAAACAACTTTTTCGGGAGTGGAGGTTGTTGACCAAGTATCGATGAAAAAGTTAGTCGACGGGGACATTTTAATGGAGTGGTATCCCGGGTTTTTCGTTAATAGCTCCGTTTTGCTGCCATCGAGTTTGACGCGGTAAAGATGGTTTTCGGTATGGCTGCGCTTCGTGCCGCTAAAGTAAATCCAGTTTTCAGCGGGGTCGTACCCATGAATACGACGCACTTCCCACTTTCCCTTCGTGATCTCTCGGATGAGTGAACCCGACTGGGTGTAGTGGTAGAGATGTTTCCAGCCCGTTCTTTCGCTCGTTAAAAAGAAACTTCCATCTTTTAAATAATGAAGCTGATCAGGGGGTGAAACCCAAGCTTGGGTTGTTTCTCGCATCAGGCGAGTGACTTCATTTTTTTTCGAATCGACAGTGAGGATATCTAACCAGTTTTGAATTCGATTTTGACCGTAAAAATAAACGATGCTTCCATCTAAATTCCAACCCACTCCGCTGATGAGGAAATCGTAGGGATCGTAGCGGTTGAGATTCGCCCAGTTAATATCTCCTCCGGCAACGTTCACGATGCCTAAGTTTACTGTCGGATTGGGATCACCGGGTTTGGGATAAGGTGTGATCTCCAATCCCTGTGGGGAAGGTAAATCATTCACTAAGTGAAATTCGGGAACAGAGCGGCTATCGACCTTTAAGAATGCTAGCTTTCGTGAGTCGGGAGACCACCAAAAGGCTTTCCAGCTTCGGTGATAAAGTTCTTCAAAGTAAACCCAGTCATTCTTGCCGTGCCTTAAACGATCTTCTCCGCCCTGAGTTAACTGCCTTTCCGTTTGAGTCTCGAGATCGACCACCCAAAGGTCATTGTTACGAACGAAGGCCGCGAAGTTACCGTCGGGGCTGAGTTCATAAAGTTCTTCTTTTTCTGGGGTGGCTGTAAGCCGACCTTGACGAGATCCGTCCAGAGTTCCGAAATAGAGATCATTTCCGTGTTCAAACAAAAAGGTGTTGAGTGAATGTTGATCTAAGTTCCAAGTTGTCTTTCGGGTGAATCTCTCGATCGTTTCTTGGTCTAAGGTGGGGATCTTACTCAATGAGGATTTGAGTTTTTCTTTGTTAATAAACTTGTGCTCCGCAAAGGATCGAGCATCCATTTTGAGGAGCACGCCTCTGCGAGTCTGAAGGAATTCATCTTCCTGACCCAACCAACGTTGAGTTCGATTCGGGGAGCCACGAAGATTAGGCGGATTGGGTGACTTAAAAACGGAATTGAAGGTAAGAGTTTTTTTAGGTCGATTCGAAGGTTTTGAATAGGGAGTCGTCCCGAAGAAAGGTTCTTCAACCAGTCGTGTGATGGGGAAAACCTCATCCTTTTTTATGTGGTCGTCGAAAAAATTCCACGCGACTAAACCATCTGCGGCTTGAGGTTCTAAGAGGTAACTAGCTAAGCGTCCTAATTTTTGACTTGTACTGACATAGTAACTTCCCACTCGAACTTCGGAGCCTACCGAGTGGAGTTCAGTATCCAATCGCACTAAGCGATGCCCCTGGAAGGCTTGTTTTGCCTTGTGGATTTCTTTAATCAAGTAGTATTCTTTTAGGCCGATGGCATCTTCCGTCAAGATTTCTACTTTTATACCGTGCCTGACCAAGTGTTCTATGATGTGTGTGAAATTTGCAGGGATCAAATAACCGTGAGCGCGTTGAACCTTGAGGGTTGGTTGAAATCGGTCTTGGTGAATGACCTTGTAGTCTTTTTTCTTTTCCGTTGGCTTAAGTTTCCCTTCGATCTCGATTTCTTCGAAACCTTTTATAAGGACCGGATCAGGTGCCGAGGTGAGCTCTGTTCTTAAAGCGATAGTTTCCCCCTCCTTTGGCGGTTTAAGAAATTCAGCATCCACCTGACGAAGTAATTTTTGAATTTCGGATGATTGTTTTGAGCTGTAATCCAAGCACGCTTTGACGAATTCTAAAGTTGTTAGTACTCGGTTTTTGAAACTGTCGTAAGCATAGGCCTCACTCAAAATTCCGATGCGTCCACGCAAGCCACGATAAGGAGCTCCGTAACGGGGGTGGTCAGGATAAGTCGACCAATGAGTATGGGGCTTGTTGAAGTTCCCGTAGAAAAAAGTGTCGATCCCCTTATTCTCCTGAAGAGACTTGGTAATTTCAGGAAACATTTTGTCTCTGACGTATTCGATTAATTGAGCTGAGCTCGCAGGATTTTTAGGGCCAGCGTAAGTGAGGGGATAGCGGTGGAAAGAACCGTTAGTGGTGTGAGTGTCGATGATGACTTTGGGGTCCCAGGTGTTTAAAAACCTAACGAGAGCTCGAGTTTCAGGTGCTTCCAGTTTTACATAATCGCGGTTAAGATCAAAACCCTGAGCGTTTTCTCTCGTTCCCATTCCCTCTTCGGGTCCGACTTGGTTGTGACGGTTATCTTTGCTGAAGCGCTCATTTCCATCTGCATTGTAGATGGGAGCAATGGCGATCACTAAATCATCAAACCAAGGATGGTCTTTCTTTTTAGCGAGCTCTCTCGCCAGCATCATCAAGGCTTCTTTTCCACAGACCTCTCCCGCATGGATATTTCCAAATAGAAAGACCAACATCTTTCCGGCTCGGGTGATGTCTTCTGGACTCTTGTATTTTTTGTCTCCAAGAAGAATTAAGGGGAGTGTTCTTCCTTCAAAGCTTTTACCTAATTCAGTTCGATGGATGTGGGGGTATTGATGAACTAAATGGGCGAGGAAGTTTTCTACTTCTTTATAGGTAGAAGTCGCTTTGTAGTTACTGCTTTCAGCTTTAGTCAGTAAGTTTTCTTTCGCCGACGTTGATGGCAAAGTGAAAAGGCAGAGCAATGTGCAGAGTACTACACAAGAATTGAATCTGAGTTGAAGGTTCAACATCCTATAACTCTCATGTCAAAAGTTTGGGAAATCATCGGGTTGAAGGGAATCAAAGATTAGCAAAGTATCTCATTTCATTCATCGGAATTTCCATCAGTAAATATGAGCTTCGATCCTCAACATCGAGGCTTTTTTACAGGGTGGGAAAATGAGGGTGTGCCTGTTTTTTCTCAATGAGCAGATTCCCGTCTACAGGCTGAAATCTCAAGTTTTGATTTTTATGGTACTTATAAATTGAGATGGAGGTTTTAAGTTCCGGCATGGGAGTTTCAATACCTGTTGATGCGCAATCATACTTTTTCTGTGAATCCGTTGCGAATCCTCTCAATTCGCTTATCGTTCCAGGCCGGTGCCCCCTAATACAGTTTGTGTTAGGGGGCTCTTTTTTTGAGATGAGTTTGGACGTAATTCTAAAGCTTCTTTTCGCATTATTGACTATATTCATTCATCACGTATCTGCCTCGAGGAATGCATTTTGCCGATTGAGGTTTATTTTTTTTATACTTATCCGCTTTTCCCGCTATGGATCCTACTCAAGTTCCCACGTTTGAAGATGTACTGAAGGCTCGAGATCTCATTCAAGATCAAGTTCACCGTACTCCGGTCATCACTTGTCATTCGCTCAACGAAATCAGCGGCTGCGAGCTTTTCTTTAAAGCTGAAAATTTTCAGAAAGTAGGCGCGTTTAAATTTCGAGGTGCTTACCACGCCATACAGTGCCTGAGTGAAGTCGAAGCTCAACGAGGAGTCGTAACTCATTCCTCCGGTAATCATGCTCAAGCTTTGGCTTTGGCGGCAAGGATGCGAGGAATTGAAGCCCACATCGTGATGCCGGTAACCGCCCCTCAAGTCAAAAGGAAAGCAGTTGCCGGTTACGGTGCTCGTATCATCGATTGTCAGCCTGAGCTTGAGTCCAGAGAAGCTGTAACTGAGGAGGTTTTAAAGGATACTGGGGGAACATTCATTCACCCCTTTAACGATTCTCGAGTTATCTCGGGTCAAGGGACAGCTACGGTGGAGTTGCTTGAGGAAGTCAGAGACTTAGATGTGATCTTAACTCCAGTAGGTGGTGGGGGATTACTCTCAGGTGCTGTTTTAGCGGTACAGGGGATTCAGCCATCGATTTTGGTTTGTGGAGTCGAACCTCAATTAGCCGATGATGCTCATCAGTCTTTAAAAATCGGAGAAATTCAACCTCCCCGCCCGCCTAAAACCATCGCTGATGGATTGTTGACTGCATTGGGAAATCTTACCTTTGCGATCATCAAAGATGGGGTTCAGGATATTCTATTGGTCTCTGAAGCTGAAATTCTTCAAGCTACTCGTCATCTTTGGGAGAGAGCAAAACTTGTTGTGGAGCCTTCTGGTGCAGTGCCCTTTGCGAGTACCCTTCGAGATGACTTTCCGTTTCGAGGAAAAAGAGTCGGGATCATCATCTCCGGTGGTAATGTCGATTTAGATCGATTACAGTTCAAGCAGTCGTAGCTTTACCTCTATCATTTATTTGAGATCGACATCATGTTCGCAGGACAAATTATTCGCCCCGGTCAAATTGAATTAGTTGATGTTCCCGAACCCCAACTGGAATCCGACTCAGAGGGTGAAATCATTTTTCAACCCCAGATGACCTGTCTCTGTGGTTCAGATCTTCCGTATTTTATGGGGGAGGATGGGCACGGTCCTTATCCCCTAGAGCCTGGATTTTCGCTCCACGAAATGGTTGGGGTGGTGACTGAAAGTACGAGTAAGAAATTTCAGTCAGGTGACAAAGTTTTAGCCGTTCCCCTACGTCAACATGGTTTCTTTGAACGTTATAAGGTTTCAGACAGTCGAGTGATCACTTGGGATCAACGTTGTTCACCCGAAATTGCGGTCTTAGCCCAGCCCCTGGGTACGGTGATTTATTCTCATAAAAAGCTCAGTGGGTTTCTAGATAAAACGGTGGTTGTTTTAGGTCAAGGGCCCATCGGGCAAATGCATAATCGGCTGGTACAGTCTGCGGGAGCTCACCGAGTCATCGGAATCGATAAACTCCGTTCAAGACTGGATCGAAGCCCACACTTTGGAGTGACGGAAACGATCGACAACTCTTCGGAAGACCCCATTCAAAGAGTTTCTGAACTCACCGATGGGAAGATGGCGGATATCGTTATCGAGTGTGTCGGGCATCAAGATCAAGCGCTGAATCTGTGTATCGATTTATGTCGCGAGGAAGGGAAGATTCTTTACTTCGGAGTACCTCCCAAAACGATTGATTCTGTTCGTATGTTAGATTTGTTTATGAAAAATCTTTCCGTTCACACGAGCGTGGATCCTGATTTTAATAGAGATTTCCCTCTGGCCATGAAGTGGTTGAGTGAAGACCGCATCGATCTTTCACCCTTGGTGACGCATCGCTATCCCGTCGAAGAAATACAGAAAGCCTATGAAGTTTTTCGCGATCGGGAGGAAGGGGCATTGAAGGTATTGGTGGAGTTCCCCACTTGATTTTTATCTACTAGATTAACGCTCTCGCTCAATCTTATAAAGAGTAGATCCGGCTCCTTCGCTAACCGTGATCAAGGTATGAGGGCCGGTGTAACAGATAGCTTCACCTTGTTGCTCGCGATGAGAGATCGATGCGATTCGCCTGACGTTTTTGAAGCTTAAGGGTGCCTTCGGGTCTATCGTTATATATTCTTCAATTTTGTAATAGGTACGTAGAACAAATCGAGTTCCATCGGGGGAAAAGTCAGCGGAAGTTACGAGGTCGGGGGTATTGATCGCAAACAGTTTCTTTGCTGTTTGAACTTTGCCTTTTTCAGTTGAGTTTTTCAAGCTAAACACGGTTGTTCGAAACGGAAATTTGTTGAAGAGATAGATCATTCCCGTTTGGGGATGGACGGCGAGGGCTTCACAATCGAACTTAATGTTGGGGTACTTGAAATCAATTTTCTCAATCTTTGAGATGACGACGGTGGCTCCCTTTTTAACTCCCTTTAATTCCGGTTCTTTAAATCGGTAGAGGCTCAGCTGAGGACGTATTTTTTGGTTGTCTCCGACATCGGCTATGTAGAGGTAAGAGTTTTCGGTTTTTAATGTTCCCTTTTTCTTAGGGTGAGGTCCAAGAGCTATGTCTTCAAAGTCTTTGGCCGTGACTCCTTGAAGCAGAACTTTCGCTCTCACGCTTCCGGAATGATCAAAGGCATAAACGGTAGCGCTTGAACCTGAATCGTTGTGAGCCCAAAGTATTCCCGGATTTTTTTGACTCGCAGCTAAGCCTGAGCATTCATCCAATGCTGAAAATTTGAGTGATCCAATATTCTTTGGGCGCTTCCAGGTAGTTGAAGTGATAGGAGGCGCAGGAGGATTGTTTTCTTTGGCTTTTACTGGAGGTGTTTGATTTTCTTTTGCCTGGCCTGATTGAACCTCATTCGTTTTTAAAGGAGTGGATGAAACTTTGGTTGGAAGAGGTTTGGGTGTGGCCTCAGTCTCCCCTTCGTTTGTTTTCTCTGGATCTGTTGCAACTGGCCTTTCTACATCGGGCCCTCCAACATGGGGCCCTCCAACATCGGGACTGACCCAGGGTTGAAATATCCAAAGAAGCAATCCGATGAACAAAATTGCTGAGATTATGAAAGGTTTCGAATTTGAATTCATCTAGCGTGTTTACTAAACGTAGAGCAGGAAGAGGTTATAAATGTTGTGAACAGAAAACTACTATGTAGGCCTGAAAGATGCTACTCTCATTGGCTTCTTGATAATAATCCCCATGCCCTTTTTATGCCATTTTTCTGCGATGTAAAGGTGAACTCTTTGGACATTATAGATTTTTTTAAAGAACACGAACAAGAGTGGATTGAAATCTTATTGGAGTTGTCGAGCATGGACACTCCGACGGGTGATATTGAATGTAACCACGACTTCATTGAACGCTATAAAGAGTTGCTCACGGCAGAAGGTTTAATTTGTCGAGAGTACGATTCTTCTAGAGGAATTCATCTGGCCGCAGATTGGAAAACGAGTGAAGGTGATCCTGACGTTGTTTTCGTGGTTCACTCGGATACAGTTTGGCCGAAAGGGGAGTGTGAGAGAAGGCCTCCATGTATTAAAGAGGGGGTTTTATACGGACCTGGTACTTTAGATATGCGAGCGGGGCTCACTTTGGTGGTTGCGTTTTTTCGGTTTTTGAATTCCTTGGAAAAGCAGGATGGTTTGGGACGTTTTCGAGTTTTCGTTTCTGCGGATGAAGAGGATGGCAGTATCACAGCGAAGCCTTTTTTAAAGAAGGAAGTTCCCAGCTCAGCTGTCGCTTTAGTTTTAGAGCCCCCAGTTTCAGGGGGAGGCTTAAAGGTGAGAAGGAAGGGCGTCGGGATTTATAAAATTAATTTGAAAGGCAAAGCTTCTCATGCAGGTATTAACCCTGAAGAAGGAGCCAGCGCCGTAGATGCGATGGTTGAGATGGTTCATGAAGTCCATCGCCTGAGAAACCCTGAACGAGGAGTAACGATCAATGTGGGGAGTGTTCATGCGGGGACAGCTTCCAATGTCATCGCGGATCGGGCGGAATTTACGATCGATTTAAGGTTTCGAGAGACAGAGGATGGTGAAAAGGCTGATACCTTTATTCGGGAGATTGAATTCAAGGATCAACGCATTCAGATGGAGCTTGAAGGGGGAATTGTTTTCCCTCCCATGATTCCTCAATCCGGGATGGAAAGTATGATCCAAAAAGTTCAAAAAATCGGAAGTGAATTGGGCTTTCAGCTTGAAGCTTCAGAGTCGGGTGGGGGAAGTGATGGTTGTTTTCTTTCCAGCTACGGCGTACGGACCTTGGATGGATTAGGCGTAGAAGGAGAGGGCGCCCACAGTTTGACTGAGCATGTGGATTTAACGAAACTCGTCCCGCGTTGTTGTTTATTAACCCAAGTAGCTTTGATGCTCCCTAAGAATTAAGCGCGGGCGTTAAATCAAAATGAAATCTGGATTGGGATCCGAATCGATTTCATCGTCTTCACCCTTGGGATCCTCGTATCCTCCCGTACTCGGATGTTGCCGAGAATTGGGTCTCTTCGTTTCTGCAAAACGCTCGAACTCCCGGGCGAGTTCCGTGGCGTTTTGAATTCTGAACCGTGGGTCTCTAGTTAGGGCTTGCCTCAGAATTCCTTCTAACGCTAGAGGGGCATTCGGTAGGTAATTTCTTGGGCAAGGCACTTTACGGTGAAGCTTATGATGGTGGATTTCTTCTTCTGAAAGCTCTCTGAAAGGCTGAACTCCAGTGAGCAACTCGTAAAAACAAATTGCAATCGAATAAACGTCACTCGTAGGACTTAATGTCTGTTCTTCGTCCTCTAAGCACTCAGGGGCTCGGTAGATCTTGATCTCAAACGGAGCATTCTCAGGGAAGAATCGACTGTTATCTAAATTCTTATCTAATGCACTTCCAAAATTACCCAGCACAATTTTTTCACCTGGCATCAGATACATATTGGCGGGTCGAATATCCCGATGGTAGATACCTTGGGCATGGAGCGAAGCGATGGAATGGCAAAGGTACGCAAATAAACTGGCTGCTTCACGGAAGAAGAGTTCCCCCCGATGACCCTGGGCTTCCAAAATGAATTCATCGAGTCGGGGAGCCAATAGAAGCTTAGATGCAATGTAGTAAAAATTGCCATCAAAGCCGCTACCATAGCCGGGAAGTAAGCCCGGGTGAGTGATGGAACACGAGAGTCGTTGTTCTTCTTTGAAGCGCTCGATGAGCTGGGGATTTTGGGATTGTTTGGGCGAGAGTACTTTAAGACTGACTTCACGATCACGAGAAAACTGAAATGCGCGATACTCTTCCCAAATGGAAGTGGTGAGGAGTTTCTCTAAAATCTTAAAGCCGCCCACATCTTCCCCAACGTTGATCTCTTGGGGTGTGAGCGAGAAGCTCAGTTCCTTTTCAGAAAGATCATCGACCTCGATAGATGAAAAGTTGGAAGAAAGCTTGGTCTTTTGAGAACAAGATTCTTGCCCATCTCGAGATTGAACTGAACTGGGAAATTCTGCTGGATTCCTAACCACGACTCAGGCTCCTTGCCTTCGTGGGTACCCTCCCGTGGCAATTGAATTAACTGGCTAGGCTTGAATGCCTATTACTTCTTCGGAACTCTCATGAAGACAGTTGAGGAAAACAACAGCCCCAAATTATTATCGGTAGGAGTTTAGATAATGATAATGGTCGAGGTGGGCGATCCATTTTGCTGGCCTTAGAATAAAGCCCTAAAAGGATCAACCGAGCTCAATCTCTAACAGTTGACTGAGATCTGCCTTAAGCTTCTCGATTCCCTCGAACTGAAACGCATGAAGACCGGCGTTTCGAGCGCCTTCGACATTTGCTTGTCGGTCATCGATGAATACAGTTTTTTTAGCTTCAGCATTTAATAGGTTTAATGCTTTTGCATAAGCTTCAGTGGAAGGTTTTTTAAGAGAAGTTTCGCAAGAGGTGATGAGTCTCTCCAATTGACTCACCGCTTCGTAATCAAAGAGTGCATTTAAATGAAAGGGTGAGGTATCGCTTAAGCCGCAAATTCGAAAATCGTTTTTAATGAGGGATTTCATTAATTGGGGCATGCCCTCAACTGGAGGGCCGAGAATCGCGCGATAATGATTTTCGATTGAGGGATCATCGATCGTGATCTGAAAAAACTCTCTGACGAAATTACAGAATGGGTGGCCCCCGATCAGCCCCTTTTCAAAATTATCGAAAGGTTCTGATCGAATAAATTCTTCAATTCGGCTTTCTGAAAATGAAGTTTGTGTGCCATCAAATAACGATGAAAAAGCTTCACTCCATGGGTTGAGCTGAATCAATACACCGCCAACATCAAAAATCACGAGGTTTATTTTGGACATGAACTCAATTCATCTGTACTTCAAGTGAACATAACATTCTGTTGGGGGAGAGATTCACACAAGCTCAAAACAATAGAATAAATACCTCTTTATAGCAATCTGAAATTACGGGCATTCAACCGTAAGAATTTAATGGATCCCTGAATAGGGGTGGTCATGAAGACTCCGGCCCTCTGTGTTTTGTGTTGAGACTTGAAAGGAATACCACTTTAGTTCTTCACTTGATTTTGAAATGGAAGCATAAAGATTTTGACTTGGGGTTAAATAAAAATTAACGGTTGAAGGGTGGTCCCAACTTTCCTGGGTCGGGTTGATCGACAGTATTTCGCTGACTTCGCTCAGTTCATTGGGAAATTCTAAAGGTTGATCGAAATTAAAGTGCCCGAGGAGTTGATCGCCTTTTGAGGAGTAGATCGATAGAAATTTAACAAAACTCTCTTCTTCAAATCTAATTTGTCTTTGAAGGACTTCGTTCAATCGACCAGGAGCGAAGAGTACTTCTTTTTCTGAATTTCGTCTTAAGATGTATAACTCATCGTGGAGTTGGGGTTGAAGCTTTTCGACCTGGACCGAGACTCCCACTTGGGTGTTTTTCATCACCTCTAAGAGGCAGGCACCGCTCGCTACTGCTGATTTTGCTGAATTCTCATCGAATTCAATTTTTGAAGGAGCCATACCCAGGCCTCCCTCTAACTTTGACTTACTAAATAGCCATTTCATCAGTGGAATCCGACAGGACTGCCCCGACAAAATCACGCGATCGACCTTTCGGTTTTCCGTGAGCTCTTGGCTTACTTTTAACGCCTTATTTAGATTCGGTTCAATAGCTTTAAAAACTTGGTAAGCATCGAGCTGGATGGCTTGATCTTCATTTCGAAAGGCTAATTCTCTTAATTTTAAAAGAGGTGCTTTTTGGAGAGAAAGCGATTCCTTTACCGTTTTAAGTTTTTCTAAATCGGGAAAGTGAGCATCTTCTTGGATCCGTTTCGCCTCACCGAAAAGTTTGCGTTTCAGTTTTTCAGACTCTCTCCATAACCAATCGAAGTGTAAACGGGCTTCTTCATTAAACAGGCCGTCCCTTCTCGGTAAGAATCTCGTTGGGAAGACTTTGTCGATAGCATCTTCAATGGGATCTTCTAAGTGATCATCCTCCAGATGCTCAAAGATATAGTCCCAATTTTCATCGAGTATTTCTGAATCACTATCTGGAGTGGGGCTCAGCGACCAGGAACCAGAAATTGAGTCGGGAAGGGAAAAGGATGAAGAAGAAGGATCGAAGTCTTCTTTAAAAGTGATGGAAGGTTCTTGCTGATGGTGGGTAGCGTTTTCTGTGATCGAAGCTTGGCAAGGAATTCTGGATTTAAATTTTACCTGCGAATGAAGGAGGAGGCTGATCTGCCTTTTTAGCATTTTAAAGATCTTCAAAGTGACTTTATCACCTCCGAATTCAAGGTGATCAGAGTCGAGTAGTTTCAAACTGAGACTGAGGTCTTGATCTTTAAATACAAAATCAACTTCCAGCAATGCTTGATCTAGCGTGCCTCCGCCAAAGTCAAAGATTAAAAATCGACATTTGTAAGAAGTGCTTTCATTCGTTTTTATTTCGGTGGATATAAGATCTTGGAGAAGGATATCGAATCGATCTTGATCTTGTATCAAGTGATAGAGGAAATGAATTCCGTTGGCAGTGGCTTCATCGATCGAAGTATGAATTTGAGCATCCGCATACCCGATAGACTTAAATACCTTTCTTAAACGAAGGATCTTTTCGGGGCTCCAATGAGCAGGATAAGTGACATAGATGCTTTCAAACCGAGCCTGAATGTCAGCGTTTTGCTGAGCTCGATCTTTGGCTTCATGGGCGATGGCGCTCATAACATTTAAAGGAGTGCCAAATCCACCGACTCCCTTCTCATCGCACATCAAGATTTCAGAATGATCAAAGAGCAGTTTGGTTGAAAGTTGGAGGCTTCGTGGGTCTCCACTTAGAGATTCGTTATTTGGCTGAAATGCTTCTAAGCCTACTTTGCATCCCTGTTCCCAGTTGTCGGTAAATTTTTTGTAATTCTCGATCAGGACCGCTGAGGGCATATCCTCTTGGGTGGACTCCAATGACGGGAGTCGAGTGGTTCCTCGTTTGGCATCATCTACTACATGGTAGACAGCCATGGAGGTCGTACTCGTTCCGATGTCGATGGCCGCATACCCTTTAAAAGGTTTGAGGTCCTCGATCGAAACGAAATTAAAATCGATGAAATGAACTTCGCTCGGAGCGGATTGCGTCTTAAAGGAGATGCGCCCCTCTACCGATGAGCTGGGAAAGTGATAATTATTCGTATTAAATGTGATCCCTATTTCGTTCTCTCCCGGTTCAAGGGTGAGCTCGTTTGCCTTAAAACCTGATTGGGGGTGAGTTAAGTTGTAGATTTGAATCCAGCTAGACTCTGACAAATTAACCTTGAAACTCACTTGAACCGAGTTTGAGCCACTGATATTGAAAAGTGCTCGACGCTCGATGGTTCCTGTGTTTTTTAAGGCTTTTGGGAATACCAAAAGGGGATGGCGAATGCTTAATAGGGAAGACATAGTGAAACTTCTTTTCTAAGAGTCGGATAAAGATTTCATCACTTTGAAGAAATAATTTTTTATCCATCAAGCGCTGAGTGGTGCACGGTGTCTCAGCTTTAATTGTTCTTCTTCTAATCCCTCGATACTTTTACAAATCCCAACGATTTCAAATAGCTCACTTTTGGAATCCGTAAAATCTTCAGGTAATCGAACGTTTTTCATTAATTCCACCTGAGTAAAAGCGTGAACATTGCGATTGAAACAATCTTTCAGGTCACTCTGGAGGTTTTCGCTATCTAAGTAGAACGAGAGGGCTAGCTGCTCTTGAAGCTCCGAATAGATATTTTGAAAGATCCAATCGGGATAAAACTCACTGAAGACTTGAATCAATTGAGGCTTTAACTCAGAGATAGATAAATTTCTCTTTAATCTCCTTAGATCCTTACCTCCCGGCATCGAGTAGAACGGTTTTCGAATGATGCAGCGAATGCTGTGGTCGATTAGGAGTTCAAATTTCTTGAATACACCGTCAAACTCCTCAAGGAGGCTGGGGCTTGAGTGAAAGATGTTATCGAGGTGATCTTGAAGATTGTTGGACTCTAACAGAGTTTTCAATTTTCCTTTTACTCGGGCGACCACCTGAGTGGTGATGAGATTCAAAAACTCGGTTTTAAGTTTCTGTGAGGAATCTTCTGCTATACGCAATAAGTCAAATTCACTGACTGGATCTTCTGTCGGAGCCTTGCCCTCTAAGGGTTGGTTGAAGTGACTGACGATCTTTCGGTAAATTTCCTGGTGCGTTTTCTTGAGGCTGTCTTTTAAGTCTTGGTAGAAGGCCGATTCTTTTTGAATTGCTCCTCTCAAATACTCATTTTGAAACCTGTAGATAGAATGAAGCGCATACTTTTGGATTTGGGAATAGTAATCCTTGATGGCAATCGAGCGGAGTTCCTCAGGATTCATCTTTAAGGCTTGCGCAAATCGGGGCTCAACGCTTCCCTTCATCTTCTCCACGGTCGATTCAAAGTTATGCAAAACCTCTTTAATTTTGGTGGGGTAGGCTTGGTGGTTTAAAAAATCCCGAATCGCAGTTTTAAAATTGTTCATCCCGCCTGGGTCTTCATTTTTACAGGCTTGAACAATGAGTTGGTGCAGTTTAGCAATCGAGGAGTCGGCTTGGCTGAAGGCTTGTTGAAAGGTCTTAAAATGACTTTCGAATTTTGGGCTTGAAAGAAGGTTTTCCCGCGCCAGATAAGCTGAAGTTAAGAAGCAACGATCTAAGGGAAACTCTTCTCCAATGCCGTATCGGGAGAGATAGTCGAATGCTCGTGCTAACTCTTCGGGCTCCGTTTGAAATTGATCGATACGATTTAATACGAAAAAAAGCTTCTCTCGGTAGTTGTTACTCAGCTGTTTGAAATTTTGAATGACCTCTTCATCGGCCTGATTACCCGGTTGAAAAGCTGTCAATACTATACAGTCGGCTAAGTTACAGTACTCTCGAACTGCTCTTCGATGGTAATCTTCGCGACAATTGAGGCCGGGGAGATCTAAGAAGACAATATTGTTTTTCAACAGAGGAGAATCGATCCAAAGGGTGACATCCCGAATGCAGGCTAACCATTCCTTGGTGACCCAATGTTCTTCAGTTCCTCCCGCTTGGTGGTAAAGGTCTTTTTGAGCGGGAGTAGGAAGAAAGTACTTCCATTGTTGAACGGCATTTTCCGTTGTCTCTAAAACTCCACCCCCGGCGATGAAGGCTGGGCGTTGATGAAACTTAACTTCCTTTTGGGCGATCTCTTCGTAAGAAGAAATAAAGCGAGCAAATCTTTGAAGACTCAATTGATCTTCTTCTTGAGCTAAAAATCGCTCAGGGTGCTCTAAAGCTTCTACCAAATCTTCCTCACCCCCAAAGGGTTTGAGAAACTCACTGCCAATAAATTCTTTCGCCCTTTGGAAGCAATCTTCGTAGCTGACGTAACGCACTTGGAACTGCGGGGTTTCTCCGTAACGAACCACAGTGCAGACGGCTGTCAAGGGGATGGCACTTGAGGGAAGGAGGTCAGGGCAATCTAGGAGCACATTGAGGAGAGTTGATTTCCCACTGGAAAACGCCCCGGTCACCGCGACTAGAAATTCAAATTTACGAGTGATGTCGACGGATCGGTTCAGCGAATCCTTTGGATCCTCTTGTGAGTATCGAAACTCGTGTCCGCGCTCTGGAAACTTTCCGTTTCGGATGGCTTGGGTCAGCTTTTGAGCCGTATCGGTGAGTTTCTCTCCAAAAGTATTGAGTTCACTAAAATACTTTTTCAGTTTTTGGATCTTCACTTCTTCTCTCTTCATGTCACTTTCCCGTTAAGCTGTAGTCCCCAACTAAAAGGGGACCGTCTTTGTCGTACTTGGTGTAAAACACCAATCCCTTTTCGGGAGAAGTTTGCCGACTTAAAAACGGCACTTTGGTCTGCACTGGACGTTCCCACGATTTCACCTGCCCTTTGAGTTCAGCGAACTGACAATCTTCCCATTTGGTTTCCACCTGAGCGAGAAGCTCGAGGAGCTTACCTTCGCTCATTCCGGGCTCTAAACTGTTATAAACTTCTTCAGTTATTGAGAGGACTTCAACTCGTTCGATATAGGGAGGTGTTTCCATCCTTTGAATAAGGCCGGTGGGATAAGGGCCGTACCCGAATAAGAAAGTAGAATCCCTGACGGTTTGATATTGATTCAATCGAGAAGGGGAGTTGGGGTAGCGCATACGATGGAGAAACATCCCAATGTCTCCATTGAATCCTGAGACTTGATAAGCCTGAATGGGCGCGAGGTCGATCTTCCAATTGAGACTGAAGTCTCCTTGGCGAGCAAACCGAGGTTCTTCACTGATGGAGAAGAGTTCTGCCTCCGTCAGTTCAAGTGGCAAGGTGCCTCGAACTCCCTCTTGGGAGTAAGGTAAGCTAAATTCTCCCCGACCATCGAGTTCGATATGAGCTTGAATTGGGCCAGGGTGATTGAGGCGGATCCAATTTTCGTCGATACGTTCAGCGATCAAGCCCTCCGAAGGAACTTCTTCTTCAGATATGGTGAAGGTCCGATTGTTTTCTCTCAGTTTGAAACTGAGGTCGGTCAAGAGGACCGGTACTTTTCCCTCGCTTAAGTGCTGGCGAATCAAAACACCCCGCAATTTCGCTAACTCCTGTTCGTCGTTGACGGAGTTGATCTGAAAGTTGCGTTGATCGATCGTCGACGCTGCTTCCAAGCTTTGTCGCAAGAGTTCAGTATGCTCTGAGTTGCGCTGATTTTCTGAAGATGCTGCGACTCCAACGGTAAACGGAGGTACTTCAACTCTTGGTCCCTTTTGGGATTCGAGTTCAGCGAGAAGCGCTTTTAACTTAGCGTTTTCTTCTTCTAATTGTTGGAGCTCGTTAGATCGACAACTCACTAACAAAAGAGTGAGGACGCTGAGAATTCCGATCAGCGAAAAAGGAAGTTTTAAAATGAGTTTAGCGTTCATGTTTTTACTTTGATCTATCTTGAAGAACGAACAGTAACTCCAGTTAGTTTGCGGGAGACATTCGATGCCCGTTCTTTTAGGGCATCCGTTAATGAACTCTTTTGGACTTGGGTTAAACGGTCTCGTAACTCTTTAAATTTACTAAAAGGCAATCGAGCTAATTGGCTACTCTCTAAGGGCTCGATTTTCCCTTCAACTAAGTAGAGATCTCTCAGTGGCGAATTTTCTTCTGTTAGGGAAAGAGCCAAAAAATGTTGTTGGTTTTGTTCTAACTTCGATTGTGCGCCTTGACGGGGCCAAGCGATGCTTTGAGCCCCTCTCAAATAAGCGATGAGGGCGTCTCGAGCCAATGGATCGGGGGACGCTTCCTGTTGTTCTAAAGCTTGAAGAAGAGAGTGTAGGTTTTTACTGGCTGCTCTCTCTTCATTACTGAGATGGGCCGCCGAGTTCTTGGCTTCGGTAAGAATATTGAAGGTTTGGCTTCGGCGAATACTTTGGTAGTGAGTGAAGAGTGAAATGAACGATTGAAACCAATCGAGTTCATTTGAAATGGAGGAAGGTGATTCAAAGGAAGGGCCTTTTGATTTTTCTCCCTCTTTAACCGTTGGGATAAGAGCTTCTTTGTAACTGGTAGCTAAGCTCATGAAGGAACTTTCACCGGGAGAAACCTTATCGAAAAACCCGATAGCTTTGTCAATTTCTCCCTGATACCAGTAGGTGATGTGACCCAAGTAAAAGTAGAGCTTGGCGTGTGAAGCTTGAGACAATCTCTCTAACTCCTCGGCTTGGCTCAAAATCTCAGTTTCGAGTTCTTTAAGAATTTCAATTCCTGTAGCTTGTTCCAAGCTCCGGATGTTTTTCTCGACTAAGGCTTCTACTCGTCCTTCCAATGCTTTTTGAAATTTTTGAATTTCAAAAGACTTAGCTTGCTGAGATTTTTTAGAAATCGATCGAGTGAAAAGTGCTAATGCTTCTTTTGGATTTTCGGTCAACGTTCCAAGAGTATAGTCGAGATCCCATGTCGTATTCGGTTGGGAGGTGAAGGATTTTTGCTCGGAAGCCCCCGGCGCCCATCCCAAGGCTTTTGCGGCATCGTGATAAATCGAGGTCAGGTCTTCAGCCGCGAGATCTTTCCAGGCTTCGGGTTGAAGAGATAAAACTTCGCGAGCCAAAAGCTGCCTTCTAAACTGATGCTGAGCAAGATTAGAGCCAGCATAGAGTTTGTACGCATTTTGAAAGTGCCCACGATCAAAGAGAACATCAGCGACTTCAAATCGTAATCCATCTGTCTCTTGTGTTTCTTCAAGGCAGTTCAACATCTCTTGTTGGTTTTTGCTCGAGTTGACAAAGGTTTTGAAGAGCTCACGACAATCGTCAAGAATTTTAAGTTCTTCAGTGCCTCCAGGATGAACGGAATAAACACCGGGTTTGAGTTCTGGGGCCGCCAGAGTGGCTTCTTGCTGACCCGACTCGAGGATCACGATGAGATCTTCAGTGAGTTCCGCTTCATAGAGTGGCTTGGGGTTTTCCTTTGTACTCAAGTGAATGTTCTTCGCCCCTTTTAAATTATCTCCCCTGACTTTCCATTCGGGATACTTTCGAGGGTCTAAGGACTTGGGCTGGATCTCCGTAATTCTCGGTGCCGGTAAGACCTCTAAAGTGTGATCGGGGATGGGATCAAAGTGTTGTTGTTTACCGTTGATATTAACCCAAGCTAATTTGAACTGTCCCGGTTTACCCTGTCCTTCGAAATGTTGGTCAGCAGTAGGGCTTAAAACAAAGGGTTCGATCTCAGTATTTTGAGAGCTAAAGTGAAGGCCCTGATCGGTAGAAAAATTTTGCCCTAAGACTTTAATTTTTAGCAGCCCATCTAATGCTAAAGTTGCTGGTCTGGGCTCGATGGAATCCACTTTCGGTCCGATGACTCTGACCGATATTTCTTCACCCGATGCGGTTAAATGGCCTTTTAACGGAGCGGCTCTCAATGCATCTTCGATGAAATCATGAGCTAAGAAGACTTCGTACTTTCCTTCTTGGTCAGGTTTAAAAGTTCCCTTTGGAATTTTTACGAGACCTTTGGGCGAGACCGGAAATTTCAGAGGCACTTCAGCGAGAGTCTTAGCTTTACTTTGCTCTGGGGATGGAGTTTTGGGAGTTTCGTCCAGAACTCTTTTAAGGATTAGAAATCTGATTTCGTGAAGAGGGAATTGTTCTTTCGAACTCAGGATGAATTCGGAATCGACCGAGCGATTCAGTTCCGAGGGTTGGAGTTCGAACTGAGTTGAGAGAACTGTGAAGGGTTCTTCGCTTGGGGGGCCCTCTAAGAATCCATTCTGAGGAATGAGATGGTAATTTCCGGCTGGGATTCCCAGGGGGCGGAAGAACTTTTGTGGCTCAGCTGGGTCGTAAGTTTCAAGAGTGAGGCGATGCCGGTCTTTAGGATTTTCAATGGAGGCCAGAATCAAACTGTCGATGCGTTGGCCTTGGACGAGGACTGGATCATCCCCAAAGTTAAACGCCTGATTTTTTTCGAGGGGCTCTAAGTGGGGTCTGAAGAAATCAGCGACCCAAGTGCCAGCTAAAAAGAGTAAGAAGATTCCTACTAAAGCCATGCCCACCCAGCTGGCTGGAGAGTAGCCACGATGAACTTTAAATTTGAGTTGAGTGTCTTGCTCAGCAAAGAAAAGACGAGGAGTTCCCCGCTTTAAGGCTCCAGAAAGTTTGAGTTTGTGTTTGAGGTTTTCATCGGGGGTTTGAGGAAGGAGTTCTTCGATGGCGATGATGCCCTTCTCAATCTTTTTCCCCGTAAGTGATTTGAGTTCATAAAAATCACCTTTCTCAGAGTCTAAGCGAGGAAGGTGAACCCCCGAGATGATGACTTCTTGAGTGGCTTTCTCTTTGTGACGAAGCTTGATGCGTTCGGGAGAGATGGTTTGCCATTCGGGTTGATGAACAGTTAATCGGTGGGGGGTTTCCTTTTTATTGACCCGAAGCGTGTAAGTTCCCGCTAAATAACCGGCGGGAATTTTTAGATGACCTCGTCGATCAGAATGATCTTCAAGAATCAAACCGATTTCTTCTGGAGCTCCTTCTCCCAAATCAACGAGCATGTCGGGATGCAAATTTTTCCCTCGAATGGGTACCCATTGTTCGCGGTGATTGAGCAAATCACGGTGGGGCTCCCCACAAGTGTCGACGATGGGATCGGGGAGTGCTTTGTCGATGCTCAGTTCAAGTCCAGTGTCGAAACCGTTACAGAGGATGGAGTACATTCCTTCAGGACTTGAGCCGGGAAACGTGACCTTGAGTTGAGTGCTCTTCTCTTCAACTTCTTCTAAGGGTAAGTCGTCTTCTTGTACTCGTTTCACCTCGATGGAAACGATCGGATTCACTTCGTCGGGATCGATATCAAGTTTTAAGGGTAAAAGAGCAAACTGAGCTTCACTCGGTAAATCTTTACCGTTGATAGTGAACTCTAAATCACCAAATCCGTCCCAGGGTTGACGCTGTCGATCCGGCTGAACTTCAAGCCACTGGGGAGCTAGCACGATCAGGGTTTGATCTGTTCTTCGATTGTTGATCAGAACGGGGTGCTCGCCCTGAGGAAAGCCTTTAGGGACGACAAACGTCACACTGCTCCCAGTATTGTCTTCTATCTTTAATGTACGTTCGTGATTACCGAGAGTGATCCTTGTCACTTCTTGGGGAAGGTCGCTTCCAATCAGTTGAACGAGACTCTCCTCAAAGTGATTGACCGATTGAGGGTGTAACTGAATTTGGTATGGAATATAGCGTTTCAGTTCATCCTCGAATGCATTGAAGGGTTCAAAGCCTAAGGAATTGAGCGCTTCGCTATAGGTTTTAACTTTTTCGTGAAGTTCTTGAAGGTGTGAGTAAAGCTGAGCAGCGGTTGGCCTCAATTCTCTGTCGGCTAAACCTTCTTCGAGGATGCCTTCGATTTTCGTTCGAATCGTGTAGAGGTGATCTAAAATTTCCTGTTCTTTATCATCGACTTCATCTTGGGTAGGAACTTCGCCATTTCGGATGGCTTGGCGGTAGATGAGGTCTTTTATTTTTTGCGCTTGTAGGCTGAGTTCTTCAAAGGAGGTGGCGCGATCGAGGACTTCTTCAAGAAAAGCCGAAAGAATATAAATATCTGAAACGGTGTCTAAGCTTGTGGGATCGATGATGCCTACAGATTTCGATTTGAATTCTGGAGGGAAGTACTTCTTGTCGAGTAACTCTTGAGGAACGATGCCCACGGATTTAAAGGCGATTCCACTTCCGATGAAGTCAAATCGATAGCCTTGGTGGCTATTTAGAATTGAAGATTGTGCGGCTTGCGGTACTCCGATGATGTTATTTCCGTTCCACTGATAACCGGGAAGGTCATTGTCGTGAAGGAACACCTGGATTCTCGACAGAGAGGTAGCCAATTCCAAAAACTCGTTAACGGTTAACTGTAATCCCGATTGAATGAGATTTTCGAAAAGCTTAAATGCGCCATCGGTATAAGCATGTCGAGTGAGGATGTGGTAGTCCGATTCGTTGGAGATATCGTCAGCGTTGATAAAGTCGACAATAGGAGGGAGACCTGGCGGTAACCGAGATCCATCTTTGAGAGCTTTTAAACATTGGGGATCGCGGAGGAATAAAGGCTCGTAGAGATCTTTTTCAAGCAAGTGCACCATCAAGGGGATGGGGCGATCATCTCCACCCGGCCCTGGACCCAAGCCTTGAAGTTTTTTACCGATTCCCAGTCGAAGCTCTTGAACGGGAGCGTCGTTAAAGATGGTGAGATCTTGAAGCGTCCAGGTCTTTGGGTTTCCAGATGAAACCTGATTTTCACGATCTGAAGAGTTCCGGCTCTTTTTCGAATCCGTTGGTTGGGGATCGTGTTTCGAATTGGGGCGAACTTCTTTTGCCATCAGACACCTCAGCCAAGACGAGAAATGAACGTCAATTCATTCTTGAGCTTTAGAGTCGACCGAGTGATGACTTACTCAAATGAGTTGCAGGTGAGTAGGCATTGAGAAAAAGCCCATCGAATACTCCTTCGATGGATCTGGCCAAGTGAGCGTTCGCAAGACGGATCGCTATTATTCGTGATAGGAGGACGGCCACTTTTGACGGCCAGGAAAACCCAGTTCACTCTTTCTCTTCACTCCCCGGTATATCGGGGTACGGTCGGTTTCCTGTATTTGGCGGATTGTCGGTGAGCGGTGCGGGCCGTCCTTGGCCAGACTCGAAGTCGATAAAAGGGGGTCTTCGAGATTAGCTCTTCGCCATCTGAAATGGCCTAAATCCACCCTCTATATTAATAAATAATGTACCGATAATCCTAAGGAAAACGTGTCGAACTGTGAAATAGTTGGGAGAGGGGAGGCCTTCGTAGCCGAATTTGTAAAAATTTGGCTGATATTCGCATTCGGCCAAACTCTTACGAGTTCGGCTACTGGGCGATAGCCTTAGCCAATACTCAAGCACAAATTTAACTAGCCTTAAGCGCTAGCGAGGGGCTGGTTCGGTTCGTAGTGGGCCCCTCGCTAGCGCTTCGGGCTAGTTAAGGGGGGCAATTTTAATATTCACAGTCGTACGGGGATAGTTAGCGAATTAAAGCCATTAGCATAAGTTCTGGCGAACTGGGCTAAACGCCATAACTCGAACAATTTTCTACGGAACTCGTAGGGCTATAGCCGGCATTCTTGAGCGCTGACCGAAGGAGCTCCAAAGTTTGTTTGTGGCCTTCGATCGCTTGTTTTTCCCCGATTTCACGACCACGTTTCCCTGGGACTTCGATATGGAGGAGCACATCGGCTACGGTGAGTCGGTCTCGAATCGAGACGATGAGCTCATCCAAATCGATGATGCCCTTCTTATCGCTCCCGAAGTGGAATGTTTCTTGGAATTTATCATCGGTATTCTTGAGATGGATTTCATGGATTCGGTCGGGAAATTCATCAAACCATGCGTTGAAATCGCGATCTCGAGGATCGGCGCTCTCGTCTTCACTGATCCCGTGCCCCGTATCGTAACAGACCCCTACCGGAACAGTCGTGCCGGGATTTTCCTCGTGGTGCTTGTCTAAGATTTCTAGCATCGAACGCGTGTCTTCGATGGTCGAGCAACCTTCGCGATAGGCTGCAGCCATTTCGATCATCATGCCTTCGAGACGCAAACGCTTCGCATCGGCTTGCCAGCGTTTCCAGATCCTCATCGAAGCATCGAAGAGTGACTGGAAGCGTTCCGGATCCTCAGCTAACTCTTTATTCATAGTAAAGGGAGAAGCTGATCCATAGCGAGCTCGGTAACAAGAAGCCATTTCGAGAACGGATAAACCTACTCGATAAGCACTTTCCCGAATTTGAGGATCGGGATGGGCGATGGCTCCCATGTCGCGGTAAAAGGTCAAAACGCTTTCGATTGTGACCCCAATCCGTTTCGCGTAATCCGCGATTTCCCAGTGGTAATTTCGAAAGGCCTCGGGGGAAGTTTGGTAGAAAATGGGGCCAAAATCGATGTCGGGTACTGCTTCGACGTGACTGAGACCAAATTCTGTTTTTGCTATTTCTATGGCTCGTTTTTGCCCGTAGACAAACTTGGCAAAATTGAGATTCACCCCGACTTTAATTTCCGGTGGCATGACAAAAAAACTCCGATATTTGATCGTCGAAACAAGCGGAGAGCTAGGGATTGAGATCTAGCTCTGTTCATAGGGAAGAGAGCCTATGCTAACCGATTTTCTAGCCTCAGGGTATCGCTCGATCGAATTTCTTCTGCTTATTGTGGGGTTGCTCGATCGGTGAGGGGCAAATCGATCCAAAGAGATGCTTCGACACTTCGGGAGAGCAAGATTTTAGTTTCTCCCTTGGGGTTCGCCAAGGCGACAACTCCGGAGGTATTTTGAACTAATAGAAGAGGCGTGCGGTGTCGAATTGCTAACAGGGTGATCGGAGTCAGGAGGTCGCGTTGTCGGAGGGTTAGCGCGGAGTTAGGAGGGAGCCCTTCTCCATTAAAAGTGGGTTGAGGAATCGACAGGATAATGGCTTTGGGGCGCTCCCGGCGAATTAAGTCTTCTATTCTTTGAGGAGAGATACGCTTCGCATCTAAAAACGAGACCAGATGATTAGACGGGCTGGATGGGAGGTCAATCGAGAGAGAGTTTTTCGACTGCTTTCGGATATTTTGAGGGCTAATACTTACGTTTTTAGGGGAAAACAAGGTGAACGAGAAGGCCGAAAGCTGAAATGTCTGCTGTTGAGAGTCGCTGCCTTCAACGGGTGAGATCTGGGAGTCGTTGGTCTCTTCGCGAGGACTCTGCTCTCTCGAACTCAACAGGAGAAAGGCTTGGTTTTCTTTAGCGCTTTCTTGACGGTGGGCTTCCGTCAATTCTTTAAAGTAATCAGAAGCTTCCTCCTCGGATTCGAAAACTTCTTTGATGATCCCGATGTCGATGGTGGAGGAAGAAAAGGATTCTACTTTGTAGTTTCCTCCCATCACATTCAGGCTGGCTAAAGCCAAAAGGGTGAGAGTTAAGGGCGCCCAACGTAAAAATTGTGATTCGATATTGAATACACCCAGGATCGCTAAGTTGATGGCGGTGATGAGAAGGGTCATCCCCGACCAACCCAGAAAACTGAGACACTGAATTAAATCTCCCTCAAGCGGAATCGCCCACCACAATCCTTTCCACGAACTGTCGAATAAAAGACGCAGTACGGTATCGAGAATGGGGATGAGAATGAGTGTTAACAAGATGCCTGAAGCTTTGGGGTGGATTGCTTTGATGGGATTTGAAGCTAAGCCGACACCGATTCCTACGAAGCTGAAGAGAGTGGCCGTCAATACGGTGGTGGCGAGCCAATTAAAAAACTTGGCTTCAACACCGTAGAGAACTAAATCTTGTAAGCTGATAGCCCCTTGAAATAAAAATCCCACGAGGAAGCTGGTTGAGGCTTGCCACCTCAATGCTCCGGTGGCATTCAACAAGGCTTGGAACCAAGGCACCAATGCCACCCAGATCAATGGATGCTTTTCGCCTTCGATTGCCAAAAAAAGACAAAATCCTGAAAGAAGACCACAAAAAATCTGCAAGCCTGGGCCCCCGGGCATCGTCATATATGCTTTCGATCGAAGAACTCTTTTCTCATTTGTTTTTGAATTTAAATCTGATTGCGTTGCAGAGGGATTGCTATTCTGAGGAGGCTGTGGCGCGGGGGGCTGTGCTGAAGAAGATTGGGCCGAAGAAGATTGGGGTGAAAAAAGATCTTTTTGATTCTTATCCATTTGAGAGGTCTTCGAGCGAAAATGTGTTTTATGCTGTAAAATAAGATGTTTACGAATTAGGTATTGGATTCTGAGATTCTTACAGAACCTTTCTGAGAATCTGCCTAAAGCTTTTAAATCTTCTTAGATTGAACCGAGCGATTAGTTTCTGTTGAAACAAGCCCCTTCGGGCCTTGATTCAACCGTTCCAGCAAATCTCCGATTTGCTTTTACTCCGCTAAACATAGGGTCTTCGCCCCTACGCAGTAATAATGGAATAAAGACCTAGGGTCTTTATTCATGGCTGAGTTGATCCCAACTCGGCTTAGCTCCTGTTGAATAAACAGGAGCTAATTAGATCAAATATCGATAATCTCAGAGATCATGAAATAATATTTTAACGTGCCAGAAGGCCGCACGCAGAGTGTACAGGCTACAAAATTGAATAAAATGGGTGTAGAATAGGTCGAATATAAGATCATCTGATCTAGAGGTGCTGAAGGCACTATTCTGATACTGTTTTAAAACTTTAATCCCCAAACACGGACCACCGCGCAATGAGTAATAAAACGACTCAACTTAACCGTCGTTCATTCCTTAAGACTTCCATCGCCGCCACCGCAGCGGCCAGTACCTTTAGTATTCATTCTGCTACTGCCGGTGAGTCTAAAGATAAAGTCAATCTGGCGATCATCGGTTGTAACAACCGGGGCCGAAGAATTGGTCAAGAAGCGATCAACACGGGTATGGCTAATGTGGTCGCTCTCTGTGATGTGAATCCGGCTCACGCGGCGCGATTTAAAGAGAAACATCCAGACGCAAAGGTCTATGACGATTTCCGAAAAATGTTCGACGAAATGGGTGACAAGCTCGATGCTTGTACCGTTGGAACTCCGGATCACTCTCACTTTCCAATTTCGATGCGTGCGATCAAAGAAGGCGTCGCAGCCTATGTTGAAAAACCCCTCGCCCATACCTTTGAAGAGTGCGAACTTCTGATCGAAGCTGAAAAGAAACACAAGGGTATTTGCCAAATGGGTAACCAGGGGCACTCATCCTCACAACGCATGCAGTTCAAGACTTGGGTCGAAAAGGGAATCATTAAAAATGTTCGCCGAGTGGACGCCTGTATGAATAAAGGTCGTCGTTGGCATCCTTGGGGTAATGTGCAAGGCTATCCTGCTGCCGATCCCATGCCAAAAGGAATGAACTGGGACGTTTGGGCCGGCACTGCACCCTTACGCGAATACAGTAAACGTCTCGACGGAGGAAATTGGCGCGGTTGGTACGATTACGGTAACGGCGCGTTCGGAGACTGGGGACCTCACACCTTAGATACCATCCATCGCTTCTTGGAATTGGGCTTACCTTACGAGGTTAAAGCCAATAAGCTCGAAGGCCCAAATAAGTTCATCTTCCCGATGGCAACCACCATCGAATTTAAATTTGCTGAACGCGGACCTGGAATGCCCGCCATGTCGATCAATTGGTACGACGGGGTCAAGAACAGGCCTCCAAGTCCAAAAGAGTTTAAAAAAGGTCAGAAGATGCCGGCTTGTGGCAAAGCGATTTATAGCGATGATTTGACCTTCATCGGTGGAACTCACAGTGGGAAATTGAGCGTTCTCTCGGATTCCGATATCAAAAATGATTTACCGAAGATCCCAGCTGGAAAAACAAATCAAAACCACATGAAAAACTTCATGCTCGCTGCGATGGGTAAAGAAGAGTGCAATTCAAAGTTCGCTGTTTCCGGCCCGCTCACCCAAGTCTTCATGCTCGGTTGTATCGCTCAGCGCCTCGGGGGAACCTTGAAGTTCGACGCCAAAAAACAAGAGATCACCAATAATAAGTACGCCAACAAACTTCTAAAGGGGCATGCTCCTCGTAAAGGTTGGGAAGAGTACTATAAAGTTTAAGATTTCCTTTCAATATGAATAGCATTTAACTAGCTCGAAGCGTTAGCGAAGGATTCTTCCCCTCGCTAACGCTTCGAGCTAGTTAAGGGAGATTGATAGGTGGGAAATGGCATAGACTTTCCAACCAACCCACGGGCATTAAACTCTTCATTCTCTTGTCCTGTAAGGGCGAAATAACATTTAATTGATCCGCTCTCGCCCATTTACTTCCGCTTATCCACTTCAATTTTAATAAACTCCGGAAGGTAACCAGGTGTACAATTCTTCGGAACCACCTCGTCTTTATAAAGCCCAACCTTCTTACCCAATTTAATACACCGCGCTCGGAGTTTCGATTCATACACCCCGATCCAACCACAACAGAAATTCATCGCCCATTGAACTTCAGGCTCCTCATCGGCCAATTTCGCTTCAGCCGATTCCAATAATTCTTTACTGTTAGGCTGAATCTTACCCATCCATCGCAAGCGAGCCTGATGGTACCAGTACAAACGTCGAAGAACAGGCGAAGGATTCTCTTCCCAGGTTTCCATCAAAGCGACGAGTTTCTTATCCTTCGTCAACTGATTAGCCAAGAGCCATTCACTGACATGATTCCGCTCTGTCTCATCTTGCTTCATCAAATCTGCAGCGAGGCCCTCCACAACATCTTCAGTTAAAAGTTTCTTATCGAAGATAAGAGTCGCGAGAAGCCGAGGATTTAGATCTCCCGTCGACCAGAGCTCCAAGGCGAGATCGTGATCTTTCTTGATCTCTTTTCCGTGTTTCTTAAGGTCACTTCGTTTGGGTTCATTCTTTTTGAATTCGGTGATGAGTTTTTTAGCTTTGGCGGAAAGTGCCATGTGTATTGTCTCCTCTAAAGGAATTGGTGGATTCAGATTTTATTAGTAAATATTTTGCAGAAATAAATTCTATTAACATTCAAAATATTATTTTCAGGCGGCTCTTCAAATAAAAACTCACTTCACCTCCACAATCATATCAAACCGCTCCCCGTAACGCCTACCATCCAGCGTCGTATCAAAAGCTACGATGTAGACTCCGGGTTTTGTTCCGACCTCTACCATCAATTCGAACGGAAAAGACTTTCGTTCTTTAGATTTTAATTCACCTTCGATGAGTGGAGAAAGTGCGATCAAGCCGGGAGAGGTGTGAGCTTTGATTCGATGTTTTTGCGTACGATCATGAAAATTTCGTATGTGCAGATCGACGGAACGTTTTTCACCTCTTTTAATGGTTACTCTTTTAGGTTCCGCTCTCACCCAAAAGGGATCGAACCACTTCTTGTATTCTTTTTCTGAGCTGACGGCTACAAACGCATCGCGCATATTGTAGGCCCATTTTCGGTATCTTTGGATCAATGCCGCTGGTTTATCCATGACAAAGCAGTGGCTACCAACGATGAGATCAGGTTGAATGCGGTTGAGGTATTCAGCGCCATAAATATATCCCTCTTCCAAAATGGCGCTGTTGTGAGCAACCACACATTCATTGCCATTCTCTGCTGGGTTCTCGGGATCCGCAAAAATGTTGTCTCCGGTAAAGACGACCTTTTTGCCGTCAATTTCTCCTCTCATGGCTAAAGCGAACTCTGTTTGCCCCGGCATCCAATCGATGGTGAACTTGTAACCTTCCCATTCGAAGGATTCTCCCGACTTAAACAATCGGTCAAATTTGATGCGATCCGTTCCATTTCCGTAAGATTGAATGGGGGCTGAGTAATCAAAATCTTCAGGGCGCTCACAAACGGGAGCCATTCGATCTAATCCCCAAACTGGAACACCCCGTGATTTCTTTAGATGTTCAGCTTCTAAGAAATGATCACCGTGCATGTGGGTGACGATCAGCGCATCAATTTTTTTGAGACCCAGTCGTTTCTCCATCTGCTGGAGTTTCTCGTCGAGAAAATCCCGTCTCATCAATCCACAATCAACCATCAAGGCTCGCCCACTATCCGCGAGGATCAAATTGAAATTCACTCCGAGATCCGGTCCGCGAAACTTATAGATATGAGGAGTCACTTGCCAAACGTGGGGGACTTTAGAAGGACGTGCCACTTTGTTCTGGGTTGCGTGTGCGAATTTAGAAACGCTGTACCCCCGTACTAATAGGCCCTCTAAGTGTCGAAGTTTTTTTTGATACTCTTTTAACTGCTCTTCCACGTTACTAATCGCCGGCCCTTGAGAAGGTAGAAGCCACTTCGGTTGAAATCCCTGGATGAGACCCGCAGAATTTACCGTGGCATAAACTCCTTTACCGAATCCGTAATCCCATTCATGATCATACCAAGTGTGCATTCGAGCGCCGTCCATGATGAGATCTCCCGTAAAGGCAAACCATTCACCCTTTCGTTTTAGGCAGTAAGACATCGCACCGGGGCTATTACCCTTAGTTTCAATGCACCAGATTTCGTGTTGCTTCCACTTCAACACGTCCATCTTTTTAAACGTACGGTCAAGTTTGATGGCTTGAATCGGGGGGCGAACATAACTGGATCCATGAATGGTGAACGGATCACCTAAACGAACCTTCATTCTTCGGAAGTTCGTGGGATTCTCAAACAAAGCACGTTCGGCAGCAGGAGCCGCGATTTTGGTTCCCATGCCTTGGAGTCGAGGGGCTCCTTGGCACTGTTCACGGTGATGATGGGTAAAAAGCACCCATTCGACCTTATCAACTCCTATCTTCTTCAGGTGATCTAAAATACTACCATCTCCAAAGTCGATCAATATGGCGGTGTTGCCTTCCCTGATGACGTAGACATTACAGGTGTCGGTCCAAACAAAGAGATCGGGGAAATCCTTGGGATCAGGTTGGATGAAGGTCTTTGGAGGGGCGGCCACTATTGGCACAAATGAAAGGAGGAGTTGAAACAAACTCAGTAGGAAAAGGGATCGCATGACTAAGCTTCCAGAGAACATAATTTCAGAATAAGTATCGAGAGTTCAAATAGAGAGAGATATAATTCTATTTATAAATATTAGGATAATTTGATTTGATTTTAAAATATTTTAGTGGGTAGATATCTATGAAAATCTTCTCAATAGCTCATCTCTACATTCTTTTTGTTTTATTTGGATGTAATTCAATTCCGGAGCAAGCTTTCTTTCAAACTCAAGAAGAGTCCATTTGTGATGAGATAGATTCCGTTCTCCATCAAGTGGACGCTTTTCCAACTCTTGAAATTGAATTGGATGGGGAACGCTATACTGGAAACGTGAGGGGCTTGCATACATTTTATACGGGTCCAGAATTACATTGCGAAGAGAGAATGAAGATCGAGAAGAAGGATTATAAGAACCTCTTCACTTTCAATTCCGTCGCCGTCTTTTCTGGGAGACTCTCAGATACGTTCATAGATAATAAAAGGTTTTTGTATCTCTACACTCAAAAGCCTGAAAAAGAGGGGCGACCTCATACCTCCGGTCTTCTGATTTCAAAAGAACCCATTAAATTGACTCCACCAGAGTTCAGTAAAAAAATAGCCGAATCCAGCTATTTAAAGGCCAACCCTGAATCCCATTCTTTGATTGAACATATTTATTTCCGACAATATGACGGTTGAATTCTTGAATAAAGCAGAGCTCCTCCAAAATATGATGGTCACCTTTTTCTCGTGAATTGACTGCTTTTTGACTAAGTTTTTTGAGTTCCCTCCAATTACAATGAGAGCTGTTCGCGATTGGCGCAAGCGCGTAAAGAATTGAGCGTTTAAACGCTTTACCATGATTTTGTACGAGAAAGAAAATGAACACTCACCGAATTAAGAAAACTTCTTTGTTGTTATTAGCTCTATCCATCTTCCCCCTTTCCGGAACAGCTTTGGCCAAGGAAAAGCTAAAAATATTTATCCTCGCCGGGCAGTCCAATACTGTGGGGCACGCGAATTCTCATACCATCGCGACCTTGTATCAATCTGGCTCTGATCGAGATAATGAACTCGCCAAAATGGTATTTAAGAAAGACAGTGGTCTCTCTGCGAAGGTTTTGATGGATCAGTTAGCTCATGCGCAAAAAATCGATGAGCTCACGGGGGGGATCTCCAATGACAAGATTAAGAAGATGAAGGATGGGCCTGAGAAAATTGCACTTGAAGCGAAAGTTAAAAAACTCAAAAAGGTGCATGAGACCTATAAGAAAAAAGTTTCAGAGTCTGTAGTCATTTCCGACCGCGTCTATATCAACTCGATCGCCGACGGAAATAGGAGATCGGGTAAACTCAGCTTCGGTTACGGTGGAAACAAAAACAAAATTGGTCCCGAGCTAGGTTTTGGTCTCTCTATTGCCAAGAAAGTCAAAGGTCCAATCCTCCTCATTAAAACTTCCTGGGGCGGAAAATCGATCAACTACGATTTCCGCCCGCCATCCGCAGGTGAATACCCTCTAAATGAAAAACAAAAAAATGGGGGGAAAGCTGAACAGATCAAAATGAATGCTGGTCTTTTCTGGCGGAAGATGCAGGAATCGATCCGTAATGTGCTCGCCAATTTGAAAGACAATCATCCCGCCTACGACCCCAAGGTTGGGCATGAGATCTCTGGCTTCGTCTGGTTCCAAGGATTTAATGATCAGTTCTCACCTGAGTTTCGTAATAATTACAAAGATGTGATGATCCATTTCATCAACGATTTCCGAAGTGAGTATAAAGTCCCTTCGATGCCCTTTGTTATCGGCGTATTAGGAACGGGTAGAACCAAAGAGAACGTAGATAAAAACGCAGTATCCCAAGGTCAGAGAGCAGCCGCCAAAGAGCTCGGGCTAAAAGGGAACGTTTTATCCGTTGAGAGTTACGAAGATTATTCCAACTTCTCTCACAGTGTTTTCACTAAAGGTTGGCCGAAAGTTTACCATCAGTGGGACACGGTGGGCAGTGATCGTCCTTATCACTATTTAGGGAGTGGAGCCTTCTTCGTTCGTCTCGGGGATTCGTTTGCAAATGCGATGGGTAAAATCATCGCGAATAAGAAGTGAAATTGAGAGGGGAATTGAGACAGGAGACTCTCTCAATTCCCCGCTTATCTAAATTGAAATTTTAGAGCTATACGCATCATGACGAAACAATACATGGTGATCGAACAATTTCATCCTGGTTCAAGGGATAAAGTTTACGAACGATTTCATCTGAAAGGCCGGATGCTTCCCGATGGATTAAACTATTTGAACAGCTGGCTCGAAAAAGATGGTGATCGTTGCTTCCAACTCATGGAAACTGAGGACTTTAATCTTTTTGACGAATGGATCCAAAACTGGAAGGACCTAATTACATTTGAATTAATAGAGCTAGGGGAGAAGCCCAGGGCTTAAGTTTTAATTATGATAAGGCTTCAATGATTGCTCGAATCCGAAGAATCAACACTTGGATCAATAAGCGATCACGAATCGTTCGGATTACGATTAAATCAACTCTATCTCTCATCATAGGCTTGATAGGGGGAACTGTCCTCTACTTTCTTCTCGCGATCATCTTGGGCGCTATCCCAAGGAATTCTGACTTAACTCCAACTGAGGATGGGATTGAAATATTTGTTTCGTCCAACGGAGTGCACGTTGATTACATTTTTCCCTTCAAAACTTCTGAATTCGATTGGGCGACCCTGTTTCCACCTGAAGACTTTAAAGGAGTGCCCAGCCATCATAAATACAGTCATATTGAGATCGGTTGGGGCGACAAAGACTTCTACATCAATGTACCTCAATGGTCAGATTTGACCCTGAGCATGGCTTTTGAAGCCTTGTTCCTTTCAAGTGAATCGGCTTTGCATGTCAGGTATAGTTGGCCCCCTAAGTTAGATGAAGACTGTAAACGAACAGTTATCAGTCGAGATCAATATCAGCGCTTGATCCAACACATTAAAGAGACTGTTCAAACCGATGAGCAAGGGCGGGTGAAATTGATTTCTGTGCCGGGTTACACCGATTATGATCGCTTTTATGAAGCTCATGGCAGTTACAATCTTATCGGCAATTGCAACGAATGGACTGGCTCCGGGCTACGACAAGCGGGTATTCGAACTGGGGTTTGGACGCCACTTCCGAGTGGTATCTTAGATCACTTTGATTAATTTCAATAAATTAGAGCTGCGCGGAACAGATGAATTAAAATTCATTTCTCTTTGAAAATCATCTACCAATTAAAGGGGAAAAACCCATGGGTAAGAAAGCTGTCATTATATGTGGAATCATCTGCATCATAATAATTGCTTTATTTGTCCCTCCGGCCATTAAATACCTCAAGATCGAAAACCTGGTTAAAGATCTACATTCAAAAGATCTTGAAGTGCAGAAAAAATCTATAGAAAACCTCACGAAGTACGGGGTGGAGGTTGTCCCTCGATTGTTGGAAGAACTGAAGACTCTACCCAAATTGGGAGAAGATGATCAGCCCTGGTACCTCAATAATGGTTGGGAAGACTATAAATTTTTTGGGGGTTATGAGTTTGGGTTAATAAAAACGCTTTTAAGTATTGGAGAACCTTCTATTCCTATATTGATACGTAGGCTTTCAAAGGAAGACTTTCGAATGGAATGCCTTGCCACGTGTACTTTGGTCGTTTTTTATACAAAGTCAGCAAATATAGTTTTAAACGACGCTATTTCTTTTGGAAACAGTTACATCCAGCATCGCGATCAAGAAACAGGGTGTTTGCACTTGATTACTGTTAAAAAAAATAAAACTGAAATATCCTTAATTGGAGAAATTAAAGATCATGATGATCAAGGTGTCTATTTTGTCGAAAAAGAAGAGCCTAGCATTATTCCTATTTTAAAGAATCTCGTTAAGCCGGAATTGAGATCGTCAGAGGTTGGATCCTATTATTCCTCAAGACCTGTAGGAGTGCACAAAAACGAAAGGATTCTGCCCTCGAAGCTGGTTGTAGAAGAAGCAAGAGAGGCGATCAAACGGCTTAAATAACGAAAAAATTCTTTCTTTAAGGCTGTGATTCTGGTCTTCACCTGTATTGGAATTCATACCGGAGTCTCTCTGAGACAAACTTTTGGATCTACTTCGTCAAGAATGGTGATATTCCCAAGATAAGCCATAGAAATCACTCTATAAATCGAGCAAAATATGGTGATTCGTTCATAGGGTTGTTAAATAATCAATTCGCTACTCGTTCTTTCTAATTGAACTTGGATTACATAAGGATATTTCTATGTCTAGTTCACTCTCACGTCGTGAATTTGTTGCCCGCACTACAGCGGTAGCAGCCACCTTCTCCTGTCCAGCAATTTTTAGTGCTGACAAAACTGGAAAGAAAATGATTACTGGTGAGGGTGACTATAAATATGAGGTCCATCACGCTTGGCCGAAACTGCCGAGTAAATTTAAGTGGCAAACGACTCATAATGTAGCGGTCGATAAAAATGGCTACCTCTATGTGATCCATGAAGGTCGCCAGAATCTTAAAGACCATCCCAGTATTTTTGTCTTTGATCCCAAAGGCAAGTACGTACGCTCATTCGGTAGTCAATTTCAGGGTGGTGGCCATGGAATTGAAGTGCGAACTGAAGGGAAAGAGCAGTTTATTTATGTTTGCGCATATCAACACTTAAAAACTTTCGCTAAGTTCAACATGAAGGGTGAACTCGTATGGCAAAAGTATGCCGCGATGCAGACCGGAGTCTACGCGAAGGATGAAGATACCAAGCCTAAAAGAGCTTGGGGTCGAAACCGGTTCTTACCCACAAACTTTGCGTTCTTACCTGACGGTGATTTCTTCTTAGCCGATGGGTACGGCTCGTATACCATCCAAAGATTCGACAAAGACGGGAATTTTAAAAGCTTCTTCGGTGGCCCCGGAAAAGGCGAAGGGAAATTCAACCTACCTCACGGTATTTGGGTGGATGATCGTCCTGGGCGCAAACCATCTATCGCCGTCTGTGATCGAGCGCATCACACGATTCAATATTTTACTTTGGAAGGTAAATATATTGAAACTCTCAAAGGCTACGGGTTGCCGGCTAATTTAGACACCTATAAAAACATCATGATCGTGCCCGAATTAGTAGCTCGAGTGACTTTACTCAATGAGAAAAATGAAGTGGTAGCTCGATTAGGGGACGATGTCGCCAGAATCAAAGCTGATAAACGATTCGGAATTCGCCGTGACGAAGCAAAATGGCAACCGGGTCGATTTGTGCATCCTCACGATGCCTGCTTTGACAATGAAGGTAATATTTTTGTTGCCGAGTGGGTTCATTCAGGTCGCGTAACAAAACTGGTTCGACTCTCATAAAAATTTCCGAAAATGGATTCATAACAATTATCTAAGCCCAGCAGGTCCTCAAAACCTACTGGGCTTTTCTATGATAAGAAGAAGATGGGGGAGCTAAAGGAACGATGTCGCCACTCAGAAGAAGAGCCAACTGAATTGAAATGATCCCCATCAATATGATATTGTTTTAGATTAAATTTAAACTTCTAAGCAGAAAGGTTGAACTCAATCCATGTCCGAAGAATCCCCTAAGCTTCCAGAAAAATATAATCTTGAATCTCTCTATGTCGACGAAGCTCGGGTCGCTAAAAATATTAATGACGCTATCGATTCTGCTCATAATTCAAATTGGGAAGAATGTTTAACACATTTAGATCGTGCCGAAGGTTCAATCGAAGGTTTTGAGCCCTATGACACCCAAGATGTCTACCTCCCGGGAATGTGGAAGGACACAGTAAATCAGGTCAGGTCATTCGTTGAATACCACTCAAAGGGATGATGAGTCTCAACAATAACCTGAATGTGAAGTCATCTATCTCAGCAATAGAGGCTTTATTTTATAGACCTTTAATGACTGCCTCAATTGAGACAATCATTGTTCTGAAGAGTTCACGATTGGTATGACTTCTAAATAATGAATTTCTAACTAACCTCAGTCACTCTTTCAATTGCCTTACCTCGCAAGAATCCAATAAATTTCATGTACAAATACAATTTAGAGTGAAAGGGGATTTTCGATTCTATGAATTTATAAATTCATTTATGGCGCTTTTTTAAAACTTAATGAAACATCGTAAACCTTTACTCATTGCCATCAGTCTCATCGCTCTTGCGGCAATCAGTGTCATCGCAAGGAATTGGTATCCTCTCGTCCATTGGTACAAATTTCAACGCGAGTTCGAAGCTCTTGAAGTCAATGAACAAGGGCTTCAGGAGTACAAGCATATCCAATCTGGGATCATTTTTGTCCAAGTGCCATCTGGAACCTATATGATGGGGAGTTTACCCTATGAGAATGGCCGATTGATGAGCGAACTGACTCAACATAAAGTCAAAATCTCAACTTACCTCATTGCTAAGTATGAAGTGTCTCAAGAGCAGTGGGATCGTGTCATGAAAGAGAATCCATCGCATTTTAGGGGTGGGAATCTTCCCGTTGAGAAGGTGTCATGGATCGAATGCAAAGAGTTCTGCAAGTTAACAAATCTTGACTTGCCAACTGAGGATCAATGGGAATATGCTTGTCGAGCAGGAACTGAAACGACTTATAGTTTTGGTCAAGAAATTAATACCGATGAGGTTAACTTTAATGGGAAAACTTGGAGTCGGATCCAACCGGTCCTCAATCGAGGAAAAACCGTTCCAATAGATTCTTTTAATCCGAATCCCTACGGAATATACAATATGCATGGGAATGTTTGGGAATGGTGCAAATACCGGGTGAAATTTGTAAATGAATCAAAGATCCCAGAACAGGGTGATTTTACAACCGTTCGGGGTGGTTCGTGGAACAACAAATCAACGGATCTCCGATCGGCGAGAAGAAGCAGAACAAAAAAATCAACAAAGAGATTTAACATCGGCTTTCGACCCGTTCGAAATTTACATTGGGAATCGATATGAATCAGAGAAGCATTCAGTTTTTGATCTTCATGGCCTTTTGTTTTTCCTTGCCCTCTTGTTCCAACGGCGATGCTTTAAAGGAACCAGCAAAACCTCAACTCACGGAGCGAGTGGTTAGGCTCATGGGGGGCTGGCCTCACACCAAAGCGATCACTGAAACGGGAAAAGCTACTGCCTACCGTATCCAGTTGAACCGAGAAAATAACTACAAAGAAGAGATTATTTCTGAAGGTATTGAGCTGAATCCGAAACAACGGCAAGCCTTGGTTGGGCTTATTTCTCGTGATGAAGCCTACGAATGGGATATCTCCAAAGGCTGTAGGCCATTGCCAGGAGTTTTGATCACATTTGAAGATGGGGCAACCTATGCGAGGGTGCGTTTTTGCTTCTCATGCCAGATGCTTCAGTACAAACCAAGTCAGACCGGTTGGGAAAATTTCGACCCTATTAACAGTGAACTTATAAAATGGGTAAAAGGAATTTTTCCCGATGATCAAGCCATTCAAAGCTTGGGAACTGATGAAGAAGCTCTTAATTTATAGTTGTTTAAAAGTGATGGGCGGTAAAAGGATGGCACTGCTCACATAAAGAATCGCTCATGACCTAAGAAAGAACTTTAAGTACCTTTTGGGGAGTTATCATGGCCCAAGCAGCACGCCGGATTCAATTCAGCCTTGCCTGCATCCTATTAGCGATCAGTTTTTTCTCAGGGCTTTGGGTCGTGTTGAATGATGAAAAGAAGGAAAGTCTTGAAGAAGACAATCAAACAGAAAAAGAGAATAACGAATTAATTAAGAATGAGGTGGAAGTTCCTCAACAAGATCAACTCGTTCTCGAAGATTCAAAACAAATAGATATTGAGCTTACTATAGAAAAATCATCATTCGAATACGAAGGTTCGATTGATGAAATTGAAGAAACAAATAATGAAAGCAAGGATTCAGAGATAGAGACGATCGGGTACGATAAATTTGGAAAAATATTAAGTCCTAAATATCGAATCAGGGTCAAAGGAAGGTTCGAAGATCTATTTAAGGGTTTGGGTCAAAATGAACAGGGATATGAGGAATTCGAGCACCTACAAAGCGGCATTATCTTTGTTCACTTACCAGGAGGTGAATTCCTCATGGGAAGCCCCCCAAAAGAAAAAGGGCATCTATGGCACGAGTACCAACATAAGGTTACGATTTCTCCTTTCCTGATCGCGAAGTACGAAGTTTCGGTAGGGCATTGGGAAGCGGTGATGGGGAAACAAGCTCGAGGTACTGTGATCAAAGGGGCGAATTTACCCGTCACCGATGTGTCTTGGGAAAAGTGTTTTGGGGCTGAAGATTCTTTTTGCCAAAAACTCGGTTTACAACTGCCAACCGAAGCGCAGTGGGAATACGCCTGTCGAGCGGGCACCACAACTCCCTTTTTCTTTGGGGAAGACCTCACCGAAGACCAAGTCAATTTCAATAACAGGTATCCATATAAGGTAGAGTCTCCCGTTATTTATCCAAAACGTGGATGGAAATCAAATATACCGGTTCACACCTTATTGCCCAATGGCTTTGGCTTACATCACATGCATGGAAACGTGTTTGAATGGTGTGAGGATGTTTATAACAACAATTACTATCGATCCGAGGCTGCTAAGAATGGAGATTTAGCCCATTTTGAAGAAAATGGTTCTCGTATCATTCGTGGAGGCAGTTGGCGCAGCGCGGCTGCTCTTTGTCGATCAGCTTCTCGGGATTGGTATTCTTCGAAAGACGAATCTTCTGATATTGGATTTCGTCCGGTTTGGGTGTTTCCGGATTCTAATTGAGAAATAGATATGAAGTGGTTTCTCGCACTGATCCTTTGGATGGCTTTACTTCTCAACTCTGCCATCACTTACCATCCCGATATAGGGCATTTATATTTCAGGAATGCACTCCTAATAGGTCTTTCCGCAATCACCGCTACTTCAATACCGATCATCAGCCGTCCTAATAAAGCGAAATAAAAGTTTGACCTCCGCACCATAAATGAAATTTCTCCCTATTTTCCACATCATATTAATAAGCTGTGGAACGGTATACTCCCTTGATTTTTAAGGATTCGTTTCGTCAAGAGGAGGTCGTTTACGTTGAGTGGTAGATGATTTTTTGTGTTCTATCATTGGGGGGTGCGTACGTCCCTCTCGAGGTTCTTGGCGTAAGAGATCGTAGCGACTGGATACGCCCGATTCTGCGTCGATCGAATCGGGTGGACCTTGATCACCGTAGGTCACTAAGATCAACTGTTTGCCTTCTATTTTGTAGAGAGCAGGAACAACCTCTCCGACAATTTTATCTTCTCCCGTGTTGTCTTTGAGAATTGTGGCGTGAAGCTGTGGGGGATCGGTGTCGTCAGGAAGTGTGAACTTTGTGTCGAACCAAAAGTTTTTATCTCGATAAAAAAAGAGCGATTCACCCACGATGTTAACGGAGCAGATGCCTCCTGGCCCTTCACCTTCCCAGTAGCCTTGAAGAGGAGTTAAATCGGTTTTTATCTCAATTAGGGGATTTTGATGAGTTTCGGAACAACCGATGGGGAGTCCAGCCAGCACAGCAAGCAAAAATATTTTCATTGGAAAGTGTCGAAACATAAATGAGTTACAATTAAAAAAATCGAAATCTATCTTCATAAAGAAAATATTAGATAAATCATTTTCATTATACCGACATTAATCCTAAATCTAAGTAACCCAATCGTAACGAGCGAGTGAGTGAAAAGTCTTTCGGCGATTCTAGTATTAGACTCGGGCAGGACTCATCGCGACAATTAATAGCTATCTATATTGGTAGATTTTTGGGGAAATTTCATAAATTAGAGCCACAATCATAGGGAGTAGCACAATTTAAATTTAGCGGAAAGTCATCACTCAGTGAAAACATTAACCATAGCCTCATTAGTTCTCCTTTTAACGGGTTGTTTAAGCGTTCACTCTATTTACTACACTTACCCTCTTCCGGTTCAAAGTTATAGGGGTACAGTAGCTCACTTCACACAATTTCCCGTTTATAACAAAACGGCGCCTGGATCTCGCACTTACGGTACTCTTAAAATCGTCTTCGCCATGCAATCCGTCGTTGATCTATTCTTGGGAGTTGGCTTGGAGACGCTTCTACTTCCAGCGACATTACCCGTTGATATCTATGGCATCTTCCATCCTGATGATTTTAAGTATTATCGTGCCCGGGCGATAGCGGAGGAAAGATGAAGCGATGTCCTGTTGATGGACGTAAAGTCCTGATCAGGTCTTTACATCCATCAACAATCGAATCCTGATTGTTCACAACTCAGACTGTCTTGAGTCATATCTTCACCGCAAACCGGAAAAGGCGTGATTGGACGTGAAGTGCCTAAGAACATATAAGACAAGGAATACAAGGAATCAGAGATATCTACGCGCCCATCATCATTAACATCAGCTGCTTTAAAACAAGAGGGATTTTCTATTTCCACAAAGAGGTAGAAAAGAATAAACATCGCATCCGATAGGTTGATAGATCCAGAACGGTTGACATCGCCTCTAATGAAAAAAACTTTTTCTTCAAGAGTGAATTCAAACATGCCCGTGACTGGGCGATGATCGCTTGTTTCGTTGGAATCAGGGCAATCATTGGGTCGAACGAGTATCTCCGATTTCGCTTCCCATTCTTTTGCGGCTCCAGAGACAAAGACAAAATCTAAGATGCTATTATATCTGTTACTGCACTGAGTTTTGATGAGGGAGGATGGCTGGATCCATTTAAATGTATTGTTAGTTAAAAAATTCATCATAGCCCTATTCCCTGGACCTGATGGAAGGTTGTAGTCAAAATTAAAATCTCCGACACATATCACTGGAATCGATTGGGCTTCAGCCCATTTTCGAATCTCAGTAGCTTGATACTGTCTCTCTTCAGCATCACTTCGGATGAGATGGTTCACCATGAAGAAAAATTGGAGATCAGAAGATTGTATTTTCAATTTTAGTGCCAAGGGAGCTCGTACTCGATTGCCAAGACTGAGATCAGGAAATCCCGCCACGCTTCCATTTAATTCATATTTACCCAGATTCTCATACTTAGACTCGTCATAGATGATTAACAAGCGATCGTCATTACCGGTTTCAGAAATTACAGAGTTAAAAATACCACTTTCACCAATAGCCGCTGCCATGGTGTATTCAGCAGCATTTAATTTTCTGACTTCAGATAACCCAAGAACGTCGAATTCCTGCAGATCGGCTATCTGGTTAGCGATTGTATCTCTATCGTTGTCACCACTTTCAACATTCCATGTGATCACATGGATCTGTTCTCCATTTAGAGCTGAACAAATCAGGATCAACAAGGTCATTAGTGGTGTGATTAGCTTAGGCATAATTCATAAATACTTAAGAAGAAACTTATATAAGTTTATCAGGTACTGAGCTTTTTATGAATTCCTCTAAGGTGAAAGAAAAGGTAAAATTAAGGCATCAAATTCTTTTGAAGATACTTAGTTCATAAATTTTGGCGGCAGATTTATCTGAGGCATGATCTTTTAACTTAAGGCAACATGAAGCAGAAACATCGCAAATTCATTTTCCTTTTCGCAATTCTGTCTTCCTTAACTCTTATTTGTACTGTTGCTATCTATTGGCAAACCATCGTCGAGTGGTACGAATTTCAATCGGAATTCGAAACTTTACCTATAAACGCTCAAGGGCTCCGTGAATACAAGCATTCCCGAACGGGTATTATCTTTGTGAAAATTCCCGGAGGGAAATTTATGATGGGGAGCCCGGAGAATGAAAAGGGGAGGTCTATCCTTGAAGAACCTCAACAGGAAGTCACACTTCCCTCTTTCCTGATCGCGAAGTATGAAGTCTCCCAGGAGCAATGGGAAAAAGTTATGGGGTCTAATCCTTCTCACTTTAAAGGAAAACACCTTCCCGTTGAAAACGTCAATTGGGAAGAAATCCAAGAATATACAAAAGAGAACGGATTAACACTTCCAACCGAAGCTCAATGGGAATACGCGTGCCGAGCTGGCACTTCAACTCGATTCAGCTTTGGAGCTGAAATTTCAATCGAGATGGCCAATATCAGGAATCGGCAATTAAATAAAAAATCAAACCAGCGAACCATGATGGGTAAAACAGTACCGGTAAATCAATTTAAACCCAATGCCTTTGGATTACATCAAATGCACGGAAATGTCTACGAGTGGTGTGAAGATCTATTCCCAAATCAACATTTCTTTGTGGGAAAAAATTTTAAAGACAGTCGAGCCCTTCGTGGAGGGAGTTTCTCTAGTAGGCCCGACGACGTTCGTTCTTCAGCCCGAATCAGTCAGCTGCAAAATTCAAAATCTTTATCCGTTGGTTTTCGCCCCGTTTGGAATTTGAATCATGGAACAGCCGAAAAAGAATGACCGATGATAATGCTGCCCAGCCTTTTAAATTTATTTTAAAGCTTATTGCCTGTTATCTACTTTCATCCATTTCAGTAATGTTCTTTACGATGGGTTTTGAGGAAGGACACGCCCACGTTCCACTTTCATCTTTCCCCGAGTACCTTCTTTTATCCCCTTTATTTCCTTTGGCTCTTTTGGTGGGTGTTTTTGAGGGGGATCGAGAAGTCATATTGAATGCCGTTTGGTTTATTGCGAATTTTATAGTCGGAGTCTTCTTTTTCTTCTGGTTGCCTCAGTATCTGTTTAAGAAAAAAGAGAGTGACGAAAGATATCTCTGAAGAATATTACTACATTATTAATCCGAAGCGTTAATGAGACATTGAATTGCAGCTTATATGACTTGAACCTACACTAAGTGGCAAGAACTCAGTGAGGTTGTTTAATAACTTTAAGGCAAATTTATTCTTTCATCCTCGCTCATGATTTGAGCTCGCTATTTAGTAAAACTCATCAATACGCCAAAAATCGGCTCAGAGGCTGAGCCGACTACTTTGATTTTTTCTGGCTTGTTATCAAGTAAGTGATCAAGTCAATGATTTCGTCCTCGTTGAAATAATTCAACAAACCATTGGGCATGGCGGATACGGTTGAGGCCTGGCGTCGTAGCACATCGGCTTTGGCTACCTTGATCGTCTTTTTTGGCTCTAACATATTCGTGATGATTTCCAAGTGCGTCGCGCGATCGTCACTGAGAACTATCCTCCCAGTTAATATTCGGCCATCCGAAAGGATCAAGGTTTCCGAAGCGTACTTCTCGTTGATTTTTCGCGAAGGCTCGATGATGGAAGTTATAAGATCTCGAGTTGTTAATTTAAGTTCGAGCGATGTGAGATCAGGACCGTTTAATCCTCCCTTTCCGTCCTCGCCGTGACAGACGATGCATTGAGCCGTCTCAAATATTTTCTTCCCGCGAACGGGATCACCCTTAGACTTTTCTTTGTCCCAAGAAGTAGCGATTTCATCCACCGTCCAATTTCGAATGAACTTCGTTCTGGTAATTGGTCTCCCTCCGCTCTTTATATTGACATCAGTTTTATAAATTTTTAACCATGCAGCGAGATCAGCAATATCTTGCGCTTTCAGGCCAAGGGTCACCGGGTCGTACATCAAGGAGCGTTTGAAGCTGCTTTTTTTCTTTATACGGTCTTTAGGAATGAGTTGAAGGACTCCAGCGGCCGATTGAATCACGAGGGGCAGAGCATTTTTCAACCAAAGGTCACTGTTGTTAAATGCGATGCCATGAACGATACCACCGTCCTTGAGCAAAACCTCAGTCCCTTCGTATCCGAGGGAGATCTCGGCGGAAGGTTCCGCGATGGAACGTACGAGAACTTCTCGCGTTTGGTTCGCCCCCCAGCCACTGAGATTCGGTCCGTAGTCCGCTCCGATACCATCGATCTGGTGACACAGAATGCAATGAGCAGTGGCAAGTTTCTTTCCGTGAGTGGCATCACCTTTGAGTTTTAAGATCTCACCTACTGAAACTCGTTTTGCTTCAGCGGGGACTGTCGGCACCGGAGAAGAGTTGATCGTGATGGTTTCCGGATCGTAGATACCTTGTTCCTTAAGAGCTTTTTCGATGCCGTGCTTAGCCCATTCGCCCGACAAATTACGAAGTAACCAGGCAGTCGCGTCTCCTTTGAGCGGTGATCGATCGCTGGCTAAATCGATCATCACTTTGGCCGCGCGGGCATCATCGATAAAGGCGATAGACTCGACAGCAAACCTTCGTTGCTCCAGTGAAAGTTCAGAATGAGTTGCTCGCGCTTTGAGATCATCGATGGAGGCCGATCCCCACAGGCGCCAAGTCAGACGAGCAAAACGATCGGGCCACTCAGCGGGCTTTCCGGGTTTGAGTCCTTCTTTGATAGCAGTCCAAATCATACTTTCTTGCTTAGCTGCCCCGAGTCCGATGGCTTCAACAGAGTTCTTGTCACTCGTGTCACAACGTCTCGCAAGTTCAACGAAGATGTCGGTGGTTTTGGAGGCGGGGATATCTCGAAGAGATAAAGCGATTTCACTTCGGACTCGTGGCGAGGTATCTTTTGCAAGTTGTCGAGCAAAGGGGACGATATCGTGCCCGGCTCGTCGTAAAGCTCGGTAGGCGACAACCCGCATCTCTGGTCGTTCGTGTTCTAATGTTTTGACACAAGTTTCCACCCCAGAATCACCGAGATAGGGTAAAAGCCAAACGGCACGAGCCGCAATAAACTTGTTATCGTCATTCATGAGAGCCGAAACTTGAGGGAGTGCTTTAGCACCTTCTGCTTTGAGTGCTCTGAAGCCGAGATAGCGGGTGTGAATGGCTGGGCTTCGCAATGCTGCAATTTGCCCTTCAATTGAGTCGAGATTAAGTTTGGGAATAGCTGATTTAAAATTCCGTGGAGCAACCCGATAGATCGTTCCCGAGAACGATTCGTCAAGGTGGGCGGACGCACCGACCCTCGGGTCGAACCAATCGGAGAAATAGATCGCACCATCTGGCCCAATAGTTACGTCACTGGGGCGAAAGAACGTGGGGGCAACTTGGTCGACGTCCGTATTTTGAGAGGAGTCTTTTCCAGCGAAGTCGGACCCTTCGAGTTTTCTCTCTGAGTTCGTGGTGACGAAATCGAAACGCTTAAGACTAAAAGTTGCGGCCTTCGGTTTAGGCAAGTAGCCAAGAATCGTATTGAGAGTGGTATCGCAACTGAGGAGTAGCCCGTTCCATTTCGGGTCGAGTGCGCCATTTTCATAAAAGGCAATACCGGTTGGGGCGCCTCCACCATAGACATCCCCCGCATCCATGGTGCCTGGATCATCTTGCCTCCAATGCACACGTGCGTAGGCTTGCCCAGGACGTTTGACGGCTTTGTTGCGTTGCTTAGCATCCCGAGTGTAGTAACCGGCGCAGCCATATTCGAGCACATAAGAAGTTCGGCAAGCTGGTGGATCATCGTTATCGTTTTGAAACATGTCACCGAATGAGGTGAGAGTCTGCTCGTAGGAATTACGCAAGCCGTGACTAACGATCTCAACATTGGAACCGTCGGGATCCATGCGAACGGCAAAACCAGAGGTCCAAACGTGTCCGTCGTCAGATACTTTTCCTGACACTCTCCTATGATCGACCAGCCAGCTGGGGCCACTTCCGCCGTAGGTACCGCCCATGTAAAAAGTTTTACCCGACTTGTCGGTAAAGACCGCACCGCAATTACCGTTGTTGAAATAGAACTTCCCGTCGGGCCCGGTGGTGAGGGAATGCAAACCGTGATCGTGATTGATGGCATTGAAGCCGGTGAGAATCACTTCGCGTTTGTCGATTTCTGGATCGAACTTCAGGTCACGATTGACGTCAGTATAGGCGATCACATCGGGCGCCATCGCCACGTAAACGACATTATCGATGACCGCCACTCCCATGGGCGCAATCAATCCCTGTTCCTGAACAAAAGTGTGGGACTTGTCACATTTGCCATCTCCGTCGGTGTCTTCAAGTACAACAATTCGGTCACCAGCCTTACGCGTCCCGTGTCGACCACGATAGTTGACACCCTCTGTAACCCATATGCGACCCACAGGGTCGATGTCCATATTGGTTGGGTTGTAGAGATGTGGCGTGGTTGCCCAGACGGTCACTTCAAGCGAGGGATCGATCTCGAACATTTCGGACGGAATGAAAGCCGGATCTTTCCTAGGCTTCCACTTATTGGTAGGAGACGTCAGGGGGGAAGCGTTGGCTGAAAGGGTTAAATCTTTGGACACATAGTCTTTGATTCCATGGTTTTCGATGAGGGAAAACACAAAGATGAAGGTAATAACCAGAATGGTGATCAATGTTCGAACGAACAGGCTTCCCTTAAAATTCATGGTCTAATTTATTTCGGCCTAAAATTCTCTGTATAAAATTCTATATTTCATTAATAGTTTAAAAACAAAGTATACCAAGGACTACTCATCGCCCTTAAGCCGAAAACTTAGAATCAACTTATTAGGAGAAGATTTACGGTATCATGAAATCACGCGTCGTATTCCTTATAAGATTGGCGGCCCTCGTCTCTATCACCAGCGGTCTGATCGGGGGGTACGTCTGGTTCGTAGATATAGTAGACCGATCCGATGGAGATCGATTACGGTATGGCTTTTGGCATAATCCATTCATGCAATTCCATTCCTTTAACGAACCTTTCCTTGATATTTCGATGTGGGTATTACTCGCGTGTGCAGCAACGATTGGCCTCGGGGGACTGATGCTCTTAGCCCCGATTAAATTAGGAGCATGGCTCGTGATCTGGCAGGCCCGAGTGTCAATTTTAATAAACGGGATTATCGTCATCTTCATCGACCTGATAGCTATCGGTGTTATCAAGGGTTATTGGTCAGGCCTAGCCTTGGCACTACGAACGGGATCTATCGCGGTCAATTTAACACTTTTGAAGTTTCTGAACGGTAAATCGGTGAAGGCCTACTTCGCAGGACAATCGAGCCCGGATCAAGAAGAAGTTCATGAACGAGACTTCGCATCGAAGTCCCGTTGAGGCCCTTGGGTTGTATTTATCAATGGATACCGCCGGGCAGAAGAATTAGAGCAAGGGTGTAAATTCTCTGAGAAACACCTTTAACTAGCCCGAAACGTGAGCGAGGGGACGAAATCTTGAGTTTAACAAAAAGGACTTCAACCCACGTGAGGCGGAGATGGCTCCATACCACAAACTCATCGCATCATTACCGTTATAATTTTTCTTTAGCTGGTCGGGGAAATTGAGAACTCACTTCGTCGGTAGCTCGAAGAGCTGACCGTAAGTAACGTACGGAATGGGGTACTGACAGCGTAAACGGTATCCTCGGAAACGGGATCGATCCCAACCCAGTTGATCTAAAACATGATCGACCATTTCGTCATATCGGGGAATGTCACTGTTTCCAATTGTTTTGAGACCCAGTGGGATCTGCGTGCGCTCAACGGGGGCAGGTACTTGGTCGATAGCGAAGTCTGTGCGATCGAAATCGGGGAGAGGGGGTCCTGGAGTCCAAGCTCTCGTCACGACTTCCTGTTGCGCACCGGGGCAAACATCCTCGTGAAGGAACACGTCCATTACCATCACCCGACACGGACGCTGCATTTTATAGGATGCTAGAAAATGCTCCGGGGGAGTTTGGTATCGTAGATGCCCGTTGCGTACAACCATAGCCTGGACGACATCGATCGGTTGGTTGATGTTGAGAGCCCCCGCTGGAAGCTGCAATCGTCTTTGTGTCTTGGTCGGTAAGATTTCGAGGTCAGGTAAGTCAGCGCTCGAAAACTCCTTCATGACGATCTTCTCGAAGTCCGTTCCGAGGGGCTCACCATTTAAATATTCCCAATTGATGGAGTCCGGAGTGACTGCACTCGAAGGATCAAGACCACCGACGAAGAGGGTGATAGGGGAAGAGTAACTCAGGCGTCGTAAACCCAGCTGGCCCCCGATATGCGCGTCGTCACAGCGAAGACCATTCGCAGAGGGTTGTATAAATGAGGCGGAGAAATTGACATCAGCTCGAGACCCGAGGATGAAGGACATACACTTGTAAGCTGCTTGACTCGCTCGCCGCATCCCCACATCGAGCGCCTCCGGCATCATACCTGAAAGTGCGGCTTCGAATTCGGTTCTCCCACCAGCAAACTCATCGATCATAGCTCGAAACTCATCAATCCGAGTTCGAGCTTGCCCGCAGATCTCCGACGAAACCCCACGGGATTCGGCGGCACGTACGACCATGAGAAGACCTTGGGGAGCCGGAGACTCGTGAAGCGTCTCCAAGGGATCACTCGCTCGAGTTGCACGTACAACCTTACTAGCAAGGGACTTATCGAGGTTAAGCGTGGCTGCTAAGTCCGTAGGTCTAGGAGCCGGACCGGAGACCGTTGTTACTATCGAGTCTAAGGATGCCCTTAAGGCTCCTCCGAGTTCTCGTGCTCTGGGTCCGAATGTGACCACTTTTATGCTTGCTCCTCTGAAGAATGTCGTGCGAATCCCACCAATATAATGACCGGTCCACACTTTTAGAATACCTTGAAATTTCCTTTTATGAACTATGATAAATTCTTTGAAAGAATATTTCATATATTATCTTGATTAAAATATTCCATCAATCTAGAATCTCAACATGGGTTTAGGATGGTATTCAGGCTGGATCAGCTCATTGGTAAGCTCAGCTTTAATCCGATCGACAAAAGCCATCCCTATAAATGTTACTTAGGACGAAATTCATGAAGTCAACAGTTCTACTGGCTTTTGCCTCTATCTTGCTTCTCACCGGTCTCGCGAGTGCTCAAGGCTCGAACAATTGTGATTCTGCACAACTGATCACGGGTAGCGGCCCTCATCATTTCGTAACCGGAAATGCGACAACCGATGGTCCAGAAGAGGGTGTCTTGATGGTTCCCCGCTTGCGTCAGATTGAAAACGATGTCTGGTTCAAATGGGTCGCTCCCTCGACTGCCGTTTACCAAATCAATACCGTGCACCCTCCAGAAACAAATGGTGCAACTGCGGTTGCTATTTACCAGTTTGGTTGCCCCGAGGGTCCGGGTAGGGCTATAGCAGGACGGATGGGAAATGAAAACGGCTTTGAACTTCTCGCCAATATCAGCTTCGGGGCAATAGCCAAGACGGAGTACTTGATCCGGATAGGTAATACTGTTTCCCAGAATCGCACGAAGGGAATCTTCACGATCGAAGAGATGAGTCCGCCGGAAATCCTCGCCACAGAAGTCAATCCGGACAACGGTCGAACGTACCACATGCTCGCGCCCTCTTCTTGGACAATAGCACGAGTTGCCGCGCTGAAGTTGGGTGGAGACTTGGTGACTGTCAATGATAAGGAAGAGAACGATTGGCTGATGTCAACCTTCTACAACTTCGAGGGAAAAAATCGCAGCCTTTGGTTGGGTTATAGTGATGCTGAAACCGAGGGGGAATGGGTGTGGGCCAACGGGGAGACTCCCGATTATGAAAATTGGTCTTCTGCTAATGGACCCAACAACGGTAATCAATATGAGCACTACGCCCACATTCGCAAAGACCACACGAATGGGTCTTGGAATGACTTACTCGGCTTCCCCGGCCTTTCATTTTTTTACGATGAGGTCCATGGAATTGTTGAGATCGGTGAGGTGGTCCCCGGGAAAACTCGATTCCTTCGCGGTGATTGTAATAACGACGGTAGTGCAGATATTTCCGACGCAGTGTCGAACCTCGACTATCAATTTGTCGGAAGTTATCAACCTCCCTGTGTCGATGCTTGTGACTACGATGATAGTAATAAGGTTGACGTCAGTGATGTGATCGCTGGACTCTCACACCTTTTCTTAGGCACTGCAGCTCCATCTCCGCCAGGTTTGACATGTGGCGAAGATCCCACCGATGACGAGATTAGCTGCGAGAACTTTTTGCTTTGTGAAGATAATTAGTTTCTGTTGAAAGTAGGTCGTTCCGACCTACTTTCAAACGCTCCAAGCAGTTCTTCGAACTGCGTCGCTCCACTAAAAATAGGCTAAAAGCCTATTTTTGTGATTTGCGTGATCCCACGCAAATATAAT
>JANQLS010000029.1 GCA_028280485.1 Planctomycetota bacterium
CGTCCAGTCTTTTTCGCACTTTCGATGAGGAAGTCCTAAATACAAGTAACGCTCTGGTCTTCCAGAGCCCTCCCTCCCCCATGGGGGAGGCGCCGATAAAGTCAGCTGAATCTAAGCCGAAGAAGCAAAGGTCTTATCTTTCTCAAGCTCTACTAAGTGATCCATTGTCAGGTATCTCATAGTTGCCCACTTAGTGCCTGCTACATGCCTCAAGCGAGCTGCAACGAGCATCAATGCTGATTGCCCGTCAGGAAAATTTCCTACCACATTCGTTCTTCTACGAATCTCCCGCATGATCCTCTCAAGAGGATTGTTGGTTCTGATTCTTACCCAGTGCTCACGAGGGAATTTGTAATAAGACAAGGTCTCATGCATTCCACTTGAAACGAGCTCTGAGGCTGCTTGAAGCTTCATTATCTTAAGCTTCCTGGCTACCGCCTCTAACTTCTCTTGAGCAGATGCTAAGTCTTCTTGGGCGTGTACCGCCTTCAGCATCGCTGCGACTTCTTTTTTCTTCTTAGAAGGAGTCTTACTGAAGACGTTGCGATAAAAGTGAACGATACAGCGCTGCCAATCAGCCTCCGGGTAAAACTCTCCCAGAGCTTCGACTAATCCTAAGCACTTATCACTCACGGTTAACTTACAGCCAGAAAGACCTCGCTCTTTTAAGTGGCGGAGAAAGTTTCTCCAGCTTTCTTTGTCTTCCTTGGTGCCTTCACAAACTCCTAAAATTTCGCGATAACCATCAGAGTTAACTCCGATAGCAACCAAGATCGCTACATTTCTAACTTCACCACCCCAGCTTTGTTTTAGCCAGATCCCGTCGAGATAAACATAGGGATGATCGCCTTGGATGGGGCGATTTCTCCACTCTTCTATTGTAGAGTAAATCTTCTTATTGAGATCACTGACTGTACTCGGACTTACCCTTGTTCCCCAGAGCGCTTCGGTAATATCTTCAACTCGCCTAACTGAAACTCCTGCTAAATACATTTCAATCAAGGCTTCCTCGATTGAGGACTCGCGGCGTTTATAACGCTCGATGATTGCAGTTTCGAATTTCACTTCTCTGAGCTTTGGCACTTTGAGTTTTACCGGACCTGCTTTAGTTTCTAAATTTCGAGTATAAGAGCCTGCTCGAGTGCTCTTACGATTACCTGAACGCTCATATTTCTTAGCGCCACAGAGCTCTTCCGCCTCAGCTTCGAGCATATTATTCAGAGTCTCTTCAACTGACTCTCTCACCAGATCACCGAGGTGATTTTTAACCTGGTGCTCATCGATTCTTAAGATTTTCCCAAGGTCTTTCCCATTGCTTTCCAATGGGTTATGATCAGAATTCACTTTGAAAGTCCTCCTCTCGTGGCCGTTTTATCGGGGTTTTGTTTGATACCGATAAATCGACACGGTTGAGGACTTCCTTCATTTATAAAGTGCGAAAACTATCGTACGTTATCGTTGCATGTCAACGCCTTAAAGCTATTTCCACAATCGCATTAAAAACGATTCATGTTAAACGTAAGAAATTTTGGAGTGAAGGCTGTAGCTACCGACAGATCTTCAGTGAAAGGAGCTTAGAGTCAGCGTTTGTTTATGTAACTGAAACCCAAGATGATTTTAAAAGGCAGGATTATCGAAGAGAGTGGTGACTTACTAAGTTCCTCAGCCTGGTACTGAATTTTAAAATTGGGCTATATCTGATTTACTAGCTATAGTACGCTCCTTTATCCCTCGCTAAAGCTTCGGGCTTGGGAGGCAACGATCGCCTTCAAAGTGATATCTTTGATAAAACTCTCCCCATCAAACAACCACAATTGAAACCACCATCCCCTCAAACCCGAATCTTTAGGAGTGCGTAGGCCGAAGGCTTACTTGCACGGAGCAACGCGACCATCAGTCCTGAGCGAGAGATCGCAACCAAACTCAAAAAATTTAATAAAACATAATTCGGATCGAAAAACGGAAATCTACATTACTTATCGTCATCGTCGTCATCATCGTAATAAGCTGCACCTTCTCTTTCGTCTCCCTCCTCAGCGCGGGCGGCGAACCATTCAGCTTTTGGAAGCAACCTTCTGGCGTAATTTTGGATACGAGGATTGGCATCTTGTTGACTGACATTTTCAAACAACTGCATAACCTCACCGTCCCCCCCGTGATACATTAGAGCTTCTAAGGCCATCGCTCGCATCTTGGGATCTTGTTCCTGGGTGACGACGTGCATCATCGGCTCCTTGAGCGCTTCCGAACGAACTCCCTCGAAATGCCCAACAATTTCTCTTCTCATGTTGAGGTCGATCGATGTATCTGTGACCATGTCGAGCATCGTAACGAGCGAACCATCATCCATACTTCTCCTTTCGCGGAGCTCAGAGAAAGCTCGGAGACGTTCGGGGATTGGCCGATTCGTATCTGAAACAACAACACGATATTTGTCGGCTTCCTTCTCTCGAATGATTCTTCGACCCTCACGAGCTCGATGCGCGATATGTTCTTCGTCTTCGAGAACACTTAATCGTTTTTGAATTTTGGCCACTTGATCTGTCGTCAACTCTAAGGCTTCTTCAACCGAAGGATCACCAGTAGAGTTCTCCGCTTTCTTTCTCAGGGCTCGTTTAAGACGAGGAGAAACAAACTTACTCTTGGTTTTCCCCTGAGAAACAACTTGTTCAGCCGAAGATTCAAGTTTTGCAATACGCCCATCTAAAGCTGTCAACGTTTCTTGAAGCTGAGATAGCTTACCAACGAGTTCAGCTTTTCCCTCCTCAACCGGAGCTTCCTTTTGGGCTTGGATACCGCTATACCCCGCCAATACGATGGCCATGATGGAAAAACTTAAGCAAATTGGAATTGCAATCTTACTCATAAGATTCACCTAAGGATTAATAGACTAACGAACTCTTGCTGCTTCAGGATTCGCTCCAGTCACCTCTTTGAGCGGACTCCACTCCTCTCCAGATTTTACTCGAACGGAGACTTTCACCCCTTCGTTTATTGTGAAAAATTTAGAGTACTTTTTAGCTGCCTTAGAAATCCCCCCACCCAATTGGCGTGGATCTGTTCCGTCGGTTGTGTAGTAGACCTCACCTTGATCCGCCCCTAACTTCACAACTTCACCTTTAGAAGCAGGGAAGCGTTGAGTTTCTATTGTGGGAGCCTTCAAATCTGAAATCAGTCCGTGCTCCCAAAGTTGTTGCAGGACGACATCATGACGGCGAGGAACAAATTCTTCGAGAACTCGCTTCACCTCTTTTCGCCAGTGTTGATCACGGGTACGAGGCTTTTCATTCGCTCTTCCCGCATCCCCCCAACGAGCGGATTCACAGATGACGGCTTGTTCAATCTCTTGAGTGCGCTTTTTAAATCTTTGAGTCAAGGACTCAACGCTCAAGACCCCCTTAAATCGCTTCTCGATGTGATCTTGAACCTGAATGCGAAACTCCTCATTATCTAAGCAGCGTTGCCAAACCCATTGGGGATTACTCGCGTGAAGCTCTTCACCTGCGGGGAAAGGCCCAGTTCGATCGACTTCAGTGTCGAGTAAAGTGTGTTCGGCATCCCAAATAAAATACCGAAATCCTTCCTTGCCGTTCCGGTTTCGAATACCGTACCAATTATTCGCATGTCGATTTCTCGCAAACCAAGTTACAGGCGCGTCTAAATTACCTGACCAAAAGATGATCAACATGTAATCGATCAGGTTATCGACATCAACATAAGTTTCATACTCGGGATTTGGAGTACCATCTGGATTGTTCCCTAGTAATCTCTGGTAATGCTCAGGCTTTGAAAGATCCTCATCCAAGAGATCTTGAAGCTGAGTCCAAGCCTCCATATCACCATCAGTGGCATAAGTTCCCCTTCCACGTTCCATTTTGATGACATCGTATTCTTCCTTTGTCCCACCAAAGTAAGAAGCTCCATAGCTGGCTTCAGCTCGCTCACAAGAATTGAATAGCCCCCAATACTGCCCGTTCAAATAGAGATGGTAGTAGTCTCCTCGCGCCGCGGGTTGACCCATAGCAAGTTGAAGGTCGCGACTAAATTGATCACGAACAAAGAGACCTCGCTCGTCTCCCCCCATATTCCATGAGTAATTTTGGGAACAGCGAAGATCTACATTATCGAACTCTTGTGCTGCATCTTTTCCAAACATGGGGTAACGAAGCTTCCCAGGTCCGTACTGTCTTCTAAAAAACAGGCGGAACCCATGCTTTGGATTTCGAGAAGTCCTACTGAAGCCCCCTCGAATACGTACTCCACAATTTACCTGCATTCCCTCCTTTAAATTGGGAGTTAAAACCTCAAGGGATCCCATTCGCTCGGCTTCCCGCCCCGACATTCGAGCGTAAGCATAAATTCCGTACTCCCCGAATAACTTATCAGGATCGACGACCAAGGAGATTGAGGGTAGAGACTTTAGGGCATCGATGACCTTATCTTTATAAGCAGGATCTTTAACGACCTCTGGATCCATACCGTAGTCAACAAGATTTCGCCCCCAACGATAAGGAGCATTCGCAGGAGGTAGGCCATCCGCTGACTGGTGGATGACATCTTTTAAATAGATATAAGTTCTGGTTTTTGGTTGGCGAGTTTGAAAACCATCTTTAAAGGCTGCTGTCCTCAGCACCGTAGTTTTATCGATCTTGATCGGCTCTTTGTAGATGGAACCGTTTGTAAGGGTGGGCTCACTCGAGTCTAAGGTATATCGAATTTCACTACCCTCGGTCGCTACTGATAGCTGGATTTCGATAGGCTTCGAATAAAAGCCTCCCGATCGACTGATATTGAGTTTTCCAATCTTTGGTTTTGGTGGATCGTCACCTTCCCTATCAGCGTTTTCCTCTTCTGAATCCTCAGAAACGTCACGCTCAGGGGGCCATTCACGAGTGACAACTCGAGTGGGAGAAACCTCAACCCGTGTTCCTTCATCGGGATTCTTCAATTTTTCTCGAACTACTCTCAATTCTTGTTCATTGAGACGACCATCTTTGTTGAGATCGAAAGTTTCCCATCGAAGTAACTTCGAAGCTTTCAAGGTATTTTGTTCCCAACGAAACCAGAACGGAACATCTTTAACTTTCCCGGCTTTCACATCTCGCCCAAGCTTGTTCCACTCATCGCCATCAAAGCGCCCATTACCATTCGCATCGTATTCTCTTTCGAGTTCCGCCGCCCGGGCTCTCAGAGTGTCACCGGCGATTTTGCCTTCGCGATCATCGAGCTTGCCATCACCATTCTCATCGAAGCGCTTCACGACCTCTTCAGGCCATCTAAAGCCTCCTCTGCGGCGACGATCGTTCCGTCCATTTCGACTTTGCCGAGAAGGACGTTCCTTGCGAAGAGCTTCGCGCTCATTTTTATCTAAGCGACCATCTTTATTTTTATCGTACTCTTGGAGGAGCTCTTGACGACGCTTCTTGATGTCTTCAGGACCTTCTTGGGCCACGTTTTGGCCGTTCAAAAAGAATGAGAACACCAAAAGACACGCTAACTTGATAAATACTCCCATGACCCTCTCCGGTAGTAAATATAGGTATACTGCGTTTCAACCCTAAAGAAGGATCCCAGCGCCTTCTACTAATCACAAAAAATAATCAGGTTAACAATCCTGTATCTTTGATTTTGGATGAATCTTAGACCAAGAATACCAATAAGCTTGGCTGTATCGGGGCGAATCTAATCGCTCTCCTTTCAAAGATCCCTCAATACACCGCCCATTGAAATCCCAAATAGATTGAGTTTTGGTCTCGATTAATTTTTTACCATAGTCGTGAAGCTTAAAACTTAGCCTTTGCCCCCCGAAGAATCTCCTGTAGATGCCTATGATGTCTTTTTCATCTCGGACCACAACAAGGGACCAGCCGCCAACTTCCATCTGAATCATTCTACAAGAATACGCGACAGAAACCGGAACAAAGAGGCTCTCGCCATGAACCGAAATCCCGATACCCAAATCATAGGGATCTAAGCGCGGATCGGGCTGACCGTTCGGCAAAACTGTTTGTAAACCAAACTGATCTTTTAATATTCGATTGTGAATCGAACGGTAATATTCTAATTTCCTAACCGGTTTTAATACCTTCAAGTTCTCTAAATTCTTAACCTTTTCCCATGTCGTCGACGATGGGCTTTGAGTCTGCGTTAAGCGATTATGGGCAAGGGGGCCAGAAATTCCCTCACCTTTCATTTGCAACCATCGAGAATCAGTTTCCTGATCATAGAGAACAATATTACCTTCATAAAGTTGTCCGCTAATACCAAAACTTAAGACTTGATCATTCAGCTTTCGTGAATAGAGCGCGCAACTTCCGGCCAGATCACAGTTGGTAATCATCACCGGCTTGGAATCGATTTCAGTATTGATTACGTGGTGGACTGCCATCAAAAAATCAGGATAAACATAGTTCCCTTGTTCAGCCTGAACTAAATAGACCTTGTCCCGATCACGGATAATTCTATTCGCGATATTCACCCCGATATACTCAGGATGATTGAGAGGAAGGTACATCTCTTTGTCGACCTTCCCCCACAAGTTGTTTTCTGAGTATTTAAAACTTAATGGGTCAGAGTATTGATAACTTTGTTCACCCGGTAACCACTTTGAAGGATCATCCTCCTGTTGACTTTGAACAAAAATAATAATACTTGCGACGATAACAAGGAGCCCAAGGAGGACTCCAAGTTTCCAGATTTTTGATTTACCCGCGGAGGTCTCTGCTTGCTTATCCAATGTTTGTATCCTCACATTCCTCATTTACTTGCTTCATTCAAGTGAACGTGCTTCTGCTTCTACGGTGAATGGTTTTAAAAACCAATCCTTAATTCCTTTCAGACCCTCACCAATATCCTTGGCTATCAATTGTGAACATGGAATCAAATACAATGTAATTGCAGTCGAAAATAAGATTCCTGCTCCCAAGGATACCGCCATCGGAATTAGAAACTGTGCTTGTAACGATTTTTCCATGAGCAAGGGGACGAGTCCAACAAATGTAGTGACCGAAGTGAGAATAATTGGTCTAAACCTTCTTGCCCCTGCATTCAAGACGGCTTGTTTCAAATCATCTCCTGCCTTCACTCTTCGATTCACATAGTCAACCATGACTAAAGAATCATTCACAACCACTCCAGCTAAAGCCAGCATCCCGAAGATAGAGAGGTAAGAAGGAGTGATCCCTAATATGATATGCCCGAGAAGCGCTCCGATGATGCCAAAGGGCACGGCCAAGAGAACAAATATGGGTTGTACCAAGGACTTGAAGGGAATGGCTAATAGAGCAAAGAGCGTAAACATCAAGGCGATGGATCCAAGGATCGTTCGCTTTTGTGACTCCTCGTGCTCAGCGATGAATCCGGTATATTGAATCGAAAGATTATCGCCTTCTTGAGCTAACTCTTGAATTTGAGGATCGAGCTCATTGACAACTTTGATAATATCCACAGATTCATCAGCGGGCTGGGCGCCGATGCGAATCACTTCCGCCCCGGCGTTTCGCTCGACTGAGGATGGTGCTCTTACAAAGGTTACACTCGCAACTGTAGCGAGTGGGATTTCAGCTCCAACTGGAGTTCGAATCTTTAAGCGATCTAAAGTGTGAAGTGACTTTCTCGCCTTCTCTGGCAACCTCACCATAACTCGAAGATCATCGTAACCCCGCAAGATCCGTTGTGCTTCTTCCCCATAAAATGCCTGGCGAACTTGCTGCGCAAAGTTCTGTTGAGTGATTCCCAATTCTAAAGCACGAGGCTTTAAAGTGAATTCTAGCTCTTCTTGGCCGTAATTGATTCGAGACCAAGAATGAGCGATATCTTCACGATCTTTGAACAAATCTGAAATCTTACGGGCGATTTCATTTTTCTTTTCGGTAGTTGCTCCTCGGAGCTCGAGTTCGATCGGCTGTTGATCTTCATCATCTCGGCCGCCCTTTGTTCGCTCCCCCCAAACATTGAAGGTGATGGCTTCAGGAATTTCGCCGATCAACTCTCGCCATCTTTTAGCGATGACGAAGTTCTTTGGCCCAGGCTCTGAACGGACACTTGGGGGCATGACTTCAACGGAAACGAGCCCTTTTGTTTTTTCGTACCAACTTCCCGCTCGTCGAGCTCCGCTGACCTTCAAAACATTTAAGATGAGGGTACCTTTCTTAGGATCCTGAAACTCTTGTTTTAAAATTTCAGCCTTTGAAGCAATACGATCGATGTAAGAGCGAACCTTTTCATCAGATGCATCATTCGGGAGATGGATATAAGCGGTAACTCTTAATCGATCAACGTTGGGGATTGAAACAAATCCCAAACGTCCACCCTGGCAATACCCGATCATCAATAAAGCCATGGTTATGAAACAAGAAACTACAATATAGCGATAACGAGTTCCCCACTTTAAGGAAGGTTCATAAACTTTAACTACGAGCCATTCCAATCCCTCGGCCACCGATTTTTGTATCCGCCCTAAAAGATTGATTTTCTTTCTTCCCACTCTCAAGTGTTTGAGGTGAGAGGGAAGAATCAGCTTCGATTCAACGAGTGAAAACAAAAGAACGGGCGCAACAACCGGTGGGATTTGACGAGCAAACTCTCCCCAATCTCCATCGAAGAAGTAAAGGGGTAAGAAGGCAACGACGGTTGTCAGGATCCCGAAGGTCACCGGCACCGTCACTTCCTCTGTTCCCTTAACGGAAGCTTCGAGAGGATCCATCCCCGTTTTCAATTTACTGAATATGTTCTCCCCAGTAACGATAGCATCATCGACAACCAGACCCAAAACGATGATGAAACCGAATAAGCTCATCACATTGGCGGTGACACCCAGATAAGGCATCAACATGATTCCACCGGCAAAGGATACTGGAATTCCCATCACCACCCAAAAGGCTACTTGAGGGCGCAAAAAGAGACCTAAGATTAAAAAGACTAAGATGCACCCTTGAATCAATGAAGTGCTCAAGGTACCGAGTCGGCCCCGAATAGATACCGATTCGTCATCCCAAATGTAGAGGTTGATGCCCTCAGGGAATTTCGTCTTTGACGATTCTACGTACTCATGGACTTTGTTAGAAATTTCGATCGCATTTTCGTTCCCGGTCCGCATGACCTCGACGAACAGAGCGGGCTCCCCGTTAAATTCATGACGAGTATCCCCTTCGACAAAACCATCTTTGATAGTGGCCACTTCGCTCAGTCGAACACGAGCTCCGTTTGATGCTCTAACGATGATGCGTTCAAACTCTTCCTGACGAAAAGCCTGCCCGCGAGTACGAATCATCAGAGTTCCACTATCACTTTGAATCGCACCTGCGGGTAAATCGATCGATGACCGACGAATCGCATCGGCGAGATCTCTCAAACCTAAATTGAAGGCTTGGAGCCTTTCGGGATCCGCCTCGATCGAAACTTCAGGGTCTTTCTCCCCTTTCAACTCAACCTGACTGATACCCGGGATTTCTAAGAGTTGCTCCTGAACCCTACGAGCGACATCTCTCAGCTGATGTTTGTTGAGGTTTCCGGTAATCGCAACCGTGAGAACCTCTTTCCATTGACTCGTATTCGGAATATAAATTCGCGGTCGCTCCGCTTCCCGCGGGAAGTTGGGAATTTGATCGATGCGAGCTTTGACGTCATCCATCAAAACTCTTAAATCGTACCCGTCGACCGCTTCCACCCAAAGGCTAGCGAAATCGCGGTAGCCATCGGCATGAACCATCTTGATTCCGTTGACACCTTCTAAGGCCTTCTCAACGGGGATTAAGATACCCTTCTCCACATCTTTCGCTGTCCCACCCCGGTAGGGCATGGTGATGCGAACGGAGCCGTACTCCCGCGAAGGCGTCACCTCGAGGGGGATTTTAAAAAAAGCGGTATAAACCCCAGCGAGGATGATGGCGATTAACAAGAAATTAGCGGCAATGCCGTTTGTTGCAAACCAACGAATCATCGTTTTAATCCCCCTTCGAATTCGTGGAGGGGTTTTTCAGAGTCACTTCAGTATCACCATCCGAATTATCGTCATTCAGTTCAGGAATGATTTCGACTTTAGCTCCCTCAGGAGCGTAGAGAAGATGGGTTGTCGAAAGATAACTATTGGCATCGATGGTGGGATCTTCGACGACAACTCGAGTTTGGTCAGACCAAAGAGGTTCGATGGTACGAGAAGAAAGAGTGAGTTCTTCTTTATCGATAAGATAGATCCGCTTTAGCTCTCTCACTCCCTCTCGGGGAATAACCACAACGTCTTTTAATACTTTGCCTGAAATCAGCCCAGTAACGGGCTGCCCAATTCGTAACGGTGGTAATCCGGTTTTTCTTCCGAAAGGATCTTCAACCCGAGCGATAGCAAAGAGTTCTAGCGTATTTCGGTCGAGTGCACCTTCAGTGCGTATGATCTTGGCGTTCCAAATCGTGGAATTCTTTTCATTGAACCCATCTAAAAGTTTTACTTCGATGGGCGGATCTTCAGGACCTTCGGGAAGTTCGAGATAAGCCATATCACGTGAAGAGATCGGCAATCGAATTTCCGCATAATCGATCGCAAAGACGGTAGCGAGTGGCGTACCCGGCCCGACGGTTTGACCCTCCCCTACATTGCGTATTCGAACTCGGCCATCGAAGGGCGCTTTAAATTTGGCGCGCTCTAAATCACGATTTGCCCGTTCGAGTTGTGCTTCAGCGGATTCGACGTTTGCTTTTGCCTCTTCTAATTGAGGAATCCTGAGAACCAACTTATTAGGTTCATCTTTGTAACCCAGATCGTTCCAATTGAGTCGTGCTTGTTTAGATCGAGTATCTTCTTGCAGGTAGGAAGCGTTCGCCCGGGCGACCTGTGCCTTGGCAATCTTTACTTGAGCGAGGAGATCTTCGGTCTCAAGCTCAAAAAGAATATCGCCCTTATCAAAGAAGGCACCGTCTTCAAATTCAGGATGGATCTTCGCGATACGCCCAGAGACTTGAGGATTTAATGTGATCTCATTGTGGGGACGAAGAATTCCTTGAGCTCGAATCGTCGTCTGAAAATCTTCTCGCTGAATTTCAACAACTCGCGTCCTGAGGAGGCGTGGCTTTCCCTTGGCCCGTTTAGGTTTTTCGGGCTCGACTGAAAGATAGGAATAGCCGAGCCAACCAACGACTAAAACACTAGCCGCCAACAATAACCGAACCAGGATCCCCATCCATCGAGTTCCCGGGGTTTGAGGTTGTGGGTTGAGGTCATTCATCCTAATCTTCCGCGCTCTCTACTCTCAATTCCAAGCTCTCAGTCTCATCATTAATCGGGTTATCTTCATTTGGAACTTCAAAATCCCCCCCGAGAGCTAAATGTAAATCGATTCGATTTTGAATGCGTTCGTTCTGAAGTGAAATCATCGCAAAACGTGCGTTCACTGCTCGACGCTGGGCTTCTAAGACAGAAAGGATCCCAACGATCCCTTCCGAATATTGCCTCGAAGCTTGTTCCTCAGCCAAGTTAGCTTGATTGAGCTCCATATTCAAAAACTGTTCTTGAAGCTTCAATGATCGATCTCTCGCCAAGGCGGATTCGACTTCTCTAAAAGCTCGAAGCGCCAAATTGGCAAACGATTGCACCAAAGCTTCATTTGTATGAAAACTCTGTCTTGCTCGGGCTGCCAACTCTCCCCCCTCAAAAATGGGTTGGGAAATCGAGGCGGCAATATTTCGAGCGATCGTGACGGGATCAGAAACGAGCTCAGCTAATTTTTCGCTCGTCACCGAACCACTGCCGGTTAATCGGATCGAAGGCAGCAAGGATTTCTTGGTGGCTAAAGCTCTCTCCGCCGAGGCTTTCAAATCGTTTGCAGCGGCAACGAGATCGGGGCGCCGCATCAAAAGCTCTGAAGGCAAACCCGCAGGAACTTCAATCGGGAGATTCGGCAAGGTATTTCGCCCTTGAATCAAGGCTGCGGGATAACGCCCCAAGAGAAGTTCTAATGTTCTTCGCGCCTCATCTCGAGATAGCTTCCTAGATATTAATGAACGTTCAGCCGAAGCAACATTGTTCCTACCAAATTGAACATCCAAAGCGCTGGTTCCTAAATCGCCGGCTTTGTAGTTACGTTCAGTGATGCGAAAGTTGGCCTGGAAACTATTCAGAGTTTTTTCTGCGAGTTCCACCTGCTTTTGAGCTGTAATCAAATTCATCCAAGACTTCGCAGTATTCGCGACGAGAGATAAACGCGCTGCTCTGTAATCAGCAACCGAAGCTTCGTAATCGTATTCACTAGCTTGGTGAATATTCCTGAGTCGTCCCCACAAGTCGATCTCCCAGGATAAATTTAATGACAGGCTGTAGTTTTCACCGTTTTGCCAATCGGAGAGATCACCCGCTTCCCTTACCTTGACACCTCCTGCCGAACCGGAACCATTCGCCGATAAACTCGGAAACAAAGGAGCCCGTGAAATAATAGCTCCCTCCTTCGCCGCTTTGAGTTGGGCGGCGGCCTGGAGGATATTTCGATTGTGGGCTAAGGCTTCTTTGATGATTTCATTGAGATCTGAATCTTCAAAAGATTTCACCCAACCATCCAAGACAGCCCCACCGTGGTTCTCATCGGCACTCTGCCATAAATCGGGAAAGGGCACATCTTCACCTTCTTTATCCACAGGATGTCGATAAAGAGCTGAATTACAACTCACGAGCTGAGTCGCAACCACCCCTAATATCAGAACAAAACTGAAACTAAGAACTCTCTCAAACATAAAGAAACTAAATGTAAACCCTACTGATAAACTCAAGTGATGAATCACTTCGATCGAACTTTAACCTGTGAAATCGTCGCTGGATGAGAACCCGTCCCGATGCCGATCGCTCCCAAGCGAAGAGAACTATCTACTAATGAAAGCGATGGTTCTTGTGGCTTAACGCCATCTTCAGGCCAAACGCGAAGCTCGACCGTATCTCCGCGGGATTCCAACTGAAGATGAACTTTAGACTGAAGCGACATCTCGATCTCTTTTGTTTCTCTCATAACGAGACGACCGTGTTCCCACTTTCCAATGTGAAGATAGCCACGACTTTCAATACCGCCATAGTATAAAGAGGACGTTCCCACTTCCACATGAAGGTGGGCGTAGAGGTTGTCATTCCCCACCTCCCCTGAAAGTTCTAAGCTCACATCTCCAGAGAAGACTTCATCACTCACCATCCACGCATCCCAAGATCTTTCAGAGTTGAGCTTGGTCAATCGGAGGCCTTGTGGAGAAAATTCCATCTTTCCGGGACAACATTCATCGATGGTATTCCATGTTAAGGGGGCATCTTCACGTAGCTTCGGATCACGAGTGAAATCATCGATCACCCGAATTTCAGAAGAGTAAACTGGAAGCTTAATCCATGCCTTTTGAGCGGCTTGTTTAAAAACATCTTCAGCCCAATCGAGCTTTGAATCTGACTTCAATTTTTCTTTCCGTAAAAGTTCCCAACCTGAGAACAGCAAGTAACGAGATCGACGATTCTCGGATTGAATCTTCATCAGATCGAGGCAAGTCGACGCCAGTTGGTTGATCTGTATCCCAGAAGGGCCTGAAGAGTGATCGATCTTTTTAATCAAGGAGGAAGCCAAGAGTTGATGGGAAATCAATTGACTCTTGTCGAATTCGATAAGGTTTTGACTCGCTTCGATAGCTTTGTCCCAATTGGACAGCCTCAAGTTTAAGTAGGTAACCAGTCTTTCACGGTGAGCATTGTTTTGAACGGTTTCTGCCCAAGTTAAAGCTTCACTCAAATCGCAATCGCGATCGGATAAGTAAACTTTTGCGATCCAAAAAGGAACGACATCCAGATCAGGAAACCTCTCCCTCAACCTTTTAAATGTATTTCGCGCAAGCTCTGGCTTATCAGCTTTGAGGTAGGCTCCTCCCAGCATCAATTCTGAGATTGGAAGATCGGCGTTCATCCCCCTAGCGATAACGCAATCTTCTTCAGCTAAGTCGAACTTTTTCTGGTTTAACCGAACTGCAGCTCGCTTGAGATAACAATTGATTAAAAAGCCCGTATAGGGAGGAGGAGAAGAATCGAATCTCTTGATGAGTTGAGTGAATACTTCCTCAGCTTGCTGATTCTGGCGTTTTCTCTCTAAGTATTCAGCTTTGTTCCAAAGTTGAAGCCACGAATCTTTGTAATCAGTTGGATTTTCTTCTAAGTCTTTTTTAGCTCGAGACTCGCGATCTAAATTCTTCAAGAGCACCACGGCAGCTAAAAACTTTTCATCGAGGGCTAAAGTTCGTTTGAGTTCACTGATCGCTTTTTCTTTATCTCCCAGGGCTAAGTGAGCCTTCGCCATATGGTAGACCGCTTCAGGTTCCTGAGGACACTTTCGATGGAGTTCTTCTAATTCAGCTAATGCGGAACGAACGATGTCTTCTCCCCCGAACTTCACCACATCCTGAAAATCGCCCGGTTGGAAAACTCGGAAACCGATTCCCGGCACATCGATGGGAGATGGTGCTTTCCTTAATATCCACGCACTGGATTTTAATTTTCCCACGACTTCTTTTAGCTTCCCTGGATATTCAGCCAGGTTTCGATCACGCTCCGACTTAAAAACCGCAAGCGATAACCACGCGACCATGAATACCGACAAGATCAAAGCGGTTGTGACCATGATCTTGGTTCTGTAGCGCAGGATTTGACGACCCGTTTTCACCCAATGCCCTTCAGGCTTAGCCTCGATGGGCTCCCCGTTGACGAATCGCTCTAAATCTTGAGCCATCGCCTGAGCACTGTTGTAGCGACCGTTTGGATTTCGGCGCATACATTTCAAAACAATCGTTTCAAGGTCACGAGGAATGTGAGTCTTATAAAATCTTAAATTAGGAGGATCGGTCTCTAGAATCTTTCGAAGAATATCGTGTCGATCGCGACCTTTGTAGGGCGCCTCTAATGTGAGCACTTCATAGAGAGTTGCCCCTAATGAGTAGATATCCGTTCGATGATCAACTTGGATCTTTTCTCGCTTAGCTTGCTCCGGACTCATATAGAGTGGAGTTCCAACGACTTCACCGGTAAGGGTCAAAGTTCCGTGAGTTCCAAAGTAAGCGAGGCCGAAATCCAAAATGCGTAACTTACCTTCACCATCGACCATGATGTTCGATGGTTTGATATCGCGGTGAATGACACCTTCACGGTGGGCGTGATGGAGACCCTCAGCTAATGAAGAGAACGCTTTGGCGACTTCGACGAAGTAAGTTGCGGGATCGGGTTGAACTCCAAAGAAGCCGACACCACTAATCGGTTTTTTACTTTTCCTAGAGGAGTTTACTGCGGCTAGAGTTTCTCCTTCGACGTACTCCATCGCGTAGTATGGAGTTTCGGCTTCGATGCCTAAGGAATGAACACCAACCACTGCTGGGTGGTGAATCCGTCCTGCGGCCTGAGCTTCTCGAAGGAAACGAGTGAAAGCCGTTTGATCGGCAGCGACCGGAGCGGGCAATATTTTAAGGGCGACCTCTCGATTCATAGACTCTTGTTGAGCCTTATAGACGACCCCCATTCCCCCGCGTCCTAATCGTTTAAGGATTTTGAAATCACCCAATCGCTCAAGCTGAATATCATGACCTTGATTGAGGTTAACAAAGCTTTCTAAACGATCGATGATCTCGTGCCCAATCCCAGGATGCTGACTGAGAACTTCGAGTGGATCTAACTTCTCTCCATCTAAAAGGCGATCAATCCACGACGCTACCGCTTCCTCAATCGCGTGGCGACTGGAATCGGAAAGATCGAAATTTTGAATGCCCGATGGATTATCCGTCATTTTCTTCCCCACCTTCAAAAAGGAATGGGGCCTCAAGTCTCATGCTGCCAGTGGATTCACCGTATTGCAGTCTCAGTTGGTCTAATGCCCTCGCTAAAAGTTTTTTCACCGCGTTTGGGCTTCTATCCATTTTCAATGCGACTTCAGCAATCTTATGACCTTCGATGCGAGTCAGCCGAATGACCTTTTGGTGGTCGGGGGAAAGTTTCATCAAAGCTTCTTCAAGGCGCTTTTGTCGTTCTTGTCGAACGGCTCGACTCCCCGGAGTGGTTTGGTCATCCAAAACGGTGTCGACTTGAAGGAAAACTCGCTGCTTCTGGCTCGCCTTTAAGATGACGTGTTCGGCGATGCGGGAGAGCCAATAGAAAAATGCGGCTTCTCCATTCCAAACGAAGTTTTCAATTGCCTTACAAGCTTTAAGGAAAGTTTCCTGAATCACGTCATCGGCATCGAGGGCTTCTTTTAATCGAACTCCGATACGATGGTTGACGTGACGCTTTAAACGATCGGTTTGGCTCCTGACCAAGGCTTCGAAGGCTCCGGAGTCTCCCTGGGAAGCTTTTTTAACTAACTCTTCTAAGTTAGGATTCTCCATGTACCTTATCGATGTTCTCTCTCGACGTTCCCTATCGATGAAATGAGTGAAGTGCGAGTGCCAGCCAGGGAATAATTAGTTCCTGTTTAATCAACAGGAACTAATTATATTTACGTGGGATCACGCAAATCACGTAGAAAGAACCTAGGTCTTTCTACCATTAGCACAGCATAGGCTTTCAGCCTATGTTTTAGTGGAGCGACGCCGCAGTCCTTAAGGACTATGCCAGAAGCATAGGTAGAACTGCTTGGAGCGATTGAATAAAGGTCGGAACGACCTTTATTCAACAAAAACTAAATACGAGCCAAGCGATCTATTTTACTTTGTAAATGACTATTAGATGTAAGTAGAGATGCCTGAATTTGGTGCCTATTTTTTTAAATTATTCTTTATCAGTACTTTAGGGAAAGATCGTGGATAAAGTCGGCTGCAAACAATTTAACGTAAGACACATATTTAAAAGGAGTTAAGAGGCAAGTCAAAATTTGAAGCGTTCCGGTCATTTAAAGTCGATCTAACACAATCCTGATACGTGAGCCGGATCCCACCCAATCCGAAAACCGAATCGCCTGCAAAGTCAATTGGCGTTCTGATCCCTCGCTAAAGCTTCGGGCTTCCCTGACCATAATGCCCTACAAAGTCGAAAACTAGGCAAAGGTCATTACCTCTTCCATCAAACCACCGTGCTTGAAATCACCCACCAGGGAAGCCCGAAGCTTTAGCGAGGGATCAAATCGATAACCAATCCTGAGTGAGGGATCGAAATCCTTGAACGCCTAAATAAAAAAATTGCACCGCCTTAAATCCAGCCCCAATCAAATTTTCCAACGACATCTATTCAGCACTAAATCCCTACGTACAACATCAGCAAGTTTTAAGGTTATAAAACCAACAGTTGAATTTTGAACCCTATACAATTTTTCAGCCTGAATAATCAATATAGATGGGTAACTCCGATTCAAACTTAAACCCTCCACTCGCATACCTCCTCACCTGGACTACCTATGGAACATGGCTTCCTGGTGATAACCGCGGTTGGCAAAATAAATTGATAAAGGAAGTTCAATCTCCAAACACAAATCTCTATAAGTACGCCCAACAAAAAATGGTTGAAACGACTTTCTATATATCTCCTTCAGACCGAGTCGTTTTAGAAAGGGAGATCATCGCATACTGTCATTCTAAACGTTGGTTTCTGCGTGCTATCAGCGTAAGATCCAACCACATCCATACTTTAATTAGTGTTGAAAATTTACACCCCAAAACTGTTTGCCAAAGGCTTAAAGCAATTTCGACCATTGCATTAAAACGCTCTCACAACAACCGGAAGAAATTTTGGACTGAGGGTTGCAGTACTCGATATATTTTCAACGAAGAAAGCTTAGAATCAGCTTTTATTTATGTAACAGAAACTCAAGACGATTTTGAACAGCAGGAATATCGAAGGCTGTGGTGATTTATAAAAAGCTTCGGTTTAGGTAGGGTTTCAAGAGTGGGTCAAATTTGAGCTTTTACATTTTATTGAGTTTCGATCCCTCGCTAAAGCTTCGGGCTTCCCTGGTGGATGATTTCAAATTCGACGGCTTGTTGGAAAAGGTAATCACATCTGCCTAGGTTTCTGCTTTACAGGCAATCATCGCCAGGGAAGCCCGAAGCTTTAGGAAGTGTGTAAACCAAAGGCTTACTTACACGATGGAGCGAAGCGACCATCGGTTCTGAGCGAGGGATCGAAATCTGTGAACACCAAAAATAAATGGAATACCCTTCTTCAACGAAGGGCCTCGACCCTATCGATAATAAGACCTCAACCTCGGAGGTAATGGATTTTTTAATAACGCGGATTCCAATTCATGGATCGGCCGTGATTGCTGCTTTTCAACGAACTCATCGCTTAAATCGTTTAACGATAGCTTTCGTATTTGGCGACCTTCCAAAACAGCGATCGGAACTCCATTGCTAAATAAGATTCGGTGAGTACTGAGAGCCGCAACCTTATCCCCCGGCGTTAGTATCCCCACCAAATTTAGGGGATCTACGGCGCTTACTCCGACGAGATCATCGTCACAGGGCTCGTTTCTCATCTTTCTCAATTGAGGAACGGCCTCAGGTAAGGCGAATTGCTCACCAGTAAATCCACCGACGAAGCGCCCCCCGCGCACTTCACCACGATCTTCAAGTTGACGATAAATGCGAACAAGTTCTCGCCACGGAGGACAATTTTTTTCTCTCTGTAAGATCTTTCGAAAGACAACACCGTATCGAATGAGATAAGCCCGAGCTAAAGCTTCTAGCTGCGACGCTTGTCGAAGTGCTTCTTCAGAGTTTCGATACTTTCCCTTTTCGAGCTGAGCTACTGGGCGACGAACTAAACTCCAACGGCCCGCAAGTTCGACTTCTTTGCCAGCGTTCGAATTCCTTGATCTTTTTACCAAAGGTGCAAGTAAGGCCCTCAAGCCGGCAAAACTGTCACAAGTAATGATTCCTAAAGCCACCAACTCACCGATGGCGTTTTCAACTTGAGTCGTGAGTAATCCCGACTTAAATTTAAGCTCTTCAAAGAATAATGCCCCCTCAGACCTTAATGTTTCAAATACCGCCCGGGCTTCATGACTGAGTTTAGAACTTGGCGAAGTGCTGTTTTCAGATTCTTCAATCGGTTCTAACCACACTTCAGAATGAGGCCGAGCGAAGAGCTGAATGGGGCTGGTCCTGAGTGGACGGCTGAGGGGACGGCTGAGGGGACGGCTCGGTGCACTACCCTGCGGCCGGGGAGAGCTTTTAGCAGACTTAGAATTTGAATCGTTTTTCCCAGAGTTGTTTCTGTCGGATCCCTTCTTAGGGAGAGAACCGCGCGCCCAACCGATTCTTCCGGATAAACACAACGTGTCTAGCCACAGGGGATCGTAATTATTTAATCGAACTGAAAGAAGTTCGGATTCCCAGGATCCGGCCGGTGCTTCATAACCTTCTAATATTTTTAGGGCTTCAACCAAACCCTCCGGTCCTTCTAAGGGATCAGGAGAATTCACCCTTTGCCACCGAAACAAAAATCGATAAAACTCAAGCGCACTGACGGGTTTAATTCTAGCCCTCAGACCATCGAGGGTCAGTCGATGAATACGCGCCAGAATTCTTCGATTACACCATTCAAGTTCCTTAACTCCGGGAGTAAATTGCCCTCTGAGGACGATTCCTTCGGCCTCTAAACTCTGTAGAGAGCGGTCGATTAAATGGGGCTCCAATGAAAGCAACTGGGCCAATGCCTCAACGGTTTTAGGACCACTGACATCTAAGCGGCCACGAACCAATTGAGTTAGAGCGTCTTGACGGGAGAATTCACACTGACGAAGGTCTACAGGAAGAGTTTCTATAATGGACAGAAGTTCCTCTTTAGAAGGAGCCTCTAGTTCTTGTGAACTCGAATAAATTTTTTCAAACAAAGGTAAGGACTCTAGTGCCACCCAGTAGCTAATCCCTTCATTATCTTTTCGGAGTGTAACTTTTATCAATCTTTGATCGAGCTGAAGTGTATCTAAAAGTTCGCTCAAATCTGGATCTCGTTGAAGATCCTCCTCAGCCAAGGCGATCACTCCTAATAGTAAATCATGGGCCTCATCCGGATCGCGAGCTGAGGGCCAGGCTTCTTCTGTAGCGCGATCGATAGCATGAGGGTCGAGCTCACAGAGATCGGATTGAGCATCTGGATTTAAAACTCCTCTCATTTGAACCGCGATCGACCGTCTTTCTTCAAGAGGCACATCATCGAGGAAGGCATAAGGTTTAGCGTGAATTAGCGGTGCGACCAGAGGGGAGGGTGTAACCACTTCTCGGTAAATACATTCGATGCCTCCACTCTCAATCCCCTGAACGAGCTGGATAAGGCCGTGAATATCCATGGCCTCTTCTAAACAGTCTTTTAAGGTCTGTTCGACGAGAGGATGCTCAGGAACTTCTCGCTCTCCGGCAATATTCTCTAAACACGCAATTTGATCTGGGAACACCGCTGCGATCAGATCTTCAGCATCCATTCGCTGGAATTGAGGAGGGCGCTTCTTTCCTCCCGTCCTTCGAGGAACGGCTAAGGAACGGGTAGTATTCCAACGCCAACGAACCTCAAAGATCGGTGAATCGAGAACTGCCTGAATTAAAACATCCTTAACCGTCTTAGAATTCAAATACTTCGATATGTCTTCGAGCGGAAAGGAATGCTTTTCACCTAAGGAAATCAAAATACCATCTTCGGTCGCCGCTGCTTGGAGTTCGAAGTTAAAGGTTCGGCAAAATCGCTTTCTTAAGGATAATCCCCAAGCTTTCAAAATTCTTCGCCCCACGGGTGCGTGAATGGCGATCTGAAGAGCACCCGTTTCATCGAAGAAGCGCTCGATGATGATTTTCTTGAGTGTGGGTAATCCCCCCAAGGCTTTCTTCGAAGTTCCCAAGTAATCTCTCAATGAACGAATGGCGATCCCTTCAAGACCATAGTCGTCCTTCAACCATTGAACTAAAGCCGGCTGACTTTCATCTTCAGTGTCGAACTTTTCTAAGAGTTCAGATATGGCAACTGAAAGTTCATCGGAACGATCGGGCCCTTCACCCAACCAAAAGGGAATCGTGGGAAGGGCTCCCGGCACACTGGAGACGCGAACCACGCCCGAAGAAACTTGCAACACTTGCCAGGACGAATTCCCCAGCTGGAAAACATCGCCAATGCGACTTTCGATGGCGAAATCTTCGTTGAGTGTTCCGATGTAAGTATCGGAAGGCTCCAGAACCACCCTGAAATCAGCGTTATCAGGAATCGCCCCTCCTGAGGTTAAGGCGAGCAATCTTGCTTGACGCCTCCCCTTCACTGTTCCGTTGATTCGATCCCGATGGATGAGAGCTCCCTTTCGACCTCTACGAGTGCTGAAGCCTTCTGCGAGCATCTCTAAAATCGATTCAAATTTTTCTCTGGTTAAATTTTTATAGGGATAGGCTCGTTTAATCCAACAGAACAACTGCTCTTCTGTCGCTCCCTCTGAAGCGACTTCAGCGACAATTTGCTGAGCCAAAACATCTAAGGGGGCTTCCGGGATCCATAAACGATCGAGATCTTGCCTTTGAACACAACGCACTAAAGCTGCACATTCGATGAGCTCTTCTCGAGTCAGAGGAAAAATTCTCCCCACTGGAGTCTTTCCTATCGAGTGCCCCGATCGACCGACTCGTTGGAGTAAGGTGGCCACCGTTTTGGTGGGACCTAACTGACACACTAAATCGACAGCACCTACATCGATACCCAGTTCGAGACTAGCCGTTGCCACAAGGGCTTTTAAACTTCCCTCGCGAAGGCGCCTCTCGGCTTCGAGCCGTAGCACCTTAGACAAACTTCCATGATGAGCCAACACAGCCCTTTCAGAATCATCTTTAAAAGAATCATCGCCAAGCTCTGAATAGAGTTGCCGAACTTTACTTTCAAGCTGGGTCGAAAGTTTTTCTGCGAAGCTTCGAGTATTGACAAAAACTAATGTGGTTCCGTGTTCCAAGATGAGCTTGGCAATCTTTTGCACGACTTCTAACCAAGACTCTTCTGCCATCACCGGTTCGAGGGGAGAATCAGGATGGACGATAGCTAAATCGAGCTTTCGGCTATGACCTTCATCGATAATGGAACAATTTGGAATGAATGCGTTTGATTTTTTGCCCTCAGATTTTTGGCTGTCACCTGGCTCAAGCCCTGTCAAAAACTCAGCGACAAGCTCGATGGGTTTTTGCGTTGCCGAAAGCCCGATGCGCTGAACGCGCTGACCGGTGAGCTCCACCAATCGTTCGATACTCAAGCTGAGGTGTGCTCCGCGGCGATCAGGAGCGAGAGCGTGAATTTCATCGACAATCAAAGTTTGAACGGGTTTTAAAAGTTCTCTTCCTGAAACGGACGTCAGAAGAAGATAGAGGGATTCGGGAGTGGTAACTAAAATGTGAGGCGGCTTACGAATAATCGCTTGGCGTTCTGAGGAAGTGGTGTCGCTGGTTCTTAGGGCCGTACGTAATTCAACATCTTCATAACCCAACTCAAGTAACGATTTTTTTATACCTTGAAGGGGTTTTTCTAAATTGGTCTGAATATCTCGACTGAGAGCTTTGAGGGGCGAAACATACACCACATGAACTTGATCTTTAAGCGTTCCCTCGAGGCCTTTTTTAATCAACCGATCTAAAGATGCTAAGAACGCTGTTAACGTTTTACCCGATCCTGTTGGAGCTGAAATAAGAGTGTGTTGATCGGCGATAATTTCTGGCCAACCCCGGCTTTGGGCTTTCGTCGGGGCTGAAAACTCACTTTTAAACCAATGTTGAACTGCGGGGTGAAAATCTGTTAGCACGACTGACCTGAATCGGAACTCAAATAAAAATTTAAAACCAATTGAAAGAAAATGAACTGCGAACCAAATAAAAAACTGAATCAGAAAAACTGAATCAAAAGAAGGGAGAGAAACGAAGTCAGTGAAACTCGCTTCGACAGACATCATAACCCTAATCTTCAGATTCGCTCATTCGGTAATTCATCAAATTCCTTTCTTCAATTCTCTACAAAAGATAAGACTTTCATTTTTTCAATTTTTCCTTCTCTCCCTCCCAACCCAGGGTTCGTAGTGGTAATTTTTTGGATTGCGGATAAGTTAGTTTATTTGAGTCACCAGTCCCATTTAATGGACTAAACTCCGCTTCACTATTTAACTGAAGTGGTAACAATTCGCAGAATTGAAGACGAACCTAATAACATTGAGGATGGATCGATGTCTCCTGAGGAAAAATTAAAAGAACTCGGCCTCGAACTCCCGCCGGCACCTGGTCCGGCAGCGAACTATTTCCCCTTCGTTGAAAATGATGGCGTGATCTATATTTCAGGCCAATTACCGATGTGGGAGGGAGCGATGAAGTATTCGGGTCATGTCGGTTCCGATTTGACCGTTGATCAGGGATATGAAGCTGCCCGAATTTGTGCTCTCAATGGGCTTTCTCAAATGAAAGCTGCATTAGGAAGCTTCGATCATTTGTCTCAAGTTATTCGTGTAGATGGTTACGTGAATTCAGCGTCCGGATTCACAGAGCATCCCCAAGTGCTCAACGGTTGTTCCGATTTATTAAAAGAAGTACTGGGCGAACGAGCGGGTCACGCTCGAATGGCCTTGGGTTGTAATGAACTCCCCTTGAATGCCGCCGTTGAGATCGCATTTATGGTGGCAAAAAAATAAGTGATTTTTCCCCACCATAAATTGAGATTGCTGACATAATACTAATGGGTTTTAGGAGCTCCTTTTGGTGCTCTATTTCATCTGTATTTCAAACTGAGTGAGACGAAGCATGGGTTTCTTTTCAAAGAAAAACAAAAAACGCACTTTAACTAAGCGACTCTTCAGAAGCTTCATGCTGAGGCAGTACTCCAAGAGCATCCTTCTCGACCTTCAACTTCAAGCCAAAGAAGACACGGTTTACTATATCAATCAGAGGATGCGCGGAGTTCCCTTCTTCGAAGATGCCGGAGCATTATTAGATTTCAGTCTCACTCAAGTGAAATTAGATGGGCTCTATCTAGAGTTTGGAGTCGCCAATGGAAATTCGATTAGAAGAATCGGAAATCAAGTTCAACAAACCATTCACGGCTTTGATTCCTTTGAAGGGCTACCTGAAGCTTGGAGTAATAACCCTATCGGAAAATTTTCTCGAAAGGGTCATCTTCCTCCAGTTCAAGATCATGTAAAACTCCACCAAGGTTGGTTCGATGATACGGCGCCTAAGTTTTTTAATGAGAGTGAAGGTGATATTGCATTTTTACACATCGATTGTGATCTCTATTCTTCAACCAAAACCGTATTCGAGCTCGCCAAAAAGCGAATTAAGCCCGGTACTATTATCGTGTTCGATGAATATTTTAATTACCCTCACTGGCAAGAACACGAATTTAAGGCCTTTCAAGAATTCGCCGAAGACAATGGAGTGATTTACGAATACATCGCATTCAGTGTAACTCGCTCCCAGGTGGCTGCTCGCATCATCGAGAATCCCGGAAAGCCTCGTCATCAAAAATCAATCCAGGAAGAGAGTGGCGCATCCGATGAGGGCTCAGTAACCGAAAATACCGTGCCTAATAGAATCAAAGAAAGAATAGGTTCGAGTGCGGGCTCCGCCCTCCAATTCCCAGGACAACCCAAGTCCTATAAACGAGAACTAACCGGCGCTAAAGATTTTAGTTTCCCTAATCGTTGAGGACAGAATCGTTCAGGACAGAATCGTTCAGGACAGAATCGTTCAGGGAATAATTCCAAATATCCAAGCACCCCCATTTCAAACGTGATATTTCAAGCGCGAACAATATTCCAAGCGCGAAGCGTTGGCGAGTGGCACAGTTGATATAAAACATAGATTCATTATGGACTTCAGTTCCGTGTGAAATCTGGTTTCCCGATACGCTCACATCCATTTACTCTCCTGGTTGCCGACCCTCGTTTACACTTCGGGCTTGAAATCGCGAACATTATTTCAAGCGCGAAGCG